>NZ_JBIDBC010000047.1:0-43530 GCF_043202835.1 Streptomyces sp. NPDC048142
AGGCTTCTTCTTCCCCATGCTCTCCATGATGGACATCCTCCCGGGGCTGAACCCCTGATCTCGAATGTCCGTCAAAGCGGATCAAGCTCACTGCTGCCCAGCGCGTGGGACCGTTGCCGGGAGGTACTGCAGCGCGCCACGCGGCCCGCGCCCCCGGATGCGACGTCCCTGCCGTCGGAGGAGGCGAGCTGGAGCGCTGACGCTCGAGCTGCATAGGCGTACGAGGGCCGCCTGGCCGGCGTGGTGTTGGGATCGAGCACCCGTGCTGGGATGGTGCTGGGATGACCCCTGCAAAACCCGCGTTTCCGCAGGTGGGAGCCCTGTACTACAGATTCCGCTTCAACGTCTGATCGCATGTATGGAGGCGGCCTGACCTGCGGGATCGCGAGTCAGGCCGTCGCGCTGTCCGCAGCAGTCCGCAGAGCGGTTCGGCCTGGCCCGGCTGCGTTGTGCATTCGGACCGCGGCAGCGGCCCGGACTCAACCGGCCGTCGCAACACCGGGGCCTGAATGATGGTAGATGCTCGTTCGGTCGCCTCGGCGTTCGCATGGCGCGTGACGCTCATGGGCGCCATGACCGCGGTCTGGCCCCGCCTCTCACCAGCTCTGCCGCCATCGAGGCGCAGGCTGCCGCCCCCTGTCCCTCTTGCGGGCTCGACCTCTTCGTCGTTCCGGTGAAGGATCGATGTCGAGGTGTCGATGAATACTGACGCATTGACGTAATGTTTGCGTCAATCCATGGTAGGGGCATGCTCTTCCCCACGCCCGCTCTCACCGCCGAGGGTCAGCGCGTTCTCGGCGAGATCGAAGATCTTCGTCGCTCGTTGCGCCTCCAGGTCCGGTCCACTCCGGTGAAGCGGACTGAAGGGTTGCGCAAGTTTTTGACTGCCGATGCGGTGGCGGCCTCCAACTCGATCGAGGGTTTCAGAGTGTCCACGGTCGACGTCGAGGACCTGCTGGAGGGCGAGCGGGATGTCGACGTCTCCGAGGAGGATCGCGAGGAGACGCTGGCCTGTCAGCGGATGATGACCTATATCCAGACGCTGCATGACGTCGCGGACTTCCGGTACAGCAAGGAGCTGCTCAATGCGCTCCACTGGATGCTGCAGGGACACCGGCACACCCCGCGGAAGCCGGCCGGGCAGTGGCGCCGTGGAGCGGTGTACGTGACAGACGCCCGCGACCCCAGCATCGCGGCATATACGGCACCGGACGCAGCCGAGGTGCCTGCGTTGACGGGTGAACTGGTCGAGTGGCTGAACGCGGACGACGGCCCGCATCCGCTGGTGCGGGCCGCCATGGCGCATCTCCACCTTGTTGCCATCCACCCATGGGCGGATGGCAACGGCCGCATGTCCCGATCTCTCCAAACGCTCATGATCGCGAGGCAGGGAGAACTGGCTCCCGAGTTCTCCTCGATCGAAGCTTGGCTGGGGCGCCCTGGCAATACCTGGGAGTACTACCGCGAGTTGCAGCGTCGGGGGGCCACCTACCGCCCCGACCAAGACGTCTCCGATTGGATCCGTTTCAACCTCACCGCTTACCACCAGCAGGTGCAGACCGTACGCGATCGCCTGGATCGTTCGAGTCGGGTGTGGCTCGTGCTGGGTGAGTTCGCGGAGGGCCGGGGGCTGGACGAGAGGGTGGTTTCCGCCCTGCACGATGTGGCGATGTCCGGGCGGGTGCGTCGTACACGCTACGAACGAACGGAGGACCTGAGCCTGCAGCGGGCCCAACGCGACCTGCGGGACCTGGTCGCGGGGGAGGTCCTGACGCCGGTCGGCCGCACCCGTGCCCGCTTCTACACCGCCGGGCCCGCCTTTCCGGGGTCGGCTCTGGAAGCGGCCCGGACGCCGTTGGCGCTGACTGATCCGTACACGGACTAAGAGCATCTCGCGACTGCCGAGTCAGTCGCGATGGGCGGTGCGGAACAGGTGCACTCGCGGCACGCGCAACTTGTTGCTCGCTCCGCTACCCATGGCCGGCGGAGCTGGACCTCGTCGTCCTCCCGGAATCAGATCGGCCGGATCTCGTACGAGACGGGCGCCGTGCCCAGCGCGCGGTGCCCGCAGCACGGGCAGGGGTAGGAGTCGCTTACCTGCGCGGTCTTCCTGCGGGCTCCGCCGGTGTGCCAGGGATTTCGCCGCCCTGGAGCCCCCGGCCAGTCCGCAGTCAGTCCGCAGGACACTCGTAAACAGCCGTCGGGAGCCAACGCGTGCCAACCGGGAAATCCCAGGTCAGAGCCCTGGGTGGGGCTCCGCCGCAGGTCAGGATCGGGCCGCAGGCATTCCGCTTCAACGTCTGAGCGTCTGGATGAGCGCCACGTCGCTCACGGGACAGACCCGCGGGTCAGAAGGGCCCGCCTCCTCGGAGGCGGGCCCTTGGCTTCTCCCCGTGCTGGGATGGTGCTGGGACAGCTGAGCATCCATCAGTCGTTCCCCTCCTGAGAGACGCCGAGAGTGGTACGTTATTAGGTACCACTTGATGGGAGAGGTCGGGACATGTCCATAACCGCGAGCGAAGCCCGCAAGGAACTCTTTCCACTGATCAAGAAGGTCAACGAGAACCACGAAGCCATCGAGATCGTCTCCAAGCACGGCAATGCCGTGCTCGTCTCGGCCGAGGATTACGCTGCGCTGCGCGAGGGCTCGTACCTGCTGCGTTCGCCGGCGAACGCTCGCCGGCTGCTCAGGGCGTACGAGAACGCCCTGGCCCACATCAACGTCTCGGAGCGCGAGCTGATCGATCCGGACTCGGCGGACGCTGGTGCGGGTGCCGGGTGAGGCTTGTCTTCGAGGATCAGGGCTGGGAGGACTACACGTCCTGGCTCAAGAACGACCGCAAGATGCTCGCCCGGATCAACAAGCTCATCGAGGACGTCAAGCGTGACCCGTTCTCAGGGATCGGCAAGCCCGAACCCTTGAAGTACCACCTGCCCGGGGCGTGGTCGCGGCGGATCGACGACGAGCACCGCCTCGTCTACCTGGTGACGGACAAGGAGATCGTCATCCTCGCTGCCCGATATCACTACTGATCGCTGAGTGCTCGGTGTGTGTGCTGGGATGCCCTCCCGTGCTGGGATGATGCTGGGATGGCCTCTGGAAGGGTCATTTCCGCAGGTCACAGCTCTGCGCTCGACGTTCCGCTTCGACATGCGATACGTACGGCGAAAGGCCGTCCGACCTGTGGTGGTGCGGGTTGGGCGGCCTGTGCCGTCCGCGCACAGGTCGCTGATCGTTGGGCCGGGGCGAGAGATCGATGGGCGCTTCCAGATGGTGGACCCACAAGCGGTGCTTGAGCCGGCGAGGCGGCGCAGGCTGAACTGGGCGCCACGGCGATCCAGCAGAGCGTCTCGGACCAGTACCTGGGCATGCGAGGCCCGACGCGTACGGGTGGGCGAGTGTTCGCGAGCCATGCCGGTGGGAGGTCGCGGTCCAGCGGCGCAGCTCGGCGGGGCCGCAGGTGGAGTGTCTGGCGCCGGTCGTCCGCGGGTGCGTACGGATGCCGACGCCGCCGGGCGCCTGGTTCCGGTACCCGCGTGCGTAGGCGTCGGACGGGCGGGCCGGGCCGGTTCAGTTCCCGAACGGGGCATCAGGGGCCGTGGTGACGCGTCACGTGCGCGGGGTCAGGCGGTGCAGCAGGGCATGGACCGTCGCGTCGTCCAGGACGGATGCCGTGCCGGGGGCCAACCGGGCCAGCAGGGATGCGAAGCGGCTGTCCGGCTGCCGGAGCCAGGGCTCGCCGCCCTCCCACAGCGCTGTTCGGAGCCGTTCCGCCGTGAGCTGCCCGTCGCCCGCCGACGCGGTGACGAGGAACCGGGCGAGGTGCCGGTCCAGCTGGGTCGGTGTCCAACGGCCCGCGGTCAGGTCGTCGGCCAGGTCCCGGGCCAGTGCACCGACGGAGGCGGCGGGCTCGGTGCGGTCGGCCCGGGTGGTGCGGTCGGTGGGGGTCGTCATGGGGCGGTGCCGTGGCCTTCTGTGAGCGCCGTGCCGCGGCGGCGGCACGGCGGATGGTGCGGGGCGGGAGTCCCCGCAGGGAACAAGAAGCGGGCGCGTGCTCCGCCGTCGCCGGCCGGAACACGCGCCCACGGCACCGGAGGCGGTACGGGTCGTCGCGGCGGGGGATTGCGCGCGACGTCCCTTCCCGGGGTCCGCCCTCGGTGTGAGGGCGGACCCCGGGACCGCGCTTCGGTGGTCGGGAGGGGTCAGCTCGCCGGCGTGGTCCGGCGGCCGGTGGAGGCGCGGAGGACCACGGCGAGAGCGACCAGGACGATGCCGAACCAGACGACGCTCGTGACGCCCACGTGGTCGGCGAACAGGCCGCCGACGAGGGCGCCCAGGGCGATGCAGGTGTTGTAGGCCATGGTGTTGAGCGACATCGCGGCCTCGAACTGCTCGGGAGCGGCCGAGAGCGTCATGTTGATCTGACTGATCTGGACGACACCGAAGGCGAGACCCCAGAGGATCATGGCGATGATCACGCCGGCCTTGTTGGCGCCGATGGCCAGCAGCAGGACGAGCGAGGCGACCATGATCAGGCCGCCCACGACGAAGCTGCCGCGGAGGCTCTTGTTGACGGTGTGTCCGCCGATGAAGTTGCCGACCGCGCCACCGATGCCGAAGACGATGAGGACGACGGTGATGAAGCCAACGGTGGCGGAGGTGCTCTCCTCCAGGTAGGGCCGGACGAACGTGTAGGCGCCGAAGTGGCCGAGGACGAAGAGCACGACCATGATCAGGACCACCCGCAGCTGCAGGTTCCTGACCGGCAGGGTGAAGACCTCGCGGACCGAGACCGCATTGGCCGAGGGCAGCGACGGGACGGTGGCGGCAACCGCGAGGAACACCACGGCGCTGAGGCCGGCCCAGATCAGGAAGGTGGTGCGCCAGTCAGTGGCACTCTCCAGCAGGGTGCCGAGCGGGATACCCACGACGGTGGCGATCGAGATGCCGGACATCACGACGGCGGCGGCCCGGTTGGCGTGCCTCTCCGGGACGATGCGCATGGCCATGGTGACCCCGATGGCCCAGAAGACACCACTGGCGAAACCCATGATCAGGCGGGTGCCCAGGATCAGCGGGTAGTTCGGGGCGATCGCGGTGACCAGGTTGCCGATGGCCAGGACGGCCAGCAGCGTGACCAGTAGTCTGCGCCGGTTGACGCGCCGGCTCCACGCCACGATGAACGGCACGCCGAGGCCGGCCGCGATGCCCTGCGCCGTGACCATGAGGCCGGCCGCGCCGACCGAGACGTCGAGGCTCTCACTGAGCGGGGTGAGCAGGCCGATCGGCATCAGTTCGGTGGTGAGGAAGACGAACAGGCTGGCCGTGATGGCGGCCACGCCCAGCCAGCCCCGGGCCGGGGACACCTGATTCTCTGCTGTGGCGGGTGGGTTGGTCTCTTCTTGAAGGCTCATGTCGTCTCTCCGGATGTGGTCAGGCGTGGGTACGCGCATGCCTCGGGCCGCCGGGATGCGGCGGGGAGCATGGCGAGGGACGGTGCGCCCGCCGTTTATCCGCTGTGTTCCTGTTTCAGAGCGGGTTCGTCGGGGACGTGCGAGACGGTGGTGCCGGGTGGGGCGGGGGAGGTCTCTTCCGGCTTCGGTCCGGGTGCGCGCGGCTGGCCGAGCACGATCGCCGCGAAGACGACGGCCATGCCGACGATCTGCAGGACGGACAGCGTCTCGTCCTTGACGACATAGCCCAGCAGCGTCGCCACGACGGGGCTGCCCAGGGCGAGGAAGGAGACCGCGACGGCGGGCAGGCGCCCGATGCCGCGGAACCAGACCATGTAGCTCAGGACCGCGCCGAACGTGATGAGGTAGGCGAACCCGATGATGTTGGAGCTGGTGAGCGTGTCGGGGAAGTCCTCCAGCGCCAGCCAGAACGGCAGCAGGACCAGACCGCCCGCCGTGAGTTGCCACCCGGTGAACGTCAGCACACCGACGCCCTCGGGCCGGCCCCACCGCTTGGTCAGCGCGATGCCCAGGGCCATGCACAGGGCTCCGCCGACCGCCGCGAGGACTCCGACGGTGTCGAGGGTCGCCGTGCCCTTGAAGACGAGCAGCACCACCCCCACGACACCCATGGCCCAGGCCAGGGCGTGGACAGCTCTGATCCTCTCGCCGAGGAAGAGAGCGGCGAGGATCACGACGAACATGGGCTGGGCCGACATGATCATGGCGGCGATGCCGCCCGGCAGCCGGTACGCCGCGAAGAAGAGCAGGAAGTTGAAGGCGCCGATGTTCAGCACGCCCAGGATCAGCGCGCGCCACCACCAGACGCCGATCGGAAGCTTCCGGCCGAGGGCCAGCAGGACCAGGCCACCGGGCAGGGCGCGCATGGTGGTCGCCAGGAGCGGACGGTCCGGTGGCAGCAGCTCGGTGGTCACCAGATAGGTGCTGCCCCAGACAGCCGGAGCCAGGCCGGTCACCGCCGCCGTGAGTACGTTCTGTCTGCTCTTCATCTCGCCTCGAATCCCGTAGGAGTCACCAGGGCTCCCGACGTCCGAACAGCCCGCTCAGTCGAAGATCGGGTCGCGGTCACGACCACGCTTCAGCTCGAAGAAGCCGTCGACGCTCGCCACGGCCAGCACGCCGTCCCACAGAGTTCCGGCCGCCTCGCCCCGAGGTGCGGGGGTGAGCACGGGGCCGAAGAACGCCAGCGGCTTCCCGTCCGCGCCGGGTACGTGGATGACGGGCGTGCCGACCTCGGAGCCCACCGGATCCATCCCCTGGTGGTGCTCGGTGCGCAGCGGCTCGTCCCAGGAGGTGTCGTCCGCGGCCTCGATGAGGTCGGCGGGCAGACCCGCCTCGGCCAGGGCGGCGCGGATCATGTCGGGGCCGAGCCCGGCCCTGTCGTGGTGGATCAGCCGGCCCATCGCGTTGTAGAGGGGACGCAGCACCTCGTTGCCGTGCCGCTGCTGTGCCGCGACGCACACACGCACGCAGGCCCAGCCGTCGATCATGCCCTGGCGGTACTTCTCCGGGACCTCACGGCCCTCGTTGAGGACCGACAGGCTCATGATGTGGAACCGGGTCTCCAGCGGCCGGACCTGCTCCACCTCCAGCATCCAGCGTGAGGTGATCCACGCCCAGGGGCAGCGGGGGTCCACCCAGATGTCGGCGATGGTCGTCTCGGAACGCGGTGGCGTGGTGCTCATGGCGGTCGCTTCGTCCTTTCGATGTCGCTGCACGAAGGCGCGCGAGGGCATGCCTCGGCGGGTGTGCGCCCAGGTGAGGGAGGGGGAAGTCCGGGAACGGTTTCCGGGCACGCCGGAGGGGCCCCGATCACGGGCTCGTCCGGCGGAATCGGCCCGGGGGCGTTCCTGCCGTGCGCGGTCGTCACCAGTGTCGGGCCAGAGGTATCCATCAGTCCAACACATGCTTGTCACCTGATGGATCTCGTATCACGATGGATCCATGGAGCTCCAGCAGATGCGGTACGTGATCGCGGTGGCCGAGACGAACAACTTCACGAGGGCCGCCCAACGCTGCCTGGTGGTCCAGTCCGCGCTCAGCCACCAGATCGCGCGCCTGGAGAAGGAACTGGGTGCGAGGCTCTTCGAACGCACCAGCCGCCGGGTCCGGCTGACCCCGGCGGGCGCGGCCTTCCTGCCCGCGGCCCGCCAGTGCCTGGACGCGGCGGAGCGGGCCGCCGCCGAGGTCGCAGCGGCCGTCGGGGAGGTGCGCGGACGCCTCGCGGTGGGGCTGATCCCCACCGTCGCGGCCGTGGACATTCCCGCTGTCCTCCGGGACTTCCACCAGCGCCATCCGAAGGCCCGGATCAGCCTCAGCGTGGGAGCGAGCGACGAGCTCGTCGAGCGGGTCAGGGAGGGCGAGATCGAGGTGGCCTTTCTCGGCATCCCCGTCACGGCCCGCCCCCGGGGCGTCAAGGCCCGGGAGCTGGCCCGGGAGCGGCTGGTCGCCGTGGTCTCCCCGGACCACCCGCTCGCCGGCGAGTCCTCGGTCGACCTCCGCCGGCTGTCCTCGGAGGTGTTCGTGGACCTCCCGGCGAAGACCGCCGGCCGGGCCCAGTCCGATCTGGCCTTCACCGCCGCCGGCCTCACCCGCGAGGTCGCCTTCGAGGTGACCAACGCGGACTACCTGGTCCGTCTGGTCGGCGCGGGCCTGGGCGTGGCCCTGCTCCCGCCCGCGTACGTCGAGGGCCTGGCCGGGATGGCCACGATCGAGGTCACGGACGCACCGGCCCGCGCCGAGTACGTGATCTGGGGCGGGGAGAGCCGTACCCCGGCGGCCGCGGCCTTCCTGGAGCTGTTGGGCATCGAGGAGGAGTGAACGCAGGCGCGCGCGGACGAGCCGGGGCAGCCCCCACCCGATGCGGGCGGAGGGCTGCCCCGGCTCGTCCCCGACCGTTGCGCAGGGGCTCAGGTCCGGGCCGCCGGGGCACGTGCGGTCAGGCCGGAGCCGAGCAGCGCGCGGTGGATCTCCGAGGTCGCCGTGGACCGGTTGAGCGTGATGTAGTGCAGGCCGGGAACGCCCTCGGCGAGCAGCCGCTCGGCCATGGCCACCGCGAAGTCGACGCCGATCCGCCGGCCTGCCGGCCCGCCGACCGCCGCCTCCAGTCGCCGGGCCAGGTCCTCCGGGAACGTGGCCCCGCTCAGCTCGGCGAACCGGGCGATCTGCCGGACGTCCGTGGCGGGCATGATCGCGGGGATGATGGGGATGTCGCATCCCGCCGCCACGACCCGGTCCCGCAGCCGTAGGTAGTCCTCGGCCCGGAAGAACATCTGGGTGACCGCATAGTCCGCGCCCGCACGGCACTTGGCCACGAAGTGCCGGACGTCGGACTCCCAATCCAGGGAGCGCGGATGGCGCTCGGGGAATGCGGCCACGCCGACGCTGAACCCACCCGATTCCCGCACCAGCCGGACCAGCTCCCAGGCGTGGGAGAAGCCGCTCGGGTGCTGGATCCAGGGCGCGTTCGGGTCGCCCGGCGGGTCCCCGCGCAGGGCCAGGACGTCCCGGACGCCGGCGTCCGCGTACTGGCCGATCACGTGCCGCAGTTCGGCGACCGAGTGCGCCACCGCCGTCAGGTGGGCCACCGGGCGCAGGGTGGTCTCCGCCGCGATCCGCTTCGTCAGCTCGACCGTGCGATCCCGGGACGATCCCCCGGCCCCGTAGGTGACCGAGACGAAGCTCGGGGTGAAAACCTCGATCCGGCGGATCGCCTCCCACAGGGCGGCTGCGCCCGCCTCCGTCCGGGGCGGGAAGAACTCGAAGGAGAACGAGAGGGTCCCGGTGGCGAGGAGCTCGCGCAGCTCCGTCACGCGGACTCCCCGGGCCATACTCCGATGTCCGCCGCGGCCTCGGCCCCGTAGGCCCGCTGTATGCGCTCCGACAGGTCCCGGGGAAGCAGCTTGTACTCCTGGGTGCCGAAGGACTCGAGAACGATCGTGGCCACGGCACAGCCCAGTTGGGCCGCGCGGCGGTGGGGCAGCCCCCGGGACAGGCCCGCGAGGAAGCCGGCCCGGAAGGCGTCGCCCACGCCGGTGGGGTCGGTGGGCCGGTCCGTCGTGACGGCGGGCACGTGCTCGGCCGGCCCGCCGGCGGTCAGGATCGAGACCCCGTCAGCGCCCCGGGTGACGATCCACACGCCGACGCGCGCCAGCACCTCGGCCTCGCTCCACCCGGTCCGCTGCCGCAGCAGCGCGCTCTCGTACGCGTTGGTGAAGAGGAACCGAGCCCCGTTCACGAGCAGCCGGGTCGACTCCTCGTCGAGCCGCGCCAGTTGCTGCGAGGGGTCGGCCGCGACCGGGATGCCGGCGGCATGCGCCGCCCTGGTGTGGCGGACCATCGCCTCCGGCACGTCGGGGGCGACCAGGACGAGGTCGAGGTCGCCGACGCGGTCCACGACCTCGGCCAGGTCGATCTCCTGGGCCTCCACCATGGCGCCCGGGTAGAAGGAGGCGATCTGGTTGTGGTCGACGTCGGTCGTGCACATGAAGCGGGCGGTGTGGTGCGTGGTGCTGAGCCGGACCGATCCGGTGTCCACACCGGAGGCGCGCAGCCGGCCGTCGTACTCGGCGAAGTCCGTGCCGGCGGCGCCGACCAGCACCGGGCCCAGCCCGAGCCGGCCCAGCCCGAAGCAGATGTTCGCGGCAACGCCGCCCCGGCGCACCTGAAGGTCATCCACGAGGAACGACAGGGAGATCGTCGCCAGGCGCTCGGGGATGATCTGCTCGGCGAAGCGCCCGGGGAAGGTCGCCAGGTGGTCGGTGGCGATGGATCCAGTGACGGCGATGTCCATGATCACATCCCAGCGGCCGCGCGGAGGGCCTCGGCGCGGTCGGTGCGCTCCCAGGTGAAGTCGGGCAGCTCACGGCCGAAGTGGCCGTAGGCGGCGGTCTGGGCGTAGATCGGGCGGAGCAGGTCGAGGTCGCGGATGATCGCGGCCGGGCGGAGGTCGAAAACCTCCGTGATGGCGTTCTGGATCCTGGACACGTCGGTCTTGGCGGTGCCGAAGGTCTCGACGAACAGACCGACGGGCTCGGCCTTGCCGATCGCGTAGGCGACCTGGACCTCGCAGCGTGCGGCGAGACCGGCGGCCACCACGTTCTTGGCGACCCAGCGCATCGCGTACGCGGCGGAGCGGTCGACCTTGGACGGGTCCTTGCCCGAGAAGGCGCCGCCGCCGTGCCGGGCCATGCCGCCGTAGGTGTCGATGATGATCTTGCGGCCGGTCAGGCCGGCGTCGCCCATCGGGCCGCCGATCTCGAAGCGGCCGGTCGGGTTCACCAACAGCCGGTAGCCCTCGGTGTCCAGCTTGATGCCGTCCTCCACCAGGCCTGCCAGCGCGTACTCCACCACGTGCTCGCGGATGTCGGGGGTCAGCAGGGCGTCGAGGTCGATGCCGCTCGCGTGCTGCGAGGAGACCACCACCGTGTCCAGCCGGACCGCCTTGTCACCGTCGTACTCGATGGTCACCTGGGTCTTGCCGTCGGGGCGCAGGTACGGGACCGTCCCGTCCTTGCGGACCTCGGCGAGCCGGCGCGACAGCCGGTGCGCCACCTCGATCGGCAGCGGCATCAGGTTCGGGGCCTCGTCGCAGGCGTAGCCGAACATCAGGCCCTGGTCGCCCGCGCCCTGCTTGTCGAGCTCGTCCTCATCGCCCTCGACCCGCTTCTCGTACGCGGTGTCGACACCCTGTGCGATGTCGGGCGACTGGGCGCCGATCGACACCGAGACGCCACAGGAAGCACCGTCGAAGCCCTTCGTGGACGAGTCGTAGCCGATCTCCAGGACGGCCTCACGCACCAGCGCGGGGATGTCGGCCCAGGCGGATGTGGTCACCTCGCCGGCCACATGCACCTGGCCGGTGGTGATCAGGGTTTCCACCGCCACCCGGGAGCGCGGGTCCTGGGCCAGCAGGGCGTCGAGGACGGTGTCGCTGATCCGGTCGGCGATCTTGTCGGGATGGCCCTCGGTCACCGACTCGGAGGTGAACAGACGTTGGGACACGGCGTAGCGCTCCTGTCGTACGGACGTGCGTGGATGGACCGGCGCGGCCTGAGGCCACCGGGGCCTCCCCGATGGGGGGAGGCCCCGGTGGGTGTCCGGGATCAGGACAGGCGGTGCACGGTGAACTCGACCTGCACGTCGAAGACGGGCCGGGTGGTGGAAAAGACCACCTCGTGGTCGAAGCCCTCGTCGGCCACCAGCTTCTCGAAGTACTCCACGTCACCCATGGTGCTGAAGAAGAGGATCACGCGGCCCTTCTCCGTCAGGTGGGCGCGGGCCTCGCGGAAGAAGCGGGTCAGTGCCTGGTAGCCGGCGTCGGTACCCGCGACGTCCGCGTAGTCGGTGGCGGCGAACCACTGGAACGGCGGGTTGAAGACGATCAGGTCGAAGCGGCCCTCGACCGAACGGAAAACGTCGCTCTCGCGCGACTCGACGCGGTCGGCGACCCCGTTCAGCTCCGCGTTGACACGGACGGCGGCCACGGCGTGCGGGTTGAGGTCCACCGCCAGGACATCGGCGCCCTTCTTGGCCGCGATCAGGGCCAGCGAACCGCTGCCGGTGCCCATGTCGAGGACCCGGTCACCCGGTTCGACCTCGGCGAAGACCGCGCCGCCGAGCATCGGGGACACGGGGCAGGGGGTCATGACCTGCGAGGGGACCCGCAGGGTCAGGCCCAGGAACGGGTGGGTCTGCTCGCCTTCCTCGCCGCTGCCCTGCGAGGTCATGGCCTGGCGCAGTTCCTTGATCTCCTTCACCCGCTCCGGGGAGACGAGCGGGCGGTAGGACTCGGCTTCGGACGTGGACTGGTGGTCGAGCTTCGTCATGGTGTCGTATCCATTCGTGTGTGGTGGGCGAGGGAACGCGTTCAGTCGGTGGGCGTCTGTCGGACGGACCGGGACCCGGCCCGGAGCTGGGCGTGCGCCGCGGCCAGTCGGCCGCCGACCTCGGCCGTGCTGATGAGCACGGCCATGTTGGCTTTGGACGAGCGGCCTTCCGTAGCCGCGTCCACCGCACGCATCAGGTACTTCGTGATCGCCTGGCCCCGGATGCCGTCCCGGTCGGCGGCGGCCATGGCCACGGTGATCGCGGCGTCGACCTCATCGCTGTCGATCGCCTCCTCCGGCCGGACCGGCGTGGTGATCAGGAACGAGCTGTTGTTGCCCAGCGCCCAGTGGTTCTCGATCGACCGGGCGATCACCGCGTCGTCGTCCAGCCGCATCGGGCTGCGGAAACCGCTGGACACGCAGTAGAAGGCGGGGAAGTCGTCCGACCGGTACGAGACCACCGGTACGCACTGGGTCTCCAGGTACTCGAGCGTCAGGCCGAGGTCCAGGATCTTCTTCCCGCCGGCACACACGACCGCGACCTTGGAGCGCGTGAACTGGATCAGGTCGGAGGACACGTCCATGGTCCTGTCCGCGCCCCGGTGCACTCCGCCGATGCCGGCCGAGGAGAAGAACGGAATACCCGCGAGTTCGGCCGCCACCACGGAGGAGGCGACCGTCAGCGCGCCCATCCGGCCCTGTGCCAGGACGATGGGCATGTCCCGGCTGCTGACCTTGGGGATGCCCGGCGTCGAGGCGAACCGGTCGATGTCGGCGTCGGTCATGCCGACCACGATCCTGCCGCTCTCCACAGCGATCGTGGCCGGGACCGAGCCACCCGCCCGGACGGCCTCCTCGACCTTCCGGGCGGTCGCGGCGTTGTCCGGGTACGGCAGGCCGTGGGTGATGACGTTGGACTCCAGCGCCACCACCGGGCGGCCTTCGTGGAGCGCGTCGGCCACCTCGGCACTGAAGACGAGCGGGATGTCCTGGTGGGGAAGAGGGGCCGTAGTAGTCACAGCCGTCCTTTCAGCGGGTGTCGGGGCCGTAGTTCGGTACCTTGCCGAGGATGTGTCTGCGGTTGACGATCTCCGGGATGTAGACCTCCTCGTTCCAGAGCTCCTTGTCGATCGACTCGACCGCGATCGACACCACCCCCTCGTCGCAGCCGAAGGCATCGGTGACCGCCTTGGTCACCGCCGACACCAGATCGGACTGCTGCGCCTCGCTGAGCGGCATCGGAAAGTGCTTGATGTTGACGTGGGGCATGACGGTGTCCTTCCGGATGTTCAGGCGCCGGCGGATGGCCGTCGCGAGCTCGTCGATGTCCGGTGTTCTGAGCAGGGAGTAGTGGTCGCCCTCCAACTCGACGACGGTCGGCGGGGCGGAGGAGTAGCCACTGCTGCCGTCGAGGAACGAGTACTCGTCCCCCTGCGCCTTGAAGATGGTGATGGGCGCCGAGATCCGTCGCTCCCGCAGTTCGCGGAAGGTGTAGCTGAACTCGAAGGTCGTCCCGACGACCTGGATGATCCGGCGCACCAGGTCGATGTCGAGGTTCGGGAGGTTCTCGCTGATGAAGCCGGCGAAACTCTCGTCGTCCTTGACCACGGCCAGGCACTTGTCCAGCAGGGGACCGCTGATCATGCCGGTGAAGACGGAGAAGAGGATCGTCACGTAGGCCCTGTTGGCGAAGGTGGCGACACGCTCCTCGCCGGCCGCGCTGTCCGTGCGGACCTTGGGCGAGCCGGGGGCGATCAGGAAGACATGGTCGACGGTGTGGCCGGCCTCCTCCAGCTGGTACGCGGTCTCGAAGGCGACCCGGGCTCCGAAGGAGTAGCCCCACACCGTGTAGGGCCCCTCCGGCTGCCGGCTCGTGATGGCCTTCAGGTCCTCGGCCGCCATCTCCCGGATCGTCCGGTACGGGGCCTCGCCCGGGTTGATCCCGTACGCCTGCACCCCGAGGAACGGCCGGTCCGTGCCCAGCCGCTCGCCCAGGAGCCGCAGGTTCATCGGGTAGCCGCCCAGACCGGGCCAGCAGTGGATGGGGCGTCCGGAGCCCTCCTGCTGCAAGGGGACCAGGCGCGAGGTGTCGCTCGTCGACTCGCCGACGATCCGGCGGGCCAGCCCCTCCACGGTCGGCGAGGTGAATATGACCTCGAGCGGCAGGTCGGCCCCGAACGTCCGGTTGATCCGGTTGATCAGGCCGACGGCGAGCAGCGAGTTGCCGCCGCAGGCGAAGAAGTTGTCCTGCACGGAGACGCTCTCCTGCTTCATCACCTGCTTCCACAGCCCGGCCACCCGGCGTTCGGTCTCGTTCCGGGGGGCCACGAAGGGACGATCGGCCGCCCCCACGTCCACCTTGTCCGAGACGGCGAGAGCCTTGAGGTCGATCTTGCCGTTGGCGGTGATCGGCAGAGCGTCGAGGACGACGACCTTGTTCGGGATCATGTAGTCCGGCAGGTAGTTGACCAGGTCGTCGCGGATCAGCTCTGCGGGCCCCCGCATGTGGACCACGTCCTCCCGCATGCCTTCGTGCCGCCGCTGCTCCTGGCTCACCCGGCCGCCGACGAAGAAGTACGAGGCGCCGCCGGGCCGGCCGATCTCGCGCAGGATGCCGTCGATCCGCCGGGCGGAGGGCAGGTCGTCGCCGCCCTGCGAGCTGTAGCCCGAGGACATGAAGCCGATGTCGAGGTCGTTCATCGACAGGCGCTGGAGCGTGCGGCCGAGATCGATGTAGCGCCGCCACTCCTGTGGGCCGCGGCTGATCACCGAGATGCCGAAGCCCGCCCGGTCGTAGACCGCCTGGTTGATCGCGATGACGTGCTTGCGCAGGATCAGGTCGCGGGAGACGGGGCGGATCCGGTCGCCCTCGTAGACGTACTGTCCGGCCGGCCGGTCCAGCCCCTTGCCCGGATGGATCTGGACGTACAGGTCGATGTCCTCGTCCGTGCGGGGGCCCCGGTAGGGCACCCAGTCGAAGGCGCCGAGGTAGTGGTCCTCGTCGGCGACCCGCAGCCCGGCCTTGGCCTCCGGGACGAACGGGGCGGCTTCGATGTCGAGGCCGTACAGGGGCAGGACCTCTTCCAGGAGTCCGACCATGTGGCCCGCCTCGATCTCCAGGACCTCCCTGATGTTCTTCTTGTAGACGGGCTCGATGGCACCGCGGCGGCCCAGGAAGTGGGCCCGGATCCGGGGAACGCCGGCCACGGCCTCTGTCTCAGGGGGCTCGGAGATCAGCACCAGCTGGTGGTTGATCGGGTGGTGGTAGTGGATGCCCGGGGGGATTCCCGGGAAGCCGGTGATCTCCAGGTACAGCTGGGTGGCGTAGAGGGAACCGGGCGAGGCGTAGGCGTACTTGGGGAGCAGCCGCTCCGGGCTCAGGTGCTGCCCGAGGTTGCGCAGGATCGCACCGAGTCCGTCGGTGCCCAGCTCCGCGAGCTCCCGCCCGCGCAGGGCTGCGGGCCGGCGGGACAGCAGCTTCAGCAGGTCGGCCTCCGACACCGGAGCGCCGCCCTCATAGAAGCGGTAGGTCTTGCGGGCGAAGGCGCGGCTGCGCTGGGTCGGCGTGGCGGTCCGGCCGGGCAGGCCGAGGGCGGGCAGGCCGGCGAGCTCGGCGGCGGACCGTATGCCAGGGTTCGACAACTGGGCCTTGACCTGGAGCTTGCTCTCCTTGGACTGGTGGTGCGCACCGTGGCTTCCCTGGTCCATCAGGGCGGCTTCCTTCGGGTCGAGTTCGACGCAGGCGATCAGGTTCTGGAAGCCTGTCCTCGGGTCGCTCTTGACCAGCACGGCCGCGTGCCGGACCCAGTCGTGGGTCTCGATGGCAAGTCTGATCTCGTCGAGCTCCACACGGAACCCGCGCAGCTTGACCTGGTTGTCGGCGCGGCCGGTGAACTGGACCGTGCCGTCGGCGTTCCAGCAGGCCAGGTCCCCGGTCCGGAAGAGCCGCCCGGGACCGAACGGGTTGTCCGTGAAGCGCTGCTCGGTCAGGTCAGGCCGGTGCAGGTAGCCGCGCGCGACCTGGACACCGCCGATGTACAGCTCGCCGACCTCGCCCACTGCCAGTTCGGTGCGGTCGGGGCCGAGGATGTGGTACTCGGTGGAGTCGGCCGGGGCACCGATGGAGATCGAGTTGGGGCCGTCGCCGACGGTGGACTCGGCCACGGTGAAGGACGACGAGTTGATCGTGCACTCGGTCGGCCCGTAGAGGTTGATCAGGTCGCATCCGGGGAGGGTCTCCAGGCAGGTACGGGCCAAGGGCTTGGAGAGGGCCTCGCCGCCCGTGAAGATGTGCTCCAGTGAGACGCAGGAGTCGAACCCCTCCGTGTCCAGCAGCGCTTGGAGCAGGGTCGGGACGCACTGGAGGGTGGTCACGGCATGGGTCTTGATCGCGTGCACCAGCCGTTCGGTGTCCCGGTGGACGCCGGCGCCGCCGATCACGACGACGGAACCGATGGCCGGGGCGAGGATCTCCCACTGGGCGGCGTCGAAGCTGACCGGCGTCTTCTGCAGGATGACCCGGGTGCGGTCGATGCCGTGGGCAGTCCGCAGCCAGGACATCTGATGGGCGATGCTCCGGTGCTCGATCATGACGCCCTTGGGTCGGCCGGTGCTGCCCGAGGTGTAGATGACGTAGGCCAATGAGTCGGGGGCGATGCCGACGTCGGCGCCGGGGTCCTTGTGTGCGTCATCGACCCGGACGATCACGGTGTCCGCAGGGGCCAGCGCGGCCAGGCGTTCGATGAGGTGGCCCTGGGCGACGATCACCTTCGCGCCTGAGTGCTCGATCATGTAGCGCAGGCGCTCTTCGGGGTACTCCGGGGCGAGCGGCAAGTAGGCACCGCCCGCGAACAGGATGCCCCACACCCCGGTCATCAGATCGGACGAGGGCTCGATGAACAGACCCACGCACTGGTCGGCGCTCACGCCGAGGCCCCGCAAGTGGCCGGCCAGCCCTCGGCTTCGCCCCACCAGTTCGGCGAAGGTCACGTGTTCGTCTCCGCTGATCACCGCCGTGTCGTCCGGGCGTTCGGCGGCCGTGCGCAGGAGCAGTTCGGGCAACGACGGACGGGTGGCCGGGGTCCGGTCAGACGCGTCGGTGATCATGTGAGTCCCCCCAGGGTGTGCGTGTGTGCCGTGTAGTGGGCGGGTTCCGGCGGTGACCGCACGTGACGGACACCCGGCCGATGTGGGGACCAGCCGAGTGTTCCGTGGCCGTGCGGAGGTGCTGACGGGTGGTCACCGGTCCGCTACGGCTGTCCGGCCCCTTCGCAGAGCGTCGGCGACCTCGATCATGCGGCGGGTCTGGTAGGCGATGGCGGCGAGGTTGTCCTCGGTGACGTTCTCCGCCAGCCGGCCCGGAATCGCCTGCCGACCGGAGACGGAGCTGACGCCATAGGGGTTGCCGTTGCTGGGCGCCGTCATGATGGCGTCGGTGACGCCGGGCGGCACGATGATTCCGCCCCAGTGGTAGAAGACGGTGTTCAGCGACAGGATCGTCGCTTCCTGGCCGCCGTGCGGGGCGCCCGTCGAGGTGAACGACGACATGACCTTGCCCGACAGGCCCCCGCGCGCGTTGATGGGCCAGGCGAGGTCGATGAAGTGCTTGAGCGGTGCGGCGATCATGCCGAACCGGCCGGGGCCGCCGAGCAGGATCGCGTCGGCCCAGTCGAGGTCATCGGCGGCGGCGGTAGGAATGTCCGCGGTGGCCTCGGCGTTCTCGCGCCACGCCTCGGTCCACTCGGTGAATTCGGGGGCCAGGGACGCCTCGACGTACTCGGGGACCCGGCGCAGCCGCACATCGGCGCCAGTCTTCGCGGCGGCCTCCTCGGCGGCCACGGCGAGCTTGTGGATGTTGCCGGTGCCCGAGTAGTAAACGATCGAGATCTTCGTCGTCGACGAGATTGTGCCGGCGGTGGACACGGGAGTGCTCCTTAGTGCGATGGTCGAAGCGCCGGAGGGGCGAGATCCCGGAGGTGCGGAGCCTCGCCCGCTCCGACGGGGAGGGCGCTCACGCCGGGGTGTCGGTCCCGAAGTAGCGGTCGCCGAAATCGCCGATGCCGGGAAGCATGAACGCGTGCTCGTTGAGACGCTCCTCGATGGAGGAGGTCACGATCCGCACCCCGGGGTGACGGTCGTGGACGACCTTGATCCCTTCGGGGGAGGAGAGCAGGTTCACGAAGACGATGTGCTCTTCGGGCACGCCGTGATCGAGCAGTACGCCGATCGCGGACAGCGCCGTGCCGCCGGTGGCGAGCATGGGGTCGAGGAGCAGCACGTGGCCCCGGCCGATGCCGGCGGGCAGCGCCGCGTAGTGCAGGTGCGGGAGTTTGGTGACCTTGTCCCGCTGGATCAGGATCTTGCCCAGGCGGGTCTCCGGCGCCATCACGCGCAGCTCGGACTCCATGCTGTCGCCGGCTCGGGCGATGGAGACGCCGTAGACCTGGGAGGCCAGGGAGAGGCCGTGGTAGGTCCGGCCGACCGGGGTACGGACATCGCGGGGCTCGTAGGGGAGCAGGTCCAGCGCGGCGTCGAGGAGTCCGCGGATGATCCGGTTGGCGGCGGGGACGAAGTCCTCCCGTGTGGCCTCGTGGTCGCGGACGATCGAGTGCAGGGCGCGCAGCCGGTTGGTCTGGGGCAGGAGGTGGGTCACGCTTCGGAGCGGCTCGGTTCGCGTGGTCATCAGGACTGGCTCCGTCCGTCCTGTGCGGCGACTCGGTCGAAGGCGGCGCGTGCCTCCTGCACGAAGGTGCGCACCTTCTGGCGGTCCTTGCGCCGGGTGGTGGGGTCCTCCAGGCCGGTGTGCGAGTCCACGGCGGCGGGGCGGACGGCCTCGATGGCCGCCGCGACGTTCTCCGGGGTGAGCCCGCCGGCCAGCATGAGGGGCTTGGGCGAGATCCGGACGAGTTCGGCGCTGACGGCCCAGTCGTGGGTCAGCCCGGTCGCCCCCTTGGCGCCGGTGGCCGGGTTGAAGCTGTCGGTGATGAACATGTCGATCCACTCGGCGGAGGTCTCGACGACCTTGCGGAGCTCGTCGATGTTGTCCGTCTTCACCACGAGGCTCTTGAGGACGTAGAGGTCCGGGGCCAAGGTGCGCAGCCGACGCAGCTCGGCGGGGGTCACGTCGCCGTGGAGCTGGATCGCGCCGACGCCCATCTCGGCGCAGAAGGCGGCGATTTCGTGGGCATCGGTCAGGTAGGTGATGATGACGCCCTTGTTGTCGGGCTGGATCGCCTTGACGATGGCGGCGGCCTCGGCCTCCGACAGGTCCTCGTTCTTGGCGGGTAGACGCAGGGCGAAGCCGAGCCAGTCCGCGCCCTCTTCGATGATGAGGTCGGCCTCGGACTGGTCGATGATGCCCGCGACCTGGATCAAGCCGTACATGTCTGCCTCCTTGGCCGCGGCGGTCCGAGCCGGGGCCGATCTGCAAGGGGATTCGTCCGGTGACGACTGCGGTGGAACCGGGGATCGCCTCAGCGGTCGCCGGCGGCCCGGTCGAGCTCGGCGACGACGAGCCGCGCCACGGGGGCGGCGGAGGCGGGGTTCTGCCCCGTAATGACCCGGCCGTCGCTCTCGGTGTGGGCCTCGTACATGGGCGCCTTGGCGTGCAGCGCTCCGGTCTCCTTCAGCCGGTCTTCGAGGAGGAAGGGCATGACCTCGACGAGGCCCAGCGAGTTCTCCTCCTCGTTGGTGAAGGAGGCGACGCGCTTGCCGCGCACGAGGTGGGTGCCGTCCGGCAGGCGCAGGTTGACGAGCGCGGCCGGGCCGTGGCAGACGGCGGAGACGACCCCGCCGCGGCCGTGGATGTCCATGGCGATGCGGGCCAGGTCCGGGGAGTCGGGGAAGTCCCACATGGCGCCGTGGCCGCCGACGTAGAAGATCGCGGAGTACTCGGAGGGGTCCACGTCGGCCGCTCTTCGGGTCGCCACGAGCTTGCCCTTGACGGTCTCGTCGGCCAGGAAGCCGATGATCTCCGGGTCGTTCTCCTCGCCGTCGAAGACGACGGCCGGCGGCTCGCCGCCGCGTACGGCCACGAAGTCGACCTCGTGGCCGGCGCCGATGAAGACGTTGTAGGGGTGGGCCGCCTCGGAGACGCTGTAGCCCGTCCGGTTGCCGGTGTCCCCCAAGGTCTCGTGGCTGCTGACGGCAAGCAGAATCTTGGCCATGCTTCCTCCTGGAATCGCTGCGGAGTGCTCCGCGGGTGGTCGGGGCGCGGCCACGCGACCGCCGAGTCCGGCGGGGCCGCGGCCCGGGATTGTGGTGAGCGGCGGGTCGGGGCGTGCTCAGCGGGCGTCAGGACTTGTGGATGAAGTCCTGGACCAGCTTCACGAACTCGACCGGCTTCTCGAAGATCACCATGTGGCCGCTGTCGATCTCGGTGTAAGAGGAGTTCGGGATGGCGGCGGCCAGCTCACGGGAGTGCTCGGCGGGCACCGCGGCGTCCGGGTACGGGGCCAGGACGAGGGCCTCGGCCTGCACCTTCCCGACCAGATCGCGGATGTCCACCTGGACGAGCAGCTCGAGTTGGCGGATGCGGCCGCTGGAGGGGCTCAGCTCGGAGCCGAGGTTCTCGACGTCGCTCAGGCTGGGCTGGCTGCGGATGAAGCGCGGGCTGAAGGCGGTGGTGCTGAGTATGCGGCCGAAGGCCTTCGGGTCGTGCTTCTGGCTCAGGGTCAGACCGATCAGGTTCTGGATGTAGAGATCCGATTTGACCAGGCCGCCGACGGGGATCAGGCGGCGGACGCACTCGGGGTGAAGGGCGGCGGTGGCGGCGACGACGGCCCCGCCGAGCGAGAAGCCCACCAGGTCCACGGGGCCGAGGCCGGCATGCTCGATCACGGCGGCGACCTCGTCGGCGAGCTGCTCGACGGTCAGTGGCGTGCCGTCGTCCGCGGCGGTCTCGCTGCCGGACAACTCGGGAAGGATGACGGTGTTGCGGCGGGCGAACTCCTCGACGAGGTGGCCGAAGGTGACCTGGCCGCCCTTGCCCACGCCGTGCACCAGCAACAGGGCCGGACCCTCGCCGGTCACGGTGTAGTGGATACGCGAGTTACCGACAGAGATCGTGGGCATGACGGATCGCCTCCTGTGACGACGTGAAAAGAATGCGCGGGTGCGCGAAATCAGAAAGTGGGGTGGGGGAGTGCACAGCGAATTCCGTCGGCCCACCGGGTTCGAGTGGCGGCGGGCCGCCGTGGTCCGCCGGACGCAGATGCACGGGAATTTCGACAACGCCGTCCGACTTGACCCGGAGGAGGTCGGACGGATGGCGGGACGGGATGGCCGTCGGCCGTAACATCCGAGAGGATCCGGCGTTATCGCACCGGCCTTCGGGGTGGAGCGCAGTGCGGTTGTGCCGTGGACACGATGTGCGGGAGATCCGGGAGGGGACGTTCCCGAGCTCGCACCTCCTCCCTGATCCCCGGGGTGGGGTTGTCGTCTGATGTGGCGACCACTCCCGATCACCTGAAGAGGAATTTATCTACTTCTAGTGATTCAGTCAAGTGTCCCTGGATCGCTCGAGGGTGGTCCGACGCCTCGTCGCCCCTCCTGGGAGATGTGCGACAACCTCAAGGGAAGATCAGTAAACATGGAAAAAACGCGACAACTGGGGCGCGGTGCGCGCGACTCTTTCGAGGGCGGGCGTGACTCCGGCGATGGGTGCGAGCTCATGCCGATCTCTCGGATGTCAAGACCCTCCTTGGCATGGCACTAGAATCCCTTCATCCCTCACCTTGTGGAGCATGCCTATGCCCGACCGTTTCTTCGACGGCGGTAAATTGCGTGACCGCCGCGTCATCAAACGCCTGTCGCAGGCCACTCTGGCCGAGGCGCTTCACGTGAAGGTGAACGCCGTCTATCGCTGGGAGAACGGCTTGGCAGCTCCCCCTCCGGAGCGATTGCCGACGATCGCCGCATTCCTGGATGCCGATCTGAACGAACTCTTTCCGCGCACCGAATCACCGAATCTGGCTGACCTGCGGTGCGACGCAGGGATGACCCAGGCGGACACGGCGCACCACACCAACACCTCGTCCCCCATGCCGGTAAGGGCCGCCGAACAGGGCAAGCGGCCGCTGTCCGACCAGGCGGTGACCGCGCTGGCCGCCGCCTACAACGTGACCCGCGCCGAACTGCTCGCCGCGCAGCGGCGTTCCTTCGGGCAGCCCGAAGAACCGGAGGAGGAGCCGTCGGCCGACGGCGCTCGCATGGCCCGCAAGCTGGAGTCGCTGCGCACCGAGGTCTACGGAGGGGTGGCGCCCTCGGACGCGCACCTCGCGTCCGAGGGGAACCGGAAGAGCGGCTCCACGGTGCTCACCGAGGCGATGGTCCGGGCACTGCGGGCCGGCAAGGTCGCCGAGCCGGAGGACGAGGCCCTCGACGCCCTGGCGCTCGCCTTCGACGTGCCGCCGGTCTACTTCCGGCAGGACGAGCCGGAGGTCGACGCACTGATCCTGTCGACCCGGGCCGTGCGCAACAGGTTCACCGTGATGGTCGCGCGCGGTGCGGGCCAGGACATGCCCAAGGAATCCTGGGACCAACTCCGCGACTTCGTCGGCGAGACGATGGGGGAGATCTTGGCCGATGACGAGAACGGGCGCTCGGCCTGACCTCGATAGATGTGTGCACCAGCAGGGAAGCGGTGAGCCAGTCACGTCATCCCGCGGGCGTGGCGGTGGCAGGGTGGCGAACTTCGAGTACGACTGCGGTGCCGGCCACGGTTCGGTCCTCGTGCATGGTGATCCGCCGGCCGGGCTGAAGGTGCGTCCAGTGGGATGGAGTGAGGGGCACGAGGCGAACCGTGGCTCGCCCGCCGGGCTCCAGACAGGGCATGTCCTCAACCCAGAGCGAGGCGATGCTGACCGCACGTCCAGCGGTGGGCGAGTGGTGGCCGATGTCCCACATGGGCCGCAGAACACCGGCGCCGGAGATTGGCGTCGTGCGTCGCGCCTCGGCGGCGGGACGGAGTGTCAGATCCGCCCGGATCACGCCGTTGCGGATCTCGGAACACCGCCAATGACACCAGGCCGCGCTCCGCTCAAGCCGGAGCTGCTCAGCCGCGTCGGCGAGCTTCTCCCAGAATGCGAGAGGGAGCGAGCAGCCGTCCCCGAGTTCCTCCAGCAGGCCCAGGGCGACCTCCCACTCGTCGTGGACGAGGTAGTCCCAGATGTCCCGCACCGTGATGTCGTTCTCGGTGGCGGTCGCTTCCGGAACAAGCAGAGAAGCTGATTCGAGCAGCTCAGGGACGTCCATGCGCTCATTTTCGACCACATGAACTATGAGGCTGCGCCTTCCTGGTCTCGTTCGATGGCCGCGAGCCGGTTCTTGAGCCGGTAGCTGGGCCGCTGGTGGAGATCACGTCCGGATCATCTCAACCAGCGGAACGCCGCCTGCCTGCGAGACCACCGCCCGGCCGTCTTCCTCGGCGCGGACACGCGGATAGGACCCGATGCGCTTCTTCACCTGGGAAGTGCCTCCGGCAGCGGCAGGGACAAGGGCCTCGGTAATCCTCATTCTTGCTGGCCATAGGCGTGAAGTACGTCAAACGCCGACCGGCCCACTGCCGAGACCTGAGCACGGTCGTCGCAGCCGAACCAGTCCGCCCGGCGGCCCGCCTCGGAGCCGCCCGGACGAGAGCCCGCCGCCCGTCGGGTCGGCCGGCGGCTGCCGGGATTCACGGCCGGGCGGGGGCTCCGCCACGGTGCGGGACATCGCGCGGCGGTCGGCCCCCGCCGACGGCCCGGTGCGCGCTCCTCTGGCCGATGAGCCGCGCCACGTTGTCGGCGCGCAGTTCGATGAGCGCGTCGTGGTCCGTGGGCCCGGTCGTCGAGAGCCGGCCGCCCGGTGTCACCGAGCGTGTCCGTAGGATGTCGGGCGATGTGACGATGCCGGTGTTGTCCCCGGCCCAGAGGTGCACCAGCTGGTGCACCTTCAACGCGAGTTCATGGGACGGCGAGTAGCCCCTGGGATGGAGGATCAGGTCGACCGGATGTGTGTCGTGCTTGATGAGGAGGCCGCACATGCCGTCGAGTCCGGTCAGGTGGTCCGGGATCGGCTTCATGACGATCTGTCGGCCGCCGGCCTCCGCGATGTTCCCGACCAGCTGGTCGAAGTCGAAGGGGTCCGGGAGGGGCATGGAGGCGATCAGGCGCTCACTTTCCTGTTCGACCTGAAAGTGCAGCCGGTCGGCATGTAGGCGGCGGTGGGGTCCCGAGAGAGCTCCGGATTCGGGATTGTTGCGACGGGAGGTCCCATTCATTCCGTGGATCCCGTCCCGATGGGCTGCCGCCGACCGCCGATCCCTCTTTCCGGTTCCTGACACCGGGTTTGTGAGCGGCCCACTCTGGGCATTATGTATTCCCCCTTCCGTGCACGGCTGCTCGCGGCATCGGATGGGCACGCGAGCGCTGTTTCACCAGGTTGTCGACGTGCTGGAAACCCCCATGTGTCGCGTGTGTCGGCAACGTGAGCATTGGTTCCGGGTCAACTGTGCATATATGGATTGCCTGTCCGCCCAAGGCAGGCACGTTCGAAGCCTGGCTCGCGAATTCGATCGCGGACACGTAATAAGCGCGGCGTGATGGCTAAGACTTCTCCGTCGCTGCGGCTCATCGCCGAATCTTCGGGCTGCGACGTTTGTTCTTGCAGCCCGGCAGCCCCCGTACCTCGCGCCTGTTGGGCGCGGTATGTTTCAGACCGGCATGGCGAGTAAGGTGCGGCGATGACCCCATTTATGCGTACCTTATATTGCTCCCCCTGAGCGTGCCGGCCGGCCTCAGTTCCGCGTACCGAGGCTCGAGCTTGCCGCAGCTACGATAAATCTCAGACATCCTTCGTGGCGAGAAGTTCCAGGATCTGGCCGAAACTGAGCAGGTGTCGAGCGGCGGAGTCCAGCGTCGGCCTGATGGCCTGCATCGAACTCGGCCACATCGAGGCAGGGCGTGGCCGGAAAGTTCGCACGACGCTGAGCCGCCCCGAGTTTGAGGCTCCGCCGAGATGCGGGGTAGGTGACAGCCGGTCAGATGGGTCTCATGAGAGGAGCCCAGACGATGCCTGCGCCCGAGGAACTGACCGCTGGAGTCGCGTGAGCGTGCGGTCCGGATGTACCGGACCGCCGAGCCGAAGCCCGCGATCCGACGCATGGCCGAGGAACTCGGTGTGCACCACGAAGCCTCCGTAGCGGGATCCGGCAGGCCGACGCCGGCGGGCGAGGCGACATGCTCACTACCGCCGAGCGTGAGGAGCTTGCCGCTCTGCGGATGGAGAATGTCCAGCTCAAGCGGGCGAACGAGGTCTTGCGGACGCCTCGGCCTTTTTCGCGGCCCAGCTCGACCCGACCCGGCCCAGCCGACAGCGCTCGTCGACGAGCACCCGCACCTGGGAGTCGAGCCCGTACTCCGGGAACTGAACATCCCCTCCTCCACCTACTGCCGATGGCGCCAGGCTGGGACCGAGCCGTGCGAACGACGCCGCCGGGACGCCGAGCTGACCAGCAGGATCCAGCAGATCCAGCAGATCCACGCCGGGTCCGGCGCGACCTACGGCTCACCCCGCTTACGCACCGTCCTCAAGCGTGGGGGCGTCCACGTCGGCCCCAAGCGCGTCGAACGGCTGATCCCGGCCAGGCCGGGCTGGCCGGGATCAGCCCCCGCCGGGACAAGAGCTTCACCCGACGGGGCACGGACGCCGGGCCGGCTCCTGACCTGGTTCAACGCGACTTCACCACGAACGGGCCGAACCGGCTGTGGGTCACCGACCGTGCTCCTGACGCTCGGTGACCCAGTTGGCGGCGGCCACGCGGTGCGGGCGGTGGGCAGGTGCTCGGTGGTGGGAACGTCGTAGTCGCTGTCCGACTTCGACGGCAGCTCCACCGAGACATGGAACGTCCGGGACGGTTCGGCCCGGCCGCGCAGCCCGCCGGGGCACTCCACCTGCAACGAGGCGCTCACCTCGCTGCCCACGACCCGGTCTTCCGCTCCCGTGCTGCCGGCCGCGCGCCAGGCGGAAGAGGCAGCGGAAAGTCGGTGAGGAACCGGTCTCCCGTGTCTCCCGCGTCGGCCTTGTCGACCTGCGCCGCGATCCACGCCTCCGCGCGGATCCGGATCCGGACGACCGCGATCCACGCCCCCGCCCCGCCCGGACTCGCGGACTCCGGCTCCCACCGGCCCGTTCCCCAGGAGAGCGTGCAGTTCAGCAGAGCACCCGGCTCTCCTGGCCGGGACCGAGCATAGTGCCGTACCCCTCAAGGACTCCGGCCTCGCCCCCCGGCACCAAGCCGCGCAACCGCTCACGGGGCAGCGATCCCGCGCAGGCCCGGTCCAGCTGAGTCGGATGGGCGGCGCGCTGCCGGGCCCGGTCGGCCGGGAACCGCACCGGAGTCCCGGCGACGACAGCAGCGAGCAGACCGCCCGCCACGGCGTGGAGAAGCCATGCGCACCGCCTCGTACAACATGGCATTGCGTGCCTTTCCCCGAGGTCTCGGCGTGTTCCGGGCATGATCCCCGCGTCCCGCCCGTAGATCGGGCAGGACAAACGGTTCCGTCCGGGGTCCGAAGGGTAGATAGGTGAGTAGGTCCCCTTGGGGAGGCTGATTCGATGCCGTGGTTCGTATGGCTGCTCGCCGCCGCGGCGCTGGGCGCTGCGGAGTTCTTCACTCTGACGCTGGTTTTCGGGTTGCTGGCCGGAGCGGCGCTGGTCGCCGCGGTCGTGGCCGGTGTGGGCGTAGGCCTGCTCGGCCAGCTCGTGGCGCTGGGACTGACGGCGGTGGCGGGTCTCGCGCTCGTACGTCCGGTCGCGCTGCGTCACATGGCACAGGCGCCCCTGACGCACGAGGGCAGCGAGGCGCTGATCGGGAAGCGGGCCGAGGTCGTGCAGGAGGTCACCGCGACTCATGGGCTGATCAAGATATCCGGTGAGGAGTGGACCGCTCGCGCCCTCGACGAAAGTCAGGTGATCCCGGTGGGAGCGCTGGTGGACGTCATGGAGATCGAAGGCGCCACAGCTGTCGTGTATCCCCGCGAGCTCCTTCCGTGAACGACTGAACACGCAGCGAAGGAGGAAGCATGGATCCGGTCGTCATCCCGATCCTTGTGGCGGCGATTGTCGTGGTCTTTCTCGTGGCCGCCACCGTACGGATCGTTCCGCAGGCACGCCGCTACAACATCGAGCGGTTCGGCCGGTACCGCCGGACGCTGCAGCCCGGCCTGAATTTCGTCCTGCCGGTGGCGGACCGGGTCAACACCAAGCTCGACGTGCGCGAGCAGGTGTATTCGTCCGACCCCAAGCCGGTGATCACCGAGGACAACCTCGTGGTCAACATCGACACCGTGCTCTACTACCAGATCACCGACCCGCGGGCGGCGGCCTACGAGGTCGCCGACTATCTGCAGGCCATCGACCAGCTCACCGTGACCACCCTGCGTAACGTCATCGGCAGCATGGACCTGGAGGGGACGCTCACCTCGCGTGAGGAGATCAACGCCCGGCTCCGTGCCGTACTCGACGACGCGACCGGGAAGTGGGGTATCCGGGTCAACCGGGTCGAGATCAAGGCCATCGATCCGCCGAACACCATCAAAGAGGCGATGGAGAAGCAGATGCGGGCCGAGCGTGACAAGCGCGCGGCCATCCTGCACGCCGAGGGTGAGCGGCAGGCCAAGATCCTCACCGCGGAAGGCACGAAGCAGAAGGACATCCTGGAGGCGCAGGGCACCCAGCAGGCCATGATCCTGCGGGCGGACGGTGAGTCGAAGGCGGTGGAACTCGTCTTCCAGGCCGTCCATCGCAACAACGCCGACGCGAAGGTTTTGGCCTACAAGTATCTGGAGACGCTGCCGCATCTGGCGCAGAGCGACAACAACACGTTCTGGGTCATCCCGGGCGAGCTGACCGAGGCGATTCGTACCGTCACCACCGCGTTCGGCGACCAGGCGTCGGCCACGGGGTCGCTCTCGTCCGCCCAGCGCGAGGCCGCAGTCACCGCCGCAGCGGCTGCCGCAGCGGACGATGTCGCGGACAGCGACAAGGACAACGTCGGGGTTCCGGAGATCGAGCCGAACTCGACGCTCGCGCTGGATGCCGTCGCCGCCGCCGACGAAGCCGCGAAGGAGGCCGCCGCCGCGGTGAGCGACGCGAAGGCCGAGGCCGAGGCCGCAGGAGAGACACGGCTGCCCGGCCGGGGGCAGATGCCCGGGAGTTGAGGCTGCCGCCGGGCCCGGCCGAGGGCGGACATCCGGAGGCCATCCGGGACGGACCGCGTCCCGGATGGCCGGTTCATGCTGTACGAGACCGTTGTCCGGGTGCCTCGGTACGTTGTACGAGACGGTCGTCCGCGTGCCCCGGTACGCCGTACGAGACCGCTGTCCGCGTGCCCCGGCACGTCCGACTCGCCGCTCCCCGGCCGCCGAACCGTTCTCGGCACCGCCGCACCCGGACTCGCCGCCTCCACGGCCGCCTTCGCCTCCGCCGTCCGCCTGCTCCCGGGTCCTCCGGGAGCGGGCGGACCTACGCCGCAGACGCCCGCACCGGCAGGGGGGCGCCGGTTCGCCGGGCGGTCCGTCAGCCGCAGTGTGAGGCGACCGGGTCGCCTCACACTGCGGCTGCCTCGACTGAAGGCAGCGGCCCTCGCGTACGGGGTCGGGGGATCCGGGGCAACGCCGTCCTCCCCGGGACGACGGGCACCGCGCCGGTGCGGCCGCCCGGAACCCCGGACGCGGACCGGGCGCGGTACAAGGAGGGCGCTCGGGTCGGTCAACATCGACGGCGCGGTACAAGGAGGCGTTCGGGTCGGTCAACATCGACGGCCTGGAGCGGATGGCCGAGCCGGACGGGATCGCCCGGTCGCTGCCGGCGCCGGCGTCCGACGACTTCCCGTACATGACGGGCGCCTCGGTCGCCGTGGACGGCGGGGCCGCCGCCGGCCGGAAGACGGTCCGGCCCGCGACGGAGTGAGGGCTTCGCGCGAGCGTCCGCCGGGAGCCCCCTTATCGCGCGTCCGCCTCCACCCGTAGCCCCCGCCGTCTCCGCAACCCCGGCCGCCCCGCCCGTTTCTCCGGCTTTTCCGGGTCCTCCAGGCCCTCCGGACGGACCGTCACACGGACCCTGTCGGCCGATCCGGGGTCCGCGGGGGCGGCGATCGGCAGGAAATCCTTCTGACAGCACAATGAATCCGCCTGCGGAGAAAGCGCGTTCGATCCGATGGCCCCGGAGGGGTTCCCGACCCGGTCCCAGGGCTCCGGTCGAGCAGAAAGTGCCAGGTCAGGGCGGCGCTCGCAGAGCTGGCCCCATCCGCGGAGCGGGGGCGGACCGTCTTGAAGACCGGGCGCTCAGGCGTAGAGAAGATGAATGGCGCACGTACAGGCACCCTTGTGGGTTTGCCATGCATCGGTCAATCTTTCGCTGGCAGCAGGACATGCGGCTCGCGTTCGGCGCAGAGAACGGAGCGTCGGACCGGCTATTTGTCATGCCCCTGCCCGGAGCTGTCGTGCGGCATGAGGCTCCGGCACCCCCCAGAGCACCGCCTATGAGGAGGACCCCTCACATGTCAGTGATGCGTCACACCCCCCACGCCAGGCGAAGACTCGCCACGGCGAGTGTCATCGCAGCAGCCGCCGTCGCGCTCTCCGCGGCCGCCGCATTCCCGGCGACCGCGAGCGAGCGGGCGCCCGAAGGGGTGATCGCCAACGAGGGCGCTCCCGGCGTCATCGGCGGCAGCTACATCGTCACCCTCAAGGACGCCGTGGCCAAGTCCCACACCGCGAAGGGCAAGGCGCTCGCGAAGAAGTACGGCGCGAGCATCGAGCGGACCTACCGGTCGGCGCTCAACGGCTACGCGGTCGAGCTCTCCGCCGCGCAGGCCCGGAAGTTCGCCGCCGACCCGGCTGTGGCGTCCGTCTCCCAGAACCGTACGTTCACGGTCTCCGCCACCCAGAACAACCCGCCCTCCTGGGGTCTGGACCGGATCGACCAGCCGCAACTCCCGCTGGACCAGAGCTACACGTACCCGGACTCGGCCGGCGAGGGCGTCACCGCCTACGTCATCGACACCGGCGTCCGGATCAGCCACAACGACTTCGGCGGCCGGGCCTTCAACGGCTACGACGCCGTGGACGACGACAACGTCGCCCAGGACGGCCACGGCCACGGCACGCACGTGGCGGGCACCGTCGCGGGCACCGCCTACGGTGTCGCCAAGAAGGCGAAGATCGTCGGCGTCCGGGTGCTGAACAACCAGGGTTCCGGCACCACGGCCGGGGTCGTCGCCGGCATCGACTGGGTGACGGCCAACGCCGTCAAGCCCGCTGTCGCCAACATGAGCCTCGGCGGCGGGGCGGACTCGGTGCTCGACGACGCCGTGCGCCGGTCCATAGCCTCCGGCGTGACCTACGCCGTCGCGGCGGGCAACGAGTCGACCAACGCCTCCACCAAGTCCCCGGCACGCGTCGGCGAGGCCCTCACGGTCGGTTCGACGACCAGCAGCGACGCCCGCTCCAGCTTCTCCAACTACGGTTCGGTCGTGGACATCTTCGCGCCCGGTTCCTCGATCACCTCGGCGTGGAACTCCAGCAACAGCGCGACGAACACCATCTCCGGTACGTCGATGGCCAGCCCGCACGTCGCCGGCGCGGCCGCCCTCTACCTCGCCGACAACCCGGGTTCGAGCCCGGCGGAGGTCTCCTCCGCCATCGTCGCGGCCGCCACCACCGGCGTCGTGGGCAACCCGGGCAGCGGCTCGCCCAACCGCCTTCTCAACGTGGGCGACGGCGGCACCCCGCCGCCGCCCGGTGACAGGTTCGAGAACAACACCGACTACCCGATCAACGACCACTCCACCGTCGAGTCGCCGATCACCGTCACCGGAGTCTCCGGCAACGCCCCGGCCGCGCTGAGCGTCCCGGTCGACATCTCGCACACCTACATCGGTGACCTGAAGATCGACCTGGTCGCGCCCGACGGTTCGGTCTACAACCTGAAGGCGTACGGTTCCGGCGGCAGCAGCAACGACGTGGTCACCACGTACACCGTCGACGCCTCCTCCGAGACCGCCAACGGCACCTGGAAGCTTCGGGTGAGCGACAACTGGACGTACGACACCGGCAAGATCAACGGCTGGGCGCTGCAGTTCTGACCGGACGGCAGCACCGGTGAACCACTGACACGACAGGGCTGGGGCGATCGGGTGACACCCGACCGCCCCAGCCCCCTTTTCGCGCGCGGCCGGGCTGATCCGGTGCCCACGTCCGGGGTATGCGTGGAGCGCCACAGAATCATCACATTGGGTGAAACCTTGGCCTATGCTTGCGATGTACAACCCACGGTTGTCAGGCTGTCGCAGACTGTCAACCTGTTGGGAGTGGCCTGTGACTTTCGGTGAGCAGCCCGCCTATCTGCGCGTGGCGAGCGATCTCAGGGAGAAGATCGTCAACGGCGCGCTGCCGCCCCATACCCGTCTGCCGTCGCAGGCCCGCATCCGGGAGGAGTACGGGGTCTCGGACACCGTCGCCCTGGAGGCGCGGAAGGTCCTGATGGCGGAGGGACTGGTCGAGGGCCGCTCCGGCTCCGGTACGTATGTGCGTGAGCGCCCCGTGCCCCGCATGATCGCCCGCTCCGGCAACCGGCCGGACAAGGGGCCCAGTCCGTTCCGGCAGGAACAGACGGCCGAGGGGGCGCGCGGGACCTGGGAGTCCCGCAGTGAGCAGGAGGGGGCGAGCCCGGAGGTCGCGGCGCGGCTCGGTGTCGAACCGGGCGACCGCGTGATGCGCACGCATTACGTCTTCCGGGAGGCGGGCGAACCGATCATGCTCTCCACCTCCTGGGAGCCGCTCGCCGTCACCGGCCGGACGCCCGTGATGCTGCCGGAGGAGGGTCCGCTCGGCGGCTGCGGGGTGGTCGACCGGATGGCCGCGATCGACGTCGTCGTGGACAACGTCGCCGAGGAGGTCGGCGCACGCCCGGGGCTCGCGGAGGAGCTTCTGGCGCTCGGCGGTGTGCCCGGCCATGTGGTCATCGTCATCGGGCGTACGTACTACGCCTCGGGCCGGGCCGTGGAGACGGCCGACGTGGTGGTGCCGGCCGACCGGTATCGGATCGCCTACCACCTGCCGGTGAGATGAGCCGAGGTGACGCCTTGTCGGGCCCGGTGAGGGGTGACGGCCGGGACTGATGGGGCATGCCGCTGGGGCATGAGGGGGCGCATTCTGCCGATGCGCCCCTTTCGTGATGGCCGGATGTGTATCTCTTTGTGTAAACCCGCCTGCACTGAGTGAAGGTCGGGCGTACGCTCCGGCATATGCGTACTGCGGTTTCCTGGGGATCCTTAGAGACGTGCACGCCGGTGGGGAGAGGGGCGATATGCGGGGGAGCGACACGATGAGCGACAGCGGCGCCGTGCTCCCTTGGCAGGTGATACGGCAGGACGACGGCGGCAACCGCTACCGCGTGGGCAGGTACGCCACGCAGGCCGAGGCGCAGGAAGTCGCCGACGGCCTCGACGACCGCCACCGCCACCAGCTCTACCGGGTGGAGCGCGTGGGGCAGGGCAACAGGCCCTGACGTGCCGGACCGCCCCGTGGGGCCCCGGGGAGACTGTTCCGCCTCTCCCGGGGCCCTGCGGCCTCCCCGGAGTGCCTCCGCGCCCGCGTGCGCCCTTGTGTGCGTCTCCGCCCCCGGCCCTGGCCCCCTGGTTCCAGCCTCTGGCCCCGGCCCCCGGCCCCGTCCGCTGCTCCGGCCCGGCCCGGCCCCGCATTCCGTGCGTCGGCGGACCGGGCGGTAGGGTCCCGCCCGACCGGGGGTGCGACCGCCGGAGGCGCGGCGAGCGGGGCGGAGTGATGACGGTGCTGATCGACACGGTGGCGTGGGTGCGGATCGAGGGCGGCAGGATCCTCTGCGCACGGCCCCGGGGCAAGGATGTCTTCTACATCCCGGGAGGCAAGCGCGAAGGCGCGGAGACCGATCTGCAGACCCTCCTGCGCGAGGTCGAGGAGGAGCTGACGGTCGGCCTGATCCGGGAGACCGTCGTCCATGCCGGGACGTACGAGGCGCCCGTGGACGACCTGCCCGACGCCGCCGTCGTACGGATGAGCTGCTATTACGGCGACTACCGCGGCACGCTCGCCGCGAGCAGCGAGATCGAGGAGATGGCGTGGTTCTCCTTCGCCGACCGGGCCCTCGTGCCGCCCGTGGACCAGTTGCTCTTCGACGACCTCAAGGCGGCGGGTGCCCTGACCTGACCCCCGGTGCGCCCGATACCCCCGGTACGGCCGTATGCACCAAACGCCAGATCGCACGGTAGCAACCAACAAATGGTGGGTATGGGCTGTTTAGTCCCTATTTATAGATGGGCGCGCCCGTGGTGCCCCTGGGAAGTGATCGGCGTGATCGATACCGAAGGCGACTGCGCCGAGTGGACCTTCCCGGCCGAACCCGGTTCCGTGCGCGGCGCCCGGCACGCCGTCCGAGGCGCTCTGGGCTCGTGGGGCCTGGACGCGGCGGTCGGTGACCTGGCGGTTCTGCTCGTCAGCGAGCTGGTGACCAACTCTTTGCGGTACGCCTCCGGACCCATCGGCGTGCGCCTGGTCCGATCGCAGCCCGACGGCTCGAACGGCAGCAACGGCAACGGCCGCAGCGGCGGCAACGGCAACGGCATGGGCAACAGCGGCATGGGCGACAGGGTCAAGGGCGGCAACAGCAGCAACGGCAACGGTCCGGCGGCCGGCGGGCATACCGGGGACTTCGCCGGGGGTCTGGCCGGGGTCCTTCCACTCGCCGACCGCCCTCCCACCGCCCCGGGGCTGCTGGTGGAAGTCTCCGATCCGCTTCCGGATCCACCCACCGAACGCAGTGCGGGACCCGACGACGAAGGCGGCCGGGGAATCCAGCTCGTGGCCTGTTCCGCGCGTCGATGGGGGACCCGTCGCGGAAAGAGTGGCAAGACCGTGTGGTTCGAGCTGGCTCTCCCTGGTTAGGAGAGTGGAGGGAAGCACAGCGATCACCAGAGGTCAGGCAGGACCTGGCTGAAAGGGACTGAGACCTTGCTGTGATCGTGAACGCCGTGTCGGTCGGGGCCGTAGTGCTGAATACTGCGGGCAGGACCGGTCCGGTGCGTGAGCTGGAGGGGACGGTCGCGTGAGCGAAATACCTGGAACAACGGGTGATGTCGTCGGGACCACGGGCGATGTCGTGTGGCAGAGCAGCCCGCCCGGCTCCATCTATGACTACATCAGGGTCGCCTCCTTCTCGATCGGCCCCGATGGTCTGATCGAGCAGTGGAGCAGCCGGGCCGCCGGTCTGTTCGGCATGGCCTCGACCGAGGCGATCGGCCGCGACCCGGTGGAGGCCTTCATGCCCGCCGAACTGCGCTCGGACGGCCATCGGCGGGTCGGCGAGATCCTCGACGGCAAGGAGTGGACGGGCCTCGTCCCGTTCCGGATCCCGGCCGAGGGCGGGGCGCACGGCGTCGCCGAGGTCTATGTGATGCCGAGTCTGACGGGCCGGGGGGAGCGGGCCGCGCTCTGCATCGTCGTGGACGTCCGGGCTCTGCGGCGCATCGAGACGGACCTCGCCGCATCACAAGCCATATTCGGTCAATCTCCGTTCGGCTTCGTGCTGTTCGGTACGGACTTCGCCGTCGTCCGGGCCAACCAGCGCTTCGCCACGGTATTCGGCGGCGCGGCCGAGGACCACCGGGGCCGCACGGTGGAGGACTATCTGCCGCGGGCCGAGGCCGACCGGCTGTCCGCCATCCTGAAGCGGGTCCTGGAGACCGGGGAGTCGGTCACCGACCTCCAACTCGTCGGCACCGTCCCGGGCGGGACCGCCTCCGTCGGCACCGTCCCGGGTGGCACCGCCCCCGGCGGCACCGTTCCGGGCGGCACCGAGCGCCGCCACTGGTCCATGAACCTCTACCGGGTGCACAGCGGGGCCGGCCGCCCGGTCGGCGTCGCGGGCCTCGCCACCGACGTCACCCGCCGGCACATCGCGGCCCGAGAGGCGGCCAGCGCCCGCCGCAACCTCGCCCTCCTCAACGAGGCCAGCGCCCGCATCGGCAATTCCCTCGACCTGGAGACCACCGCACGCGAGCTCCTCGACGTGGCCGTCCCCGGTTTCTGCGACCTCGCCACCGTCGACCTCTACCAGGGGCTGCTCACCGGCGAGGAGGCCGCTCCGGGCAGTTGGGCGCCCGCGCACCGCGAGTCCGCCGGAGGCTCGGCGGAGCTGCGCCGGGTGGCCCACGCCAGTGCGGTCGCCGACGCCCTGCCCACCGCCGTCGCGGGCAACGGGCCCTCGGGCCCGGACGACCTGCCCCCCGCGCTCGGCTCCGTCCACCGCTTCCCCTTCGGCTCGCCCTGCGCCGCCGCGCTGCGCTCGGGCCGCGTCGAGGACGTCCCCGGCGACGAGATGGGCTTCGTGCAGTCGACGCTCGCCGTGCCGATGGTCGCGCACGACACCGTCGTCGGCCTCGTCCAGTTCTCCCGTACGAAGGGCAGCGAGCCCTTCGGGGAGCGCGACCGGGCTCTGGCCACCGAGCTGGCCGCCCGCGCCGCCGTCTGCATCGACAACGGCCGCCTCTACCGCCGCGAGCACGAACGGGCCCTGATCCTCCAGCGCAGCCTGCTGCCCCCCGGCGATCCGGAGGCCGCCGGGCTCGACATCGCCTGCCGCTATCTGCCCGGCAACACCGCCACCGAGGTCGGCGGCGACTGGTTCGACGTGATCGAGCTGCCCGGCCACCGCACCGCCCTCGTCGTCGGCGACGTCATGGGACGCGGCCTGCGCGCCGCCGTCGCCATGGGCGAACTGCGCACCGCCGTACGGACCCTGGCCCTCCTCGACCTGGAGCCGGCCGAGGTGCTCTCCGCCCTCGACGAGGTCGCCCGCGGCCTCGGCTCCCCGGGCGGCGGCGAGCGCAGCGAGGGCCTCGGCGGCAGCGGGGGCGCGCAGTGGCCCTCGCGCGCCGCGCAGAAGTCCCGCGAGGCGGACCTCTCCGAGGTGTATCTCGCGACCTGCGTGTACGCGGTCTACGACCCGGTCACCCGGCGATGCACGTTCGCCAACGCCGGACACCTCCCCCCGGCCGTCGTCGAGCCCGGCCGCCCCGCCCGGCTCATCGACGTACCGCCGGGAATGCCGCTCGGCGTCGGCGGCGAGCCGTTCGAGGAGGTCGAGGTCGAGCTCACCGAGAACGCCCTGCTCACCCTCTACACCGACGGCCTGGTCGAGTCCCGGGACCAGCCGCTGGACGAGGGCCTGGACGCGCTGCGGGCCGCCCTCACCGGTCCGCAGATGGAGCTGGAGGACGCCTGCGACCACGTGCTCAGCACCCTCGACACCCGGCACGGCGAGGACGACATCGCCCTGCTGATGGCCCGTATCCAGGGACTCCCCGGGGAGGCGGTGGGCGACTGGAGGCTGCCGCGCGAACCCCGCTCGGTGGGCCGGGCCCGCGAGCTGGCCCGCTCCCAGCTGGTCGCCTGGGACCTCGACGAGCTGGTCGACACCACCGAACTCCTCGTCAGCGAGCTGGTCACCAACGCCCTGCGCTACGGCGAGGGCGAGATCCGGCTCCGGCTACTGCGCGACCGCACCCTGGTCTGCGAGGTGTGGGACGCCGGTCTCGTCCAGCCGCGCCGCCGCCGCGCCCGCGACACCGACGAGGGCGGACGCGGCCTCCAGCTGGTCGGCCTGCTCAGCGCCGCCTGGGGCTCGCGCCGCACCCCGCGCGGCAAGACCGTCTGGTTCGAACTGGCCCTGCCGGACGGGGCCCCGGCCGCCGAACTCTCCGTGGAGCAGCTCCTGAGCATGTACTGAGCCCGGCCCGCGCACCAGGCGTTACGCGCCCGTCTTCAGGGCCGCCAGCCGGGCCTCGACCTCCGCGTCGGCGCCCAGCCCGTCCAGCTGCTCGAACTGGGCGTCCAGCGAGGAGGCGGCCAGCTCCTGCTTGCCCAGTGCCTTCGCCTCCTCGCGCCGCACCTTGTCCTCGAACCGGCTCAGCTCGCTCGTCGGATCGAGGACGTCGATGTTCTTCACGGCGTCCATCATCTGGTTCTGCGCCTGCGCGGACTCGGCGCGCGCCACCAGTTCGTCGCGCTTGGCCGTCAGCCCGGAGAGCTTGGCCTTCATCCGGTCGAGCCCCGTCCTGAGCCTGTCCACCACCTCGGACTGCGAGGCGATCGTCGGCTCGGCCGTCCTCGCCTCCCGCTCCGACTGGAGCTGACGGCCCAGCGCCACCTTGGCCAGGTTGTCGAACGTGTCGGCCTCCGCCACCGACCCGGCCCCGCGCAGCTCGTCCGCCTTCCGGCTGGCCGCCAGCGCCTTGCCGCCCCACCCGGCCGCCGTCTCGACGTCCTCCTGGTGGTCCTGCTCCATCAGCCGGAGGTTGCCGATGGTGGACGCCACCGCCTGCTCGGCCTCCGCGATGTTGTTCGTGTAGTCCCGGATCAGCTGGTCCAGCATCTTCCGCGGGTCCTCGGCCTGGTCGAGGAGGGCGTTGATGTTGGCCTTCGCGAGCTGGGTGACGCGGCCGAGGACGGTCTGCTTGGACATGGCACGGCTCCTTGGATGTCGAGGTGGGTCACGCTGTGGTCCTGCCCCCAGGTCGTTCGGTCGTTCAGAAGCGGCCGCCCCCGCCCCGGCGTCCCCGTGTTCCGCCCCCGCCGAAACTGCCCGGCCCGCTGCCGAAGCCACCGGATCGGCCACCCCCGCCGAACCCTCCGCCCATGCCCCCGCCCCGGCCACCTCCCCCGAACAGCCCGCCGAGGATGATGCCGCCGAGCACCGCCCCGCCCACGCCGCCGCCCCGCATACCGCCGGGCCCCCGCGTTCCGCCGAAGCCGCGGACGTCCTGCTCCGCCAGGCCCATCGCCTGCCGGGCCAGCGCGTCCGCCTGCCGCGCCTCGGCCAGCGCCTCCCGCGCGTCCGTGTCCGACAGTTCCCGGGCCCGCTCCCACCGCCGCTGCGCCTCGGCGAGCCGGGTACGGGCCTGGCTGCCGACCGCACCCCGGTTGGTCGTGACGAAGTCGGCCGCCGCCCCGATCGCGGACCGGGCGGTGAGCATCGCCTGATCCAGGAGGGACCGGGCCTTCACCTCGCCCCGCTCCTGCTCCCGGGCCACGGCCAGCGCCTCGTCCAGGGCCGCGTCCGCCTCCTCCACCCGGCGCAGCGCGTCGACCGGGTCGTACGGTCCTGCGGCCATCGCGCCCCGGACATCGGTGAGTACGCTCTCGGCGCGGGCGATCCGGCCGCGCAGGTCCGCGGTCGACGCGCCCTCGGCGGTCCCTTCGAGCAGCCCGCCCGCATCCGCGAGGTCGGCCTCCGTCCCGTTCAGCGCGGCGGGCAGCTTCCGCGCGGCCTCGCCCAGCTCCGCCGCCCGCCGGTCCACCGAGTCCAGCAGCGTGCCCGCCTGGCCGACCGCGCCTTCGGCGGCCCGGATGTACACCGCGGCCCGGGAGTTCTCGCCGCCCCCGACCGCCGTACGGGCCTGCTCCACGGCCGAGGCCGCGAAGACGAGCCGGTCCTCGGCCTGCTCGACGTCGGCGGCCACGGGCGCGGCGGCACCCTCCCCGTACCGCTCGCGCAGCCCGGCGGCGCCCGACTCGGCAGCGGCGACCCGTCCGGCGAGGCCGCGGTGCGTGGCGTCCACGGTGGCCAGGGCCTCCGGGGCGGTGCGTTCCAGGGCGCGCAGCCGGTCGAAGTCCTCGGAGACGGTGTCCAGACCCTCGTTCGCGGTCGCGCACCGCCGCAGGATCTCCTCCAGCATCCGGCGGCGGGTCGCGTCGTCCTCGGGGAAGGCGTCGTCGAGCTGCTGGCGCAACCGGAACGACCGCGTCAGCTCGTCCTTCGCCCGCGTGAGCGCCTCGGTGAAGGGCTTCGCCGCCTCCTCGCCGAACTGGGCGGTGGCGAAGCCGAGTTCCTCCTCGCTGGTGCGCACCGCGTCATCCGTGTCCACCAGCACCTCCTTGGCCCGCGCGTCCAGTTCCGGCAGCGGCGTCGGCGGTTCCGGCGCCCCGCCCGCCCCCGCGCCCCGGCCCCAGCCGGTCGCCGCCGGGGTGGTGCGGGTCGCCGTGCGCCGCTTGCGCCGGGCGTACGCGTAGACGCCGAACGCGCCGGCGCCCACCACGACAGCCACCGGCAGGATGAAGTCGCGTGCGCCGGTGGAACCGGAGCCGCCCGCTCCGGGGTCGGCGGGGCCCGGGGTGATGGCGGGGGCGGTCACCGGGCGTCCGGCCAGCACGGAGGCGTAGCCGTCGGCCGCGCCGATCGCGGCCCCCGCCCAGTCGTTCTCCCGCAGCGCGGGCTCGATCGCGGTGCCCGCCACCTCCCGCAGCCGCGCGTCGGTGAGCGGGGAGCCGGCGTCGACGGAGTAGGCGTACTGCCGGTCGTGGGTGGCGACGGAGAGCAGCACGTCGTCCTGGCCCAGGCCGTTGCGGTCGGCGGTCTCGTCGCTCCAACTCTGTCCGGACCGGCCGGAGAAATCGCGTACGTACACCACGAAGAGCTGGATGCGCTCGTCGTCGTACAACCGGTCGAGGGCGTCCTCCACCTGCCCCTCCCGGTCACCCAGGGCCCCCACCCGGTCGGTGATCTGCCCGTCCCGGGACAGCTCCACGGGGTCGTCGGCGCGGGCGGTCGCGGCGGCGGGGAGCATCAGCCAGCACACGGCGGACAGCACGGCGAGCAGGCTGATGAGCGCACCGGCGAGCGGGCCGGTGAGTGGACCGGTGAGCCAGACCCCGCCGGGCGCGGCACTCCGGGTCCGTGGCGATCGAGGAAGCGTCACCTTTGCGAGGCTATGTGCGCATTTCGGCCCCCGCGACCCGGCGTTCCACCCGCCCGCGTCCGCTGTTCGCATGAAAGGGCGTGCGAAAGAAGCCCTCCCGCGCGTGTGCGGAGAGGAAGGAGACCGCCGCCCGTCGTCAGATGGGCAGACGTACGCGGTCCGGGGCCCGGCGCCGGAGGCCGGGTGCCGCGCCGGTCAGACCCGGCCCCACGAGCGGCCCGAAGTCCGGAGGTGGTGTGTGACTGGCCTTCAGCTGTCGGTCGTCGTGCCGTGTTTCGACGAGGCCGAGGTGATCGAGGCCTTCCACGCCGCCCTGGTCGGCGTCCTGGACCCCCTCGGGGACAGCTTCGAGATCTGTTACGTGGACGACGGCAGCCGGGACCGCACCCGCGTACTGCTGAGCGCCCTCGCCGCCCGTGACCCCCGGGCCCACTACACCGCCTTCAGCCGCAACTTCGGCAAGGAGGCCGCCATGCTCGCCGGCCTCCGCATGTCGCGCGGGGCGGCGGTGGTGATCATGGACGCCGACCTCCAGCACCCGCCCGAGCTGATCCCCCGCATGCTGGAACTGCACCGGCACGGCTACGACCAGGTCATCCCGCGCCGCGACCGCGCCGGCGAGGGGATGCTCCGCAGCACCCTCAGCCACACCTACTACGCGCTGGTCCGCCGCTGCATGGACGTGGAGCTCATCGACGGGTCGGGGGACTTCCGGCTGCTGTCGAGGCGGGCCGTGGAGAGCGTCCTGTCCCTCCCCGAGAGCAACCGCTTCTCCAAGGGAATCTTCTCCTGGATCGGCTTCGACACGGTCACCTTCCGCTACCGCAACAGCGAGCGGGCGGCGGGCCGGTCGAAGTGGGGCAGCAAGCGGCTGCTGAACTACGGCATCGACGGACTGCTCTCCTTCAACAACCGGCCGCTGCGCCTCGCGATCTACACCGGCTTCTGGGTCTTCGTCTCGGCCCTGGCCTACGCCCTGTGGACGGTCGTGGGCGTCGTCCTGCACGGTGCGGACACCCCCGGTTACGCCACCCTCCTCACCGCCGTCGTCGCGCTCAGCGGCATCCAGCTCGTGACGCTCGGGGTCATCGGCGAGTACGTGGGCCGCATCTACCACGAGGCGAAACACCGCCCGCCCTACGTGGTGCGGGAGACCGACGCGACCTGCCGGACGCTGCCCGACGGCCCGCCCCAGCGCCCACGGCTCACCGGAGGCGCGGCGGCGGTCACCAGCGACCCGGCCGAACGCCCCGCTCCCGCCACAGCCGCCCCCACCGCAGCCGCCCCCGCCACAGCTGTCCCCGTCCTCGCCCCCGGCCGGTCCCGTACCGTCCGCCAGTTCGGCAGCTTCATCCTCATCGGCTGCGTGAACACCGCCGTCTACCTCGCGGTCTACGCCTCGCTGAACCGCTGGGTCCCCTACCTGACCGCCCACGTCATCGGTTACGCGGTCAGCATCGTGTGCTCGTTCCTGCTCAACTCCTACGTCACCTGCCGGACGAGGCCGACCTGGCACGCGTTCGTCCGCTACCCCCTCTCCAGCCTCGTCAACCTGGTGGCGTCCGGAGCGCTGCTCTACGGAGCGGTCAGCGGCCTCGGGATGGACAAGAACCTCGCGGCGCTGGCGGCCGGCGTCCTCGTCACGCCCGTCTCGTTCCTGCTGGCGCGGTGGGCGATCACCTCGGGCCGGGCCGGCGCCACCGTCGTACCGGAGGCGGTGGAAGTCCCGGCCGGACCGCCGCCCGGCGGTCCGGCGGCCGCACCGCTGCCCACCCACTCGCCCCAGGAGAGGTGAAGAAGCCGCGAAGTCCGACGACGCTCCCGTGACCGAGGCCCCGCAGGGATCGCGGGGTGAGGAGACGGCGGACCGGGCCGAGCGCCCCTCGGGCCGCCCCTGGACCGCCCTCTGGGTGAGCGCCCTCGCGTTCCCGCCCCTCGCCCTGCTCGCCGCCGCGTCCTGGTCCGGGCGGTGGGTGAGGCCCGGTGCGGACGACTGGTGCTTCCTGCCCGCCGTACGCGACGACGGCGTCACCGGCCTGGTCGGGAAGTTCTACTTCGACGACAACGGGCGGGTCGCCAACGCGCTCCTGGTCGGCGCGTACGCGAAGTTCCAGGTCGCGGGACACCAGTGGTTTCCCGTGGTCAGCGGAGTCCTGGTGCTCGCGGTCCTCTGGGCGGTGGCCGTCCTGGCGCTGCGCCGGGCCCGGCTGCGCACCCCGCGAGGCCTGCCGCTCCTGCTCGCGGCCCTGACCACCGCGCTCTTCCTGTTCGTCACGCCGAACACGTACAAGACGTTCTACTGGCCCGCCGCGGCCGTCTCGCACACCCTGCCGCCCGTCCTGGCCTGCGCCGCCCTGATCCCGCTCCTGCTCGCCCGCTCCCGCCGGGGACGGGCCCTCGCGGTCGCCGTCGCGGCGCTCATGGGGGCCTTCCTCGCCACGCTGTCGGAGGAGACGGCGATCGTCGTCGTGATGGTGCTCCTGACCGCGCTCCTGCTGTCCGGCCGGGTCGTCCCCGCCCCCGACCGGGGGTTCGTCCGCCGGTGGTGCGCGGCGGGAATCGCCGGGACGGCGGCCGGGGCCGTCGTCCTCATCACCTCACCCGGCTCCGTGCGCCGCAGGGAGCGGTTCGGCGCGGAGACCACCTCCCTGCTCGCCCCCGACTCCCTCGCCGCGTCGCTGCGCGCGTTCGCCGAGATCACCGTCACCGTGGCCACCACCTGGCAGTACGCCGGCGCGGTCGCGGTCGGCGTACTGCTGGGGCTGTTGTGCGGGCGGGCGGACGGCACGACACCCCGCCCGCCCGCGCACGCGCCGCTGCTCACCGCCGCCGGGGTGCTGGTGCTCCTCGTCTCCGGCTACCTCTGCACGGTCATCGCCTACCCGGTGTTCGGCGACCGGGTGAGCGACCCGGCCGCCAACCGGCTGTGGAACGACTACCTCCTCCTGTACGTGATCCTGCTCGTCGGCGCGGGAACCCTGCTGGGCCTGCTCCTGCGCCGGCACACCCGCCGCACCGCCCCGGCGAAGGCCGCCTGCGCCGCGCTCTGCGTCCTGGTGTGCTTCGGCCCGGCCGTGGCGCTGGGCAACCTGGACACCGCGATGCGGGCGCGGGCCGAGAAGTGGGACGCCCAGGACCGGCGGCTGCGCGAGGGGGCGGCGGCCGGCGAGCGGGTCCTGCCGTACGAGCGCATGGTGATCAGCCAGATGCTGGAGCCGTTCAGCCAGGGCGGGCGTTCGTACTGGCCCGGCGGCTGCGTCGCCGACCTCTACGGGCTCGACCGGGTCACGGACGGGGCCCGGGGCCGGTGAGGGGCGGCGGCGGTGCGGGTGTCCGGTCCAGCGGAAAGGGTGGCCCGGCCCTCAGCTTAAAATTTAACCTTTGTGAGCTTTCAGGTGATTACGTTCGGTGATGCTCTCGGGGCGTTTGGTCGTCTTGCCCACGTTGTGACGGGTG
>NZ_JBIDBC010000048.1:0-39332 GCF_043202835.1 Streptomyces sp. NPDC048142
GGCGAGGCTTCTTCTTCCCCATGCTCTCCATGATGGACATCCTCCCGGGGACGAACCCCTGATCTCGAATGTCCGTCAAAGCGGATCAAGCCCAGACTGTCCCCACGGAGCAGCAGGTGTGGCTGCGGGACCCGCGCGCGGGAGTGGCGGGCACGGCCGTCGGTCCGTCCCTCGGCAGGCTCGGCAGGCTCGGCAGCCGACGGTGCCCCGGCAGTGTGAGCCGGGGCACCGCGACGGGAGGCAGTCGGGTCAGCTGGGCTGGTCGCCGGTGTAGCGGTAGATGTTGCGGTTGGAGTTGACGCCCCACACCGTGCCGTCGGCCGCGGCGCCGATATCGGTGAGGGAACCGGCGACGCTCTCCCACGGGCTGGTGTCGTTGTTGGTGTAGCGGTAGATCCCGCCGTTGGCGTTGACGCCCCACACGTTGGTGCGGGATCCGACGGCGATCCGGGACAGTGAGCCGCTGATCTTGACCCAGTTCGTGGTGCCCTGGTCGCCGGTGTAGCGGTAGATGTCGCCGTTGCGGTTGACGCCCCAGACGGTGCCGTCGGCCGCGGCGCTGATGTCGGTGAGGGAGCCGGGGATGTTCACCCACGGGTTGGCGTCGTTGTTGGTGTAGTGGTAGATCCCGCCGTTGCTGTTGACGCCCCACACGTTGGTGCGCGACCCGGCGGTGATCCGGGAGAGCGAGCCGCTGATCTTGACCCAGTTCGTGGTGCCCTGGTCGCCGGTGTAGCGGTAGATGTCGCCGTTGGAGTTGACGCCCCACACCGTGCCGTCGGCCGCGGCGCCGATGTCGCTGAGGGAGCCGGGGATGTTCACCCACGGGCTGGTGTCGTTGTTGGTGTAGTGGTAGATCGCGTCGTTGGAGTTGACGCCCCACACGTTGGTCCTGGACCCGGCGTCGATCGCCTTCAGCGACCCGGAGATCTGCTTCCACTCGGACATGTCGTGCCCCCTTGTTCGTGCTGGATGTTGCACGGGGACTTCTCGGCCGGTGGAAGGAGGGACAAACAGCCCAATGGGCCGGACACCGGCCTGGATCATCTGAAAATAGGCGTTTGGTCTGTCTCCTCTCCGTGGGAAATGGGCGGCGAGACCGAAGGCCAGGCGCTGATTGGCCGGAAGACCTTTGACACCTTCGGGTGGCTTCCGCGGACCGTTGTGGACATCCCGCACGCGCAGCCCATCGCACAGCCCACGCGCATCCCCTGGGCGACCCGCCGGCCCAGCAGCCACGACGAGGAGGACAAGGGAGTTGCCTCCCGCTGAAGGGATTTCCTACGGAAAGGATCTCCTGCTGAAGGGGGCTCCTGCTGAAGGGAGGCAGGGCTGAGGGCTGCCAGGTCGATCGTCAGTCGCCTTCGGTGTAGGTGCGGTCGAACCAGGCGATGAACTCGTGCACCGTGCCGATCTTGGCGACCCGGTCGTGCAGCGCCTTCTGGTCGTGACCGCTCAGGAACCAGCCGAGGGTGACCGGTGCTCCGCAACCGCAGCCGCACGTCCGCGCCGCGTGCGGGGACTCGAAGTACGTCACCGGGTTGCGGACCGGATCCACCGGCTGGGACTTTCCGACGTACGCGTCGTGAACCGGGTGCCCGGTCTCCAGGTAGCGGCCCTCGATCGCCCGACGGCCGCCGGAGGCCGAGGTCAGGCTCTCGATCTCGATCGCCTGGCGCACGATGCCCTGCGCGGACAGCAGCGCGTACTGTTCCCGGTCGGCGCGCTCGCCGAGGACCCAGCACCCCCGGTTGGCGCGGAACAGGGCTTCGTCGTCCATGCTCGGGTGCCAGCCGACGTGGTCACGACCCAGCTGGTCCTCCTGCGGATCGACGTCGCGCATCGCCCCGAGCGTGATGTGGATCATGTGGGCTCCTATAGTTGGATAACCAGGACCCCTTGCCCTGCGAGTATCCACATCCTGATGCACTCATCCCATGGTTTCAACCCGCAGAGCACCGTGACTGCTGTGAAGGGGCTTGAGGCTGTGGGGAGTTGGTGCTTTGGAATGGCGGACGGCCGCTCCTCGCGGGCTCCTCGGCGTCGTGCTGGCGGCAGTGGCAGTGGCAGCGGCGGTGTCAGTGGCAACGGAGGTCGGGTCAGCCCGTGATCAGCCGAGGCCACGCGAAGTCCGTGTTGTCCACCACCGCGTCCATCCTCGGCAGCGGGTCCACCTCCCCGAGGTACAGGCGCTCCGCCACCAGGTAGCGATCGCGGTGGATCGCCTCCGCGTCCGAGCCCGCCCAGTTCTGGTCGCGCTCCGCGCCCCGGCGCACGGAGAGTTCGGCGTCCACGTCCAGCCAGATGCGGAAGTCCCAGTACGCGTCGATCTCGGGGCGGAACGCGAACACGCCGTCCACGATCAGCACCGAGTCCGGGGTGAGCGGGGTCGTTTCGGCCGCATGGCTCTGCTGCGTCAGCGGGTCGATGGAGCAGAGCGCGCAGGACCCGGCTTCCGGGGAGCGGCCGGGGTCCAGCAGGAGGCGCTTGGCCGCGTCGTAGTCGTACGCGTTGCGGTAGTAGCCCTCGCCCGACTCCCGGTCGTACAGGTGGCGGTCCTTCCACGGGTTCTTGAAGTCGTCCAGCGTGGCCCGGAGCGCCGGGCGGCCCGACGTCGCTATGTGCGCGGCCAGTTCGTGGCCGAGGCTCGTCTTCCCCGCTGCCGTGAAGCCGTCGATACCCACGAGCAGTCGGCCCGCACCGACGGCCAGGATGCGTTCTGCGAGTGCTTCGGTCAGGGCGCTCCGCTCGGCCGACACCCGTGCGGGGAAGGGCTGTTGCCAGGTCGAGGGGGAGTGGTGCACGGATGCTGCGTCAGTGGGTCCCATCGGCTGATCCTCGCAAAGGCTCCTGCCGGGCTCTCAGGTGGGCCCGTTCGCCCTCGCGACCGAGGAGGGCGAGAAAGGAACACGACGAGGAACACGACGAGGAAGACGAGGGTTCTACGGTCCGGTCGTCGTCGGGGCCGAACCGGCGCGGCACATGCGTGTCGAACTCGGCCGCCCCGCCCGGCTTCAGGACCGGCGTCCGTTCGCCCAGGAACAGCCGCAGCCGCCGGCCAGTACGTACAGCCATACGTACAGCCATACCTACGGCCGCTGTCCCGGTCCTTCCCCGAAGGGATGTACGACCTGGTGGCCGTCGGCTACTTCCACACCCCTGTGGAGGAGATCCCCCGCGAGCAGGCACTCCGCCGAGCCGCCGATGCCGTCGCCCCGGTGGGCTCCTGGTGCCGGTCGAGCACGTCTCGCTCGCACCCTGGTCCTGGCGGGACGGCCACGAGGACGTACGGTTCCCCGCCCTCGACGACGTACGCGCGTCCCTGCGGCCCGGCGACGGATGGCGGACCGAGCGGTCCCACACGCCCTGGCGGACCGCCACCGGGCCCGGCGGCGAGACGGCGACCGTGTCCGTGTCCGTGTCCGACAAACGTCATCGCCGTCCGGCACGCCGACCCCTGTGACCGAGCCGCCCGCCGACCGCCGCGCCCTCGCCCGAAGACCTCAGCCCGCGACGATGTCCTCGTACCCGCCGATCTCGCGCGGGTCCCGCGTCCCCGGGCCGATGTACGTCGCCGACGGGCGCACCAGGCGGCCCGTGCGCTTCTGCTCCAGGATGTGCGCCGACCAGCCCGCCGTACGGGCGCACGTGAACATCGACGTGAACATGTGCGCCGGGACCTCCGCGAAGTCCAGGACGATCGCCGCCCAGAACTCGACGTTCGTCGCCAGGACGCGGTCCGGGCGCCGCGCGTGCAGCTCCTCCAGCGCCGCCTTCTCCAGCGCCTCCGCCACCTCGAAGCGCGGCGCGGCCAGCTCGCGGGCCGTGCGGCGCAGGACGCGGGCGCGCGGGTCCTCGGCGCGGTAGACGCGGTGGCCGAAGCCCATCAGGCGCTCGCCCCGGTCCAGCGCCTGCTTCACGTACGCGCTCGCGTCGCCCGTACGCTCGATCTCCTCGATCATGCCGAGGACCCGGGACGGGGCGCCCCCGTGCAGCGGGCCCGACATCGCGCCGACCGCGCCGGACAGCGCCGCCGCGACGTCCGCCCCGGTCGAGGCGATGACCCGGGCGGTGAACGTGGAGGCGTTCATGCCGTGCTCGGCCGCCGACGTCCAGTACGCGTCGACCGCCTTCACGTGCTTCGGGTCCGGCTCGCCGCGCCAGCGGATCATGAACCGTTCCACCACCGACTGCGCCTTGTCGATCTCGCTCTGCGGCACCATCGGCCGTCCCTGGCCGCGCGCCGACTGGGCGACGTACGACAGCGCCATCACCGCCGCCCGTGCCAGGTCGTCGCGGGCGGTCGCCTCGTCGATGTCCAGCAGCGGCTTCAGGCCCCAGACGGGGGCGAGCATCGCCAGCGCGGACTGTACGTCGACCCGGATGTCGCCGGAGTGCACGGGGATCGGGAACGGCTCGGCCGGCGGCAGACCGGGGTTGAACGCCCCGTCCACCAGCAGCCCCCACACGTTCCCGAACGAGACATGGCCGACGAGATCCTCGATGTCGACCCCGCGGTAGCGGAGCGAACCGCCTTCCTTGTCCGGTTCGGCGATCTCCGTTTCGAACGCGACGACTCCTTCAAGACCGGGTACGAAGTCGGACATCAGGCGGCTCCCTCAGTTCGGCGGGCGGCGTGCGGGCGTGCGTGCGGCGTGCTGTGGTCGGCGGCCATGGCGTACGTGGCGTACGTGATGTACCTACGTACGTGGAGCAGGTGCGGGAAAGGCCGCGCTGCACGAAGACCACAGGCCTGCCCCAAGATATTGGCGGGTTCCCACGGAACGGGGAAGCGTGACATCCGGCACAGGGCCCCCTTTCGACGCCACGTGATTACGGGCCCTCCCCGCCGGGCAGACTCGGCCACTGCGGCAGGATGGGCCCGTGCCCACACCAGATCACTCCGTGCCGGTTCCGGATCATGCTGTGCCCGCACCGGATCACGCCGCCCATCAGGCTCCTTCCGACGAGCCCTCCCGTAGCTCCGCGGGGCCCTCCCGTACCGATTCCACCACCGATCCGGCGGCCATGCGCGAGCAGTACCGCTCGGAGGACTTCACCGAGCGTGACCTCAGCCCCGACCCGATGGACCAGTTCGCCCGCTGGTTCCGCCAGGTCGCCGCCGGCGGGGTGCTGCACGAGCCCAACGCGATGATCGTCTCCACCGCCACGCCGGACGGCCGCCCGTCCTCGCGCACCGTGCTGCTCAAGCAGTACGACGACCGAGGCTTCGTCTTCTTCACGAACTACGACTCCCGCAAAGGGCGCGAGCTGGCCGCCAACCCGTACGTCTCGTTGCTCTTTCCCTGGCACCCGATGGCCCGCCAGGTCATCGTCACCGGCACCGCCTCCCGTGTCTCCCGCGAGGAGACCGTCGGCTACTTCCGTACCCGCCCGCACGGCTCCCAGCTCGGCGCGTGGGCCAGCGCCCAGTCCACCGTCGTCGGCTCCCGCGAGGAGCTGATCACGCGGTACGAGGAGCTGGCCACGCGCTATCCGGAAGGCGAGAAGGTGCCGGCCCCGCCGCACTGGGGCGGCTTCCGGGTGGTGCCCGAGGCGATCGAGTTCTGGCAGGGGCACGCGAACCGGCTGCACGACCGCCTGCGGTACGTCAGGGAGGGCGAAGGGGCGTCCGGCGTGTGGCGGGTGGAACGGCTCTGCCCGTAGCCGGCCGGCACCCGCGTCAAACGCAGAAACCCGCAGGCTCTGGTTCCTCCGTGCACAGAGGAGCCGGCCGGACTTACCGGCGAGCCTGCGGGTCGGTGACTGCTGGGGATTGGCCGGCGTCCGGCCATGCACTGCAAAAGAGTGCGACGACGGGCGTCAGCCCGCAGTCACCTCACGAGTCCGAGAAGAAATCACTTCCGGAACACCTCCTTTCCTGTGTGCCCACAGCCTAGGAGCGCCTCGGATCGTGGTTCAAGCGAATTATCCGGTGACGGTCCTTCTCACTCGGTGACGTTCTTTCCGGGCGGTGTGTCCGGCGGTACGTGTGAGGGTCAGGGCGGAGCGAACCTTCCGCAGGCCGACGAACGTGAAGCCGGTGACGTGTCCCCGTTACCACGCAGCGTCGAGCCGCCGGCGAATCTCCCCGCGCGGGAGGGCCCGATCGGGCCCCGGCGCTGCCCCGGCGCGACCCGGCGCATGGCGCGAATCCATCGGTAGGCCGCCGGGAGGGTGCCGGTGGGAGAAATGATTTCGGTGAAGTTGATGTGTGCTGGGTCACGTTCGAGTTGAATGGTCTGACGTGTAGCAATACGCGCGGCGACGCGTGGGAAAACAGCCGACACGTTCTGCGGGGGGTGCGGAGTGGGTGCTTCCAGGAGCAGCGGGACCACCGACGAGCTCGGGCCGGACGAGGATCCCGGCGGCGGGCCGCCGGGCTGCTCCGCGGACCCCGGGTCCGCGGCCGGCGAGGACGGGATCCCCGGTGCGCCCGCCGGGTCCGAGCTGCTGGCGGCGCTGCTCGACGGCATGGACGCGGCGCTCTGTGCCTTCGACGCCGACGGCACGGTCACCCACTGGAACCGCGAGGCCGAACGCGTCCTCGGCTGGTCGGCGGAAGAGGCTGTGGGGCGCAGCGGCTTCGCGGGCTGGGCGGTGCGCCGGGCCGACGCGGACGAGGTGCGGGCGCGGCTGATGTCGGCGATGGACGCGCCGGGGCGGCAGGTGCACGAGTTCGCGCTGCTGCGCAAGGACGGCGGCCGGGTGCTGGTGCGGACCCAGTCCGCCGGGGTGCGCGGCGCGGACGGGAAACCGGCCGGGGTCTACTGCGCGTTCAGCGAGGTGCACGCCCGGATCGACCTGGAGCGGGCCATCGCGCTGAGCGAGGCGCTGCTGGAGGACGCGTCCTGGGGCGTGGTCCTCGTCGACGTCGACCTGCGTCCGACGGTCGTCAACGCCTACGCCTCCCGTGCGCTCGGCGGTGGCCGCACCACCCTCCTCGGCCGACCGCTCGGCGAGCTGGTGACCCATGGCGTCGAGGAGCTGGAGGCGGCCCTGCACCACGTGCTGGCCGAAGGAGCCCCGAGCGCCCCGGCCGAGCTGTGGGTGACGCTGCGGACGGCGGAGGGCGAGCGCCGCCGGTGCTGGCGCAGTGGATTCCTGCGGCTGGCCTCGCCGCTGACGGAGGAACCGGTCCCGCTCGGGGTGGGCTGGCTGTTCCGGGACGTCACCGCCGACCGGCTCGCGGAGCAGGAGGCCGACCGGCTGCGGTTCCGGACGAGCCAGCTGCACCGGGCCGCCCGCACGGCCTCCGAGTGCGAGGACCCGATGGAGGCGGCGACCTCCCTGCTGGACTTCGCGCTCGCCGGGTTCGCCGACCACGTCCTGGTCGATCTGGTGGCGGGCGAGCGCCTGGTGCGTACGGTCGCCACGCCGTTCGACGCGCCGGGTCCGTGTCTGCTGGTCGCGGGGGGATCCATCCCGGTCCGTTACGATCCCGGACACCCGGCCCTGCGGTCGGTCGAGCGCACCGGCACCGTCCGTACGAGCGCGGCCGCCGGGGACGCCGGGTCGGCAGCCTGGGCCACCGAACGCCGCTGGCCCCGGGACGCGGCGCACGCGCTCTGCGCGGTGCTCCGCAGCCGGGGCCGGACGCTGGGCGTGCTGACCTTCCTCCGCGCGGCGAACCGGGCCGCCTTCGAACGCCCGGACACGGCGTACGCGGAGACGGTCGCGGCCCGGGTCGCGGGAGCGGTCGACCTGGCCCAGGTGACGGCGGAACGGTAGGAGACCGGACCCGCTCGGCCGACTGCCGACTGCCGACTGCCGACTGCCGACTGCCGACTGCCGGCCCGCAGCCGGGCGAGGCGCTGATGGGCGGGTATCCGCCGGGGCGTCTGGGTGCCGGGGCGCGGGGGCGGGCCCGACGCCCGGTGCTCACCTCGCGTGCGGCGTGCTTCCGGCCACCCGCCGGGCCACGGCGGCAAGGGCGCACCGGGGCCAGCACCCACCGGACAGGGGTATGTGTCTCACCCGGATTTTCCCGCTCTTCCCATCGGCGGGGGCGTCCCCATGCCCCCGCGCGCCCAGCTTGCGCTGGGTGAGGACGGAAGGACAAAGACGGGAACAGGCAGCGGCGGGAGCCGCTGCCTGCCTGCTTCCGGCAGCCAGCCGGATCCGTCCTCACGCCGCGTGCAGCGCCAGGGTCGGGGAGAGCCGGGACGCCCGGACCGCCGGGTAGAGGCCCGCCACCGTGCCGATGACCAGCGTCGCGCCGAAGCCGCCGCCGACCGCCCAGGGCGGGACCACCCAGGGCAGCCCGCCGGAGTGCGCGTACACGCCCGTGGCCGCCGCGCCCAGGGCCACGCCCGCCAGGCCGCCCAGACCCGACAGCATCAGCGACTCCGTGACGAACTGGATGCGGATCTGGCCCCGGGTCGCGCCCAGTGAGCGGCGCAGGCCGATCTCGTACCGCCGCTCCAGGACCGAGATGATCATGGTGTTGGCGACTCCGACGCCCCCGACGAGCAGCGCGATGCCGCCCAGGCCCAGCAGCAGACTGCTGAACGCCCCCTCGGTCGCCGCCTTCGCGCGGAGCGCCGACGACGGGTCGGTGACCTTCACGTTCTGCGGGCTTCGCAGGTCGATCGTCGCCGCCAGCACCTTGCGTACGTCCTGCACCGCCGCGTCCGTCGAGCGTTCGTACACCGACGTCGGGTGGCCCTCGAAGTCCAGCAGGCGCTTCGCGCCCTCCCAGCCGACCAGGGCGGAGCGCTCGATCTCCGGGGCGAGGGGGAGCGGGGCCAGGATGCCGGTGACCGTGAAGTACCGGCCGCCCACCCATACCTGCTGTCCCGGCCTCGTGATGCCGAGGCGCTCCGCCGACACATGGCCGAGCACGACCGAGGGGTAGCGGCCGGTCGCCGCGTTCAGCCAGCTGCCACTGCTGACCTCGCCGCGCAGGACGCGGAGCAGGTCGGCCGTCGTCGCCTTGACCGCGATCCCGCCGGTATCGCCCTCGTCGATCCTCTCGTTGCGGCGTACGGTCGCGTTCAGGTCAGCCGTCGCGCCGACGTCCTGGACGCCCTTGATCCGGCCCACCATCCCCACCGATTCCTCGGGCAGCTTCACCTCCTGTCCGGCGAACATCGAGTCGCCGGGGGAGGCGACGAGGAGGTTGGTGCCCAACTTGTCGAGTTCGCGAAGCAGTTGGGCCTGGCTGGAGGCGGAGATGCCGACCACCGAGATCATCGTGGCGATGCCGATGGCGATGCCCAGTGCGGAGAGCACCACCCGCATCGGGCGGCTGCGCAGGCCGGACGAGCCGACGTGAGCCACGTCCCGGGGGCCGAGGCGTGCCGCCTTCAGCCGGCCCTGGCCCCGGCCGCCCGAGCCTGTGCCCCGGCCGCCCGTGCCCGCGCCCTTGCCGTCCCGGTCCGTGCCTGCGGCCTTGTCACCCGTGCCCGTGCCCGCGCCCTTGCCGTCCCGGTCCGTGCCTGCGGCCTTGTCACCCGTGCCCGTGCCCTTGCCGTCCCGGTCCGTGCCCGCGTCCCGGCTCACAGCCCCGCTCCCGTCGCGGACGCCCCGGGCGTGGTGGCGTCGTTCCGTACGTCCGCGACCACCTGGCCGTCCCGGATCCGCACCTCGCGCGGCAACTCCCGCGCGATCTCCGTGTCGTGCGTGATGACCGCGATCGTGGCCCCCTCCCGGTTCAGGTCCCGCAGCAGTTCCATCACCGCCGCCCCCGACTCCGAGTCGAGCGCTCCGGTCGGTTCGTCGGCCAGCAGCAGCGCGGGCTCGCCGACCACCGCCCGAGCGATGGCGACCCGCTGCTTCTGGCCGCCGGAGAGCTGGTGGGGCCGGTGGCCGAGGCGGTCCGCGAGGCCGACCCGGTCCAGCGCCTCGGCCGCCCTGCGGCGGCGTACGGAGCGGGAGAGGCCGGAGTAGAGCAGGCCTTCCGCCACGTTGTCGCGGGCGCTGACACCCGGCACCAGGTGGAACGCCTGGAAGACGAAGCCCACGTGCTGGGCCCGCAGCGCGGAGAGCCTGCGGTCGGAGAGCGCCGCCACGTCGTGGCCCGCGATGTGGACGGAGCCGGCGGTGGGGCGGTCCAGGGTGCCGATGATGTGCAGCAGCGTGGACTTGCCGGAGCCGGAGGGGCCCACGATGCCGAGGAGTTCGCCCTCCTCGACGGTGAGGTCCACCCCGCGCAGCGCGGCGACCGGGCCCGGGTACTCCTTGGTGACGCCGGAGAGGGCGACGACCGTACGCGCGCCGGGGCCGGGGCCTGTACGCACGTCGAGGCCGAGGCCGAGGCCGGGGCCCGCGTTCGCCCCGGGGCCGGTGTCCGTACGCGTACGAGCGCCGGGGCCCACGTCCGTACCGGAGCCGACGGCGCTCGTACCGGAGCCCGCACCGGTGCCCCGACCGGGCGCCGCGTCCGCACCGTGCCCCATGTCCGTACCCACGTAACGGCTCATATCTTCGGCACCCCCACCTTCGTGCCCTCGCGCAGACCGCCGCCGGACACCTCGACCCGGCCCTCGGCGAACATGCCGAGCTCGACCTTGACCTCACGGACCGTGCCGCCCCGGACGACCTGGAGGCCGAAGCCGCCGCCGGGCAGGGCGAGCAGCGCGTTCACCGGGACCGTCAGGACGTCTCTGCGGGTCTCGCCCGTCAGGTTCACCGTGACCGGCGACTGGTCGAAGCCTTCGACGTCGTCCGGCTCGTCGAAGGAGACGGTCAGGGTGACCTTGGGGCTGTCGTCCTGCGGGTCGTCGCCGGGCTTCGCGGTCCGGCCGACCGAGGAGACCTTCCCGGGCGCGGTCGTGCCGTCCGGCAGCTCCACGGTGACCTTCGTGCCCGCCTTCGCCAACTGGCTCTCGGCCACGTCCAGCTGAAACGTCACGATGCGTTCGGAACCGGTCGTCTCCAGGACCGGGGCGCCGGGCTGGGCCTGTTCGCCCACGCCCGCCCCGATGCTCTTGATCCGGACCTTCCCCGGCGCGAACGTGACGTCCGCCGGCCCGACCTTCCCGGTCTGCTTCGCGTCGTGGGACTTCTGCCAGCGCTTGACGGCCGCCGCCGTCAGCTCGGTGTACTCCTCGTCCGGGGTGAAGCCCGTGTAGCCCAGCTCCGCGAGGTTGCGCTCCAGCTGCTCCACGTCCCGGCCCTTGTCGCCCGCCTTCAGCGTCCGGTACATGGGCCCGGAGCCGTACATCAGACGCACCGGCCGGCCGTCGATCTCGTACAGCCGCTCGTTCCGCTCCACGGTCGAGCCGGTGCGCGGCGTCCAGGTCATGGTGCCCGCCGCGCCCGCGTTGACCTTGCGCTCCCTGTCGTAGCCGAGCGTCCCGTCGGCCTGGGCGTGGTCGCGCAGGTCACCGCGTTCGACCGGGACGGTGGCCGGGGGCAGGCCGGTGTTCTTCGCCCCGCCGGTCTCCTCGTCCGAACCGAGCCGTGTGAAGGCGAGCGACCCGGCCGCCACGGCGAGCACCACCGCCACCGCTGCCGCCACGGCCCGTCCCCGCCTCATCGGCCGGCGCTTTCGCACGCCTTGTTGGCCTTCTCGAACTTCTTCATGTCCTTCGGCTCCAGCGCGGGCGCCGCCCGCATCGCCCCGCCGTCGAACTTCGGGTCGGGCATGTCGAAGCCGTTCTTGCGCATGCACCGGGCGAAGGCGACCATCTTGTCCTTCTCCGCCTGCGTCAGCTCCTTGGCCCCGCCGCCGACCGCCTTGTCCTCGCAGGCCTTGAACGCCTTCTCCATCTCCTTCTTGCTCAGGGATCCGCCGTCGACGGTGATGCCGACGCCGTCCTGGCCCGGCTTCGGTTCGGGGATGTCCAGGCCCTGGTCACGCAGGCACGTGCGGTGCTCCAGTGCCTGGTCCTCCTTCGTCTTCTTGGTGCCGGAGGCCGATCCGCCGTCCTTCGTGCCGCCGCCGCCCGAGCACGCGGTGGCCGTCAGGGCGAGGGCGGCGGCCATCGCGCAGGCCGCGGCGAGGGAGCGCCCGCGCGAGCGCCCACGCGAGCGTTCTTGCCGGCGTCCTCGCGAGCGCGCGGCGGTCCGGCGGGACAGGGTCTGGTCCATGGGGGCTCCTCGTCGGTTGCTGACAGGCCGGGTACGTCGGCTGGTTCGGCTGGTTCGGCCACGTCGGCCCGAGCGTGCGCGAGGACGCCGTTTCGTTTCTCTCAGCCCGGATGCTTACACCGACGAAACATCGCTTTCGGGTACACAGGGCCCATGCGCGTGCTGGTGGTGGAGGACGAGGAATTCCTGGCGGAGATGATCGCCGAGGGGCTGCGCCGTGACGCCGTCGCCGTGGACGTCGCCCCCGACGGGCGGGCGGCGCTGGAGCGGCTGCGGTTCGGCGCGTACGACGTGATGATCCTCGACCGCGATCTGCCGGGGCTGCACGGCGACGAGGTGTGCCGCCGCGTCGTCGCCCTGCGCCTGCTGACCCGGATCCTGATGCTCACCGCCGCGGGGACGGTACGGGACCGGGTGGCCGGCCTCGGGCTCGGCGCCGACGACTACCTGACCAAGCCGTTCGCGTACGACGAACTCCTCGCCCGGGTCCTGGCCCTCGGCCGCCGCGCCCGCCCCGCCCTCCCTCCCGTCCTGGAACGGGCCGGACTGCGGCTGGACACCGCCCGCCGCCAGGTCTGCCGCGACGGGCGCTTCCTCTCCCTCTCCCGCAAGGAGTTCGCCGTGCTGGAAACCCTGCTGCGGGCCGAGGGCGCGGTCGTCAGCGGCGACGACCTGATCGAGGAGGTGTGGGAGGAGGACACCAGCTACCGCACCAACGCGGTCCGCGTCACCCTCTCCAAACTCCGCGCCAAACTCGGCGCGCCCCCGGTGATCGATACGGTCCCGGGCGTCGGCTACCGCATCGGGGACGGCCCCGCGGCGGATACGGGGAGCGCCCGGTGAACAGTGAACGCACCCGTCTCGCCGCGCTGTACGGCGGACTGCTGGTCATGGCCGGCGTCCTGCTCATGGCGATCGTCTACCTGCTGGTCAGCGAGGGCGTGTACGCCAGCATCGTCACCGCCGTCGCCCCGGCGGTCCCCGCCTCCCGGCTGGACGCCGCCACCGCCCCCGCCCTGCCCTCGTCGGACTGGGCGCGGACCACGATCCTCGAACCCGGCCAGATCGCCGTCGCGCAGAAGGTCGGCACCGCCGCCGGGGACGCCGCGCTCAACCAGCTGCTGACCGTCTCCGGGGTCTCCCTCGCCGTCTACTCCGCACTCTCGGTCGCCCTCGCCTGGTGGATGGCGGGCCGGGTGCTGCGGCCGGTCGGCGTCATCACCGCCCGCGCCCGCCGGCTGTCCGGCTCCAACCTGCACGAACGGCTCGCGCTGAAGGCTCCGCCCGGCGAGCTGAAGGAGCTGGCCGACACCTTCGACGGGATGCTCGACCGGATCCAGGAGCTGGTCGCCGCCCGGCAGCGGTTCGCCGCCAACGCCGCCCACGAACTGCGCACCCCGCTGGCCGTGCAGCGGGCCGCCGCCGAGATCGGGCTCGCCGACGACCCGCCGCCAGAGAAGGTCGCCTGGATCCGGGACAAGCTCATCGACACCGCGGCGAGCAGCGAGCGGCTCATCGAGGGGCTGCTGCTCCTCGCGGTCTCCGACGAGGGGCTGCGGCGGCGGGAGCGGGTCGCCCTGGACGAGACCACCACCACGGTCACCGAGGCCCTGGCCGCCGAGGCGAAGGAACGGGACATCACCGTCGAGGTGACGGCCCGGCCGGTGACGGTCGAGGGCGACGCGGTCCTGCTCGACCACCTCGTGCACAACCTGGTCGCCAACGCGCTGCGCCACAACCATCCCGGCGGGACCGTACGCGTCCGGGTCGGGCCGGGCGGCCTGGAGGTCGCCAACACCGGGCCGGTGGTGGACCCGGCGACCGTGCCGCTGCTGTTCGAGCCGTTCCGCCGCGCGCGGGCCCGCCGTCATGGGCCCGGCGAGGGCGCGGGCCTCGGGCTCTCCATCGTGGCGTCGGTGGCACGGGCGCACGGCGGGGAGGCCGGCGCGAGCGCCAACCCGGGAGGCGGGCTGACGGCCCGGGTCGTGCTGCCGACGCGGCCTCTGGAAGTCCGTGCTGCCGAAGCGCCCCCGTCGGTCCGTGCTGCCGACGCGGCCCCGGAGGTCCGTGCTGCCGAGGCGCCTCCCGGGGGTCGTGCTCGGACGCGCCCCCCGGAGGTCCGTGCTCAGTGACGGGGTTCAAGTGACGGGGTTCAAGTGACGGGGTTCAGCGGAAGGGGCGCTCAGTGGCGGTAGAAGATCCGGTCCCGGTACTCCGTCATGACCCGGCCGTTCCACTCGTGGCCGCCGTCGACGTTCCCCGAGCGCAGCATCGGCGGCTCGATGCCCCGGGCCACCAGCCGCTCGACGGCGGCCGCCAGCATCGCCTGCATGATCGCGCTGGTCACCACGGTCGAGGCGGGGGCGAAGGGGGCCTCGACGCCGGGGGCCCGCAGCTCCGCGTCGCCGATCGCGATCTTGCTGTCCAGGACGATGTCGCAGTGGTCCCGCAGGAAGCCGCCCGAGGCGTGCCGGGAGCGGGTGTTCTCCGCGTACGCGACCGAGGTGAGGCCGACGACCTTCAGCCCGAGGGCGCGGGCGTTCTGCGCCATCTCGACGGGCAGGGCGTTGCGCCCGGACAGCGAGACGATCACCAGGAGGTCCCCGGCGGTGGCGGGGCTGGAGTCCAGGACGGCCGAGGCGAGCCCGTCCACCCGCTCCAGCGCCGAGCCGAGCGTGGCGGGCATGACGTCCACGCCGACCGCACCGGGCACGGTGAGCAGGTTCATCAGCGCCAGGCCGCCCGCACGGTAGACGACGTCCTGGGCGGCCAGCGAGGAGTGGCCCGCACCGAAGGCGAAGAGCCGGCCGCCGGACTCGACGGTGTCCGCGACGGCCTCGCCCGCGGCGGCGATGCTGCCCGCCTCCTCGTCCCGCACCCGCGTCAGCAGGCCGATCGCCGCATCGAAGAACTGACCGGCCAGCTTGCTGTCGCTCATCGGGGAGAGCCCTTTCGGCGGGGGATGGGACGGGTGGTGCGGCAGGGCGTCCGGCAGGCGGGGAATGCCCGTGCCGCCGATCACGTTGCGGTCTGGACCAGTGGCCTGTCAATACCGCCCTGCGGCCCTGTGCGTGCGCACGTGCACCGGTCTTCCGCCGGGGCGGCACGGTTGTCGGCGCTATGCGTCAGAATTGGTGCAGGGCCATCGCACGACGTTTTCTAGTCACAGCATCGAGGGGCACGTATGTCCGGACTGATCGACACCACGGAGATGTATCTCCGCACCATCCTCGAACTGGAAGAGGAAGGCGTGGTCCCCATGCGCGCCCGCATCGCTGAACGGCTGGACCAGAGCGGTCCGACCGTCAGCCAGACGGTGGCCCGTATGGAGCGCGACGGACTGGTCCAGGTCGCGGGGGACCGCCACCTGGAGCTGACCGAGGAGGGCCGCCGCCTCGCCACCCGCGTCATGCGCAAGCACCGGCTCGCGGAGTGTCTGCTCGTGGATGTGATCGGCCTGGAGTGGGAGCAGGTCCACGCCGAGGCCTGCCGCTGGGAGCACGTGATGAGCGAGGCGGTGGAGCGGCGGGTGCTGGAGCTGCTGCGCCACCCGACGGAGTCGCCGTACGGGAATCCCATCCCGGGCCTGGAGGAGCTGGGCGAGAAGGCCGAGGCCGACCCGTTCCTGGACGCCTCCATGGTGAGCCTGGCCGACCTGGACCCGGGCGCCGAGGGCAAGACCGTGGTGGTGCGACGGATCGGGGAGCCGATCCAGACCGACGCCCAGCTGATGTACACGCTGCGCAGGGCCGGGGTGCAGCCCGGGTCCGTCGTCAGTGTGACCGAGTCGCCCGGCGGGGTGCTGGTCGGCTCCGGCGGGGAGGCGGCGGAGCTCGACACCGAGGTCGCCTCGCACGTCTTCGTCGCCAAGCGCTGACGCGGTCGTCGCCAGGCGCTGACGCGGTTGCCGCCGGCGCTGACGTGATCGTCGCCAGGCGCTGACGCGGTCGTCGCCGCCAAGAACCGACGCGGTTGCCGCCCGGCGCCGGACGGGTTCACCGCCCGGTGCCGACGCCGTGGCCGGCCGGGTGCCGGCCACGGCAACACAACCGTGATGTGCGCTTTCCGATTTCCGTCCGGAAAGGCAGCGGCCGGACGCGTCACATGCCAGGCTGAGGCCAGGCAGAGGACCTGATGAGAGTGTCGGCCGGCCACGCCCGGCACGGTCGGGGAGGGAGCAGGGAATGCGCCCGTCGTACCACCACGCGCACCGCACGGTGCCCGTCGCACTTCGGAATGCCCCGATCCCGGCCGGTGCGGGGCGGTTCGCGCCGCCGCTTGCCATCGTTGTCGAAGCGGCCGGGGGGTGTCCCCGGACAGGGGGCGGCCCCGGCGTCCGAAGGCGCCGGGGCCGTTCCTCCCCTGTGCTGACCCGGAGCCCCGAGCTCCCAGGGTCAGCTCCTGCGGGCCCCTGTCCCCGAGCGGCCCGCCTCCCGCTGAAGATCTCCCCAGGCCTGTCGGCGTCAATCCTTGACCGGTGTCACTCGAACGTGGGGTGTTGGGTGGCGAAACCCCGGTTTCGAATAAGGGTTCGATAGCCTGGCGGGGTGCGACCACACGGTGATCGAGGACCAGAAGGGGGTGCCAGGACTATGGTGCGGCGCATCGATGTGACCGGAACCGACGGCGTACGCCTCGCGGCATGGGAGTTCGCCGACCCGCCCAAGGGGCGCGCGGAAGCGGACAGCGCTCCCGGGGTCTTACTGCTGCACGGGCTGATGGGCCGGGCCTCGCACTGGGCCCCGACCGCGCGCTGGCTCGCCGAACGGCACCGCGCGGTCGGCCTCGACCAGCGGGGCCACGGCCGCAGCGACAAGCCCGCCGACGGCCCGTACACCCGCGACGCCTACGTCTCCGACGCCGAGGCCGCGATCGAACAGCTCGGGCTCGGCCCCGTCACCGTCGTCGGCCACGCCATGGGAGCGCTCACCGGCTGGCAGCTCGCCGCCAAGCGCCCCGACCTCGTCCGCGCCCTCGTCATCTGCGACATGCGGGCCTCCGCCCTCGGGGCGGCCTCCCAGCGTGAGTGGAGCGACTGGTTCGACTCCTGGCCGCTGCCCTTCGCCACCCTCGCCGACGTACGGAAGTGGTTCGGCGAGGACGACCCCTGGGTGGAGCGGCCGAACCCCTCGCGCGGCGCGTTCTATGCCGAGGTGATGGCCGAGCGGGAGGACGGCTGGCGCCCCGTCTTCTCCCGCCGCCAGATGCTCCGCTCCCGCGCCACCTGGGTCTTCGACGCCCACTGGGAGGAGCTGGCCCAGGTCCAGTGCCCCACGCTGGTGCTGCGCGGCCTCGACGGGGAGCTGGGCCGCGCCGAGGCCCAGGAGATGGTCCGGGTCCTGCCCCGCGGCCAGTACGCGGAAGTGGCGGACGCGGGCCACCTCGTCCACTACGACCAGCCGGAGGGCTGGCGGGCCGCGGTGGAGCCATTCCTGGAACAGCTCGCCGAGGACAACCAGGACGACCGCGAACCGGTCTCCCCGTAGCCGTAGCCGTAGCCGTAGCCGTAGCCGTAGCCGTATCGCAGTCGCAGCGCAGCCGTGCCGCAGTCCCAGCGGTAGCGGTAGTGGTAGCGCCAGCGGTAGCCGTGCCGCAGCTGCCGGTGGCTCAGCCCTTGCTGACCGCCGCCAGGATCTCCGGCAGCCGCCTCGCCGTGCGCACCGCGGCGAACCGCAGCCCCGCCCACCCGATGAGCGCCGCGTACACGAGCCCTCCCGGCACCATGAGCCACAGCGCGTCGTGGTGATCCGAGAGGTGCATCCAGATGGTCGGCACGATCACCGGCGCGGCCAGCAGCGCGGCGGCCAGCATGCCGCCGAGGATCGAGATCCAGGCCAGACCGCCCTGCCCCGGCGCCACGTTCTTGAACGCGCCCTCCTGCGGAATCGAGTACGGGAACAGCGCCGAAGTCACCGCCCCCGTCGCCAGCATCGAGCCCAGCAGCGCGAACGACAGGCCCAGCGCCCCCGGCAGCGACCGCCAGTCACCGACCATCGCCGCCGTCACCAGACACACCGCGAGCGTGAACGGCAGCGTGATCACCAGCAGGAACATCGCCCGCGCCCGCAGCTCGACGAACGCGTCCCGGGGCGAGGAGATCGTCAGCGCCACCATCCAGAACGCCGAGGTGTCCTGGCCGAACTGGTTGTACATCTGCATGCCGAGCAGGCCGGCGGCGAAGCACGCGAGGTAGACCGAGCCGGTGCCCTGGATCGCGTTGAGCAGCGGCACGATCGCCCCGACCGCCAGCGCCGTCACCCAGGCCGCCTTGGTCTTCGGGTCCCGTGCCACGTACCGCAGACCGCGCTGCATCACCGTCGCCGTACGCCCCTCCGGCAGCAGCGCCGACAGACCGCCCCGGCCGGACTCCTTGCGGGCCGGCTCCGCCGCCGCCAGGGTCGAACCGTCCGGGGAGGTCATCAGCTTCGTCAGGCTCCGCTGCCACATCCACATCAGCGCCACCAGGGCCGCCACGGTGATCAGCAGCTGGAGGACCGCGACGCCGTACGAACCGTCGGAGGCCGCGTCCACCGCCCCCAGGGCGGAGGCGCCGGGCAGCCAGCGGACCACGCCCGCCGCCGGGTCCAGCGCGGAGAGCCCGCCCGCCTGGCCGAGCCGCTGCGCGCCGAAGTTGACGAACTGGATGCCCACCGCGATGACCAGCCCGCTGAGCACCGCGAGGTCGCGGCCCTTGCGGGAGTTCAGCAGCCGTACGTTGGCCGTGGCCACCGCCCGGGACAGCGCCACGCAGAGCAGCATCGTCAGCGGGACCGCGAGCACCGCGAACACGATCCCCGCCGCCCCGTGCGCCAGCGCCAGGACCGAGCCGACCACCAGGCACAGGGTGAACAGCGGGCCGATGCCGATCATCGAGGACACCAGCAGAGCCCGGATCAGCGGCCGGGGCCGCAGCGGCAGCATCACCAGCCGGGTCGGGTCGAGGGTGTCGTCACCGCTGGGGAAGAACAGCGGCAGCACCGCCCAGCCGAGCGCCATGACACCCGTGAGCAGCACCACGACGGTGGCCGCGTGCTCGTCGCCGCGCAGCAGGACCAGACCGAGCGCCTGGCCCGCGGCGAGCAGCAGGGTGAGGACGAGGGAGACGATGAACGCCGCCCTGCGCCCGGAGGACTGCCGCAGCCCGTTGCGCAGCAGTGTCAGCTTGAGCGCGACGAAGACCGGGGTCAGGCGCGTCGTCGGCGCCGCCGGGGCGGCCGTGGCGACCGGGGCGTCCAGCACGCTCATCGGACGCCGCCCAGCCAGTCGAGGGAGTCGCCCGCGTCCCGGCCGCCCGCGCCGACCAGTTCGAGGAAGGCGTTCTGCAACGAGGGTGCGTCTCCGCGCACCTCGGCCAGCGTGCCCTGCGCCTTGATCCGGCCACCCGCCATCACGGCGACCCAGTCGCACAGCGACTCGACCAGCTCCATCACATGGCTGGAGAAGACCACGGTCGCCCCGGACCGGGTGTAGCGCTCCAGCACGCCGCGGATGGTCTGCGCCGAGACCGGGTCGACACCCTCGAACGGCTCGTCCAGGAAAAGTACTTCGGGGTTGTGGAGGAGAGCGGCCGCGAGCCCGATCTTCTTCCGCATACCGGTCGAGTAGTCGACGACCAGCTTGTGCTGCGAGCCGGCGAGATCCAGCACGTCCAGCAGCTGCGTGGCCCGCTGGTCGACCTCGTCGCCCGGCAGGCCGCGCAACCGTCCGTTGTACGCGAGCAGTTCACGCCCCGAGAGGCGCTCGAAGAGCCGCAGCCCCTCCGGCAGCACGCCGATCCGGGACTTGACCTCGACCGGATCCGTCCACACGTCGTGGCCCGCGACCTCGATCTTCCCCAGGTCGGGGCGCAGCAGCCCGGTGACCATCGAGAGCGTCGTCGTCTTGCCCGCCCCGTTCGGTCCCACCAGGCCGATGAACTGCCCCGCGGGCAGCTCCAGATCGATCCCCGCGACGGCGACCTGCTCCCCGAACCGCTTCCACAGCCCCTGTACGCGGACGGCGGGCCGCCCCTCGTGGGCACCACCCGTCGCCGCGTCTGTTTCCGTACGTGCATCTGCCCGGTCCGGCATGGCACAGCCTTTCGATATCCCCATAGGTGGGGACCACCCTACGAAAAGGCCTGACCGGAGCCCCGGGAGGTGCGGTCCGGGGAAGTGCGGTCCGTGCGATGCGGACCGGGCGATGCGGACCGGGCGCTCTACGGAACGCGGGTGCGGGCGTCGGCCGCCTCACGGGCGCAGGCGTACGCCAGCGGGCTGATCATCTCGTCCACATCGGGCAGCCAGCGGTTGGTGTGGGTGGGCTTGCGGGCCCACTGCACGGCCCCCCGGGCGCCGACCCGGGTGGGCGGGGCGGCGATGTAGTGGCCCTCGCCCCGGCCGGTCAGGTCGATCGCCTCGGCGTCCCAGCCGAGCGTGCGCACCAGCTCGGCGGCCTTGGCGGCGGCCCCCGGCAGCACGAAGAACAGCATCCGGCGGTCGGGCGTGCAGGTGACCGGGCCCAGTGTCAGGTCCATCCGCTCCATCCGGGCCAGCGCCAGGAAGCCCGCGGACTCCGGGACCTCCAGGGCGTCGAAGGTCCGGCCGGTCGGCAGCAGCACCGAGGCGCGGGGCTGCCTGCTCCACATGCGCCGGGCCGCCGCCCCGCTGCCGGTCGCCTGGCCCGCCCAGTCGGGCCGGTCCGCGTGGGCCCCGGGCAGGGCGCAGCCGGCTTCGCCGCACGAGCACCGTTCCCCGCCGCCCACCGCCTCAAGCCAGGTGCCGGGGAACACGTCCCAGTGACGCTCTTCCGCATACCGCACCGCGGCGTCGAGCAGGTGCTCGCCCCGCTGCTGAGGGACTTGTGCGGCTTCCGTGACTCCGATGGGCTCTTCCACGCCCAGCACAACTCCCGCCGTCACCAGGGGTTACGGCCTCCCCTGAACCGGGGCCCGGCGCATCGATCCTGCACGCGGGGCGCATCGGTGCACGAGCGGGGGCGCGCGTGAGGCGCCGCACCGAAGGGCGGGTAACCACCCCCAGGACCGCCGCCCGGGAACGCGCCCGGACCTCCGCGTCGGTGCAACGCGCCATGTCCGTACCGAATGCCGATGAATATGCGCATTTCTTGTGTATGTGCCGGGCAGTGATCCCTTCCACCGATCACTGCACATAACCGATGATTCAGGGGGACATATGGCTGCAAGGCCTCTCGTAGCCCGCCAGCCCAACGAACGGCTCCAGACGCTCATCCAGGAAGCCGCCTGTTCCAACGCGGGCCTCGCGCGCCGCGTGAACATGGTCGGGGCCGAGCGGGGGCTCGATCTGCGCTACGACAAGACCTCCGTGGCCCGTTGGCTGCGCGGACAGCAGCCCCGGGGCCGGGCCCCGGGGCTCATCGCCGAGGCGCTGGGCCGCAAGCTCGGCCGTACGGTCACGATCGACGAGATCGGCATGGCCAACGGCAAGAACCTGGCCTCCGGCGTCGGCCTCCAGTACGCGCCGACCGTCGCCGGGGCCGTCGAGCAGGTCTGCGAGCTGTGGCGCAGCGACGTGGGCCGCCGCGATCTGCTCACCGGGTCGGCGGTCGCCGCGTCCGCGCTCGTCGAGCCCAGCCGGGACTGGCTGATCTCGGGCCCGGACCCGCAGGTCGAGCGGACGGCGGGGGCCCGGGTCGGGATGTCCGACGTCGAGGCGGTGCGGGCGATGACCGCCGCGCTGACCGACCTCGACCACCGCTTCGGCAGCGGCCATGTCCGGCCGGTGCTCGTGCACTACCTCAACAGCGTGGTCTCCGGGCTGCTTTCGGGTGCGTACCGCGAACAGGTGGGGCGCCAGCTGTTCGGCGCGGTGGCCCGGCTCACCGAGCTCGGCGGCTACATGGCGGTCGACACCGGCCAGCCCGGCCTCGCCCAGCGCTACTACATCCAGGCGCTGCGGCTCGCGCAGGCGGCGGGCGACCGGGCGTACGGCGGCTATGTGCTCGCCGCGTCGATGAGCCATCTCGCCGCCCAGCTCGGCAACCCCCGCGAGATCGCCCAACTGGCCCGCGCCGCCCAGGAAGGGGCCCGGGGGCAGGTCACCCCCCGCGCCCAGTCGATGTTCTACGCGGCGGAGGCCCGGGGGCACGCGCTGCTCGGGGACGCCAGGGCCTGCCACACGGTGGCGGGGCGGGCGGTCGCCGCCCTGGAGCAGGCGGGCCCGGACACCGGCGACGACCCGATCTGGATCGCGCACTTCGACGCGGGCTATCTCGCGGACGAACTGGCCCACTGCCACCGGGACCTGGGGCAGGCGCACGAGGCCGCCCGGCGGGCCAAGGAGGCGCTGGCCGCGCTGCCGGAGACCCGGGCCCGGCGCCGGGGCATCGCGCTGGTGCTGCTGGCCTCGGCCCAGGTGCAGCAGCGCGAGGTGGAGCGGGCGTGCCACACGGGGACCCGGGCGATGGAGCTGCTGTCGACGGTGCGCTCCAGCCGGGGCGCCGAGTATCTCGACGACCTCCAGCAGCGGCTCACGCCCTACGGGCAGGAGCCCGCGGTACGGGAGTTCGGCGAGCGGCTGGAGCTCCAGGCGGCCTGAAAGGGGGCTGCGCGGTCCGGGCGCGGGCCGGGCGCGGTCCGGGCCGCGTGCGCGGCGGCCCGGCCGTCAGGGGATGTCCGGCCGCCAAGGGGCGTCGGCCGTCAAGAAGTGTCCGGGCGTCAGGGGGGCGGCCGTCAAGGGGCGTCCGGGCCGTCAAGGGGCGTCCGGCCCTGATCCGCCGGATCCCCCTGACAGCGTCGCGGGGCCGCAGGATGTTACCCGCGCTGTGAAGGGGGTGTGAGGGGCGCCACGCGCTTGGCGGTGCCGGGCGGCCACCCGATAGCGTGAGCCGACGATTCCGTAGGTTCACACGTAGGAGTCCCGGTGACGCAGAGCGGACAGGGCGGCGAGCACGAGCTCCCCGCCGCACGACCCGCGCACGAAGCTGTCGTGCTGCCTGCCGACGACGGTGCCCCCTGGACCCCGGGGGCGCCCGCGGCCGGACAGGGCGGACAGGCCGGGCAGGGGGTGCCCGCAGACGGTCAGCCGTGGGGGCAGCACTGGGGGCCGCAGTCCGCCGGGCCGCCGCAGCCGGACCAGCAGGCACAGGGGCACTACGGCTACCCGCCGGCGCAGCCCCTGCCGCCCGCGCAGCAGCCGCCGGGCCCGGAGGCGTACCAGCAGCCGGGGGCGTATCAGCAGCCCCAGCAGCCCGGCTCCTACCAGCAGCCGCCGCAGCAGCAGCAGTCCCAGCAGCCCGGTGGGTACCAGCCGCAGCACCAGCAGCCCCAGCCTCCGCACCAGCCCCAGCAGCCGTACGCGCAGCCGCTGCCGCCGGAGGTCGGGCCGGGCGGGCAGGGGGGTCAGACCGGGCAGGCCGGGCAGGGTGTGCCCGGCGGTGACGCGGACGCCACGCAGTTCATCGCGCCCGTCCCGGGCGGCCCCGGCCCTGTGGGGCCCGCGCCGGGCGGCGGGGACGCCGACGCGACCCAGTACATACCCCCGGTGCCCGGAGGCGCTCCGTACGGGGGCAGGCCGGGCGTGCCGGGGGACCGGCAGCCGCCCGCGGAGTTCGACAACCTGTTCCGTACGGACGAACCGGCGGGCGCCACGCAGCAGATGCCGCAGGTCGACGCGGGTCAGCAGCCCCAGCCGCCGTACCAGCCGCCGTACCAGCAGCAGTCCCCGCCGCCGTACCAGCAGCAGCCCCCGTCCCCGTACCAGCAGCAGGGCTACCAGCCCCAGCAGCAGGGTTACCAGCCCCAGCAGCACTCCCAGGGCGGCCAGTTGCCGCCGCACGCCCCCGGGGGCTACCGGTCCGGCCTCCAGGGACTCCAGGGCCGCGCGGAGCAGGACGGACCGCCCGCGCACCTGGACGGTGAGCCGCCGCGCCGGCGGTCCGCGCACGTTCCGCTGATCGCCGGTGTCGTCGTCGGCTGCGCCGTCATCGGGCTCGGCGCGGGCGCGCTGATGAGCGGTGGCGACGATTCCGGCAAGGACGACAAGCAGCCGGTCGCCGCGCAGAGCTCACCGGTCGCCGAGCCCACCGCCAAGGCGGCGCCCGACCCGGCGAAGCCGCAGGCGAAGGCACTGGACAGGCTGCTGGCCGACAGCAACAACAGCCGGGCCGCGGTGATCAGCGCGGTCGAGAAGATCAAGTCCTGCACGGACCTGGACCAGGCGAACACCGACCTCAAGGACGCCGCCCAGCAGCGTCGTGACCTGGTGACCCGGCTCGGAGAACTGACGGTGGACAAGCTTCCGCGGAGCGCGGAGCTGACCTCCTCGCTGAACCGGGCGTGGAAGGCCTCCGCCGCCGCCGACGAGCACTACGCCACCTGGGCGCGGCAGGCCAAGAAGAACAAGTCCGTGTGCAAGGGCGGCAAGGCCCGGTCGACGAACGAGACGGCCCGCGGCAACCAGCAGAGCGGGGTGGCCACCGAGGCCAAGCGCGAGGCGTCCAAGCTGTGGAACGCGATCGCGGCGAAGTACGGCCTGGCCAAGCACGCGTACACCGAACTCTGACCCACCCGGGTCCGGCCGGGCTCCCCCCGGTCCGGCCGGACCCGGCGGGCGTCTAGCCGCGCGGGGCGTCCGTCAGGGCTTCCAAGACGTCCACGAAGCCCTTCTTCTGGGCGGTGAGCCGACCCTTGTGGACCACCTGGAACGTCACCTTCGTGTTGACGATGCGCGGGTAGCGCAACGTCCCGACCAGGTCCTTGAAGCGCCAGCGGAGCGTCGGGGTCAGACCGCCCGTGTCGACCTCGACGCCCTGGTTGAGGGCGGCCACGACCCGGCCCGAGGTGACGTCCTGGTCGCCGATCGCCCTGACGGCGGCCCGCAGGGCCGTGTACGCGATCCACGTCGTCTGCACGGCGGTGTCGTCCGGGTCGATGCGGTTGTCCCCGAAGGCGTACTTCCTGATCACCTCGCGCATCTCCTTCCAGCGCGTATTCTTCGCGTCCGGGTACCAGCCGGTGATGTAGGCGCCCTCGAAGGGGCTGTTCCGGCCGCCCGTGCGGTCGATGAGCCGCTGGCTGACGCTGCCCAGCACGGAGGAGATCCTGACCCGCCCGCCGTCCGGCTCCAGCCGGCGGAAGGAGTCGAAGAACGTCTCCGTACGGGTGCCGAGCACCGCCGTCACACAGCCGCCGTCGGACCGCTCCAGCGCCTGCGTGGCCTGCTCGTCGTAGGACGTGGCGTTCAGGGGGGCCAGGATGTCGGCGGAGGCGGGCCGGTCGGCGGCCATCAGCCCGTTGTTCAGGAGCGGCGGCATGCCGTCGCCGCCGATCGAGTCGGGGCGTACCAGCGAGACCCGCTCGCAGCTGCGGCCCAACTGCTGCCCGTGGCCCGCCAGCAGGGCCGGCTGACCGCCGTTGACGGGGTAGGAGAGATAGCTGCTGAACTCCTCGGTGGAGGCGCCGTAACCGCCGATGTACGGGACACCGCCCGCCTCCAGCGCGGGCATGAAGCTCTGCCCGTGGCGGCTGTAGGAGCCGACGACGGCGGCCACCTCCTTCTTGACGGCCTCCCGCGCGCACCGCTCGGCGCCGATGGTGGTGTCGGCCTCGTCGCAGACGATCACCCGCAGCTCGCGCCCGTCGATGCCGCCGGTGTCGTTGACCCAGCGGGCGTACGTCTGCGCCATCGCGGGCACCCCGGCCATCTCCACCGCGGTGACGTCCTCCGACCGGTCGGGCGCCCAGGTCATCACGGTGACGGGCTCCCTGGATCCCCCCGAGACCCCAGGGAGCACACCGCAGCCGGACAGCAGCACCGCCCCCGCCGCCGTCGCGCTGATGACGCCCGGGAAGGGGCGGGGAAAGGTGGGGCGTCGCCGTCCGGTCATGGACCAGGAGCCTTCCGGGCCCCGGGTAACTGCGCGGTGTGCCTTCCTCAACGCACGGTGACGTCCCGGTGAATTACGGGGGCCCGTGCGGGGGTGGTGTGAAGGAACGTACGATCGACGACCGTGCAGCAAGGTTCGGAGAACTCTTCCCGTCGCGGCCGTCGCTCCTCCACCATGGGCGGCATGCCGCTCACTGACATGCCGTGGTGGCGCTGGCGCACCAACGTGCGCTCGGCGCTGCACATGCTCTCCGACCCCGCCTTCCACCACGAGTGCTGGCTCGCCGGCCGGGAAGGGTACGGGGACGTCACCGACGCCGTGTACCGCCTGGTCGAGGACACCTGGCTCGACAACTGGTCCGCCGAGAAGTACGTCGGCACCATATTCAGGGACTCCGCCGAGGCCGCCGCCGTGGACGCCGCCGCGCTGCGGGTGCTGCGGATCATGCACCAGGTCGGCGCGGACGCCCCTGTCTCCGCCTATCTGGAGCACCACGGCTGGCCCGAGGCCGTCCACGCGGCCCGCGAGGCCCATGTGATGCTCGCCACCAACGACGCGGAGGATCCGGACATACCGCCGCACTCGCTGGACGTCATCCGCATCATGACCAGGGCCGCCTAGGATCCGGCGGGTGTGGCACCCTACGAGGATGACCGCGCCGCAGCCCGCCCCCTCCGCCGCCTCGGACGCCGCCGCGACCGAGCAGTACGTCCTCACGCTCTCCTGCCCCGACAAACAGGGCATCGTGCACGCCGTGTCGAGCTATCTCTTCATGACCGGCTGCAACATCGAGGACAGTCAGCAGTTCGGGGACCACGACACGGGCCTGTTCTTCATGCGCGTCCACTTCTCGGCGGACGCCGTCGTGACCGTGGACAAACTGCGTGCCAGCTTCGCCGCGATCGGGGAGGCCTTCCGGATGGAGTGGCAGATCCACCGGTCCGCGGAGCGCATGCGGATCGTGCTGATGGTCAGCAAGTTCGGCCACTGCCTCAACGACCTGCTGTTCCGCTCCCGCACCGGGGCGCTGCCGGTCGAGATCGCGGCCGTCGTCTCCAACCACACGGACTTCGCCGAGCTCGTCGCCTCGTACGGCATCCCCTTCCGGCACCTCCCGGTGACGAAGGACAACAAGCCGGAGGCCGAGGCGCGGCTCCTGGAGCTGGTCCGCGAGGAGAACGTCGAGCTGGTCGTCCTGGCCCGCTACATGCAGGTCCTCTCCGACGACCTGTGCAAGCAGCTGAGCGGCCGGATCATCAACATCCACCACTCGTTCCTGCCGAGCTTCAAGGGCGCCAAGCCCTACCACCAGGCGCACGCGCGCGGGGTGAAGCTGATCGGCGCGACCGCGCACTACGTCACCGCCGACCTCGACGAGGGCCCGATCATCGAGCAGGAGGTCGAGCGCGTCGGTCACGACGTGACGCCGGACCAGCTGGTCGCCATCGGCCGGGACGTGGAGTGCCAGGCGCTGGCGCGCGCGGTGAAGTGGCACGCGGAGCGGCGCATCCTGCTCAACGGCCGCCGCACGGTGATCTTCGCGTAAGAGCTGTTCCGTGGCCCGGGGTCGCGTCAGAGCCGGCTGAGCGAAGCCGTCGCGAACAGTACGTCGCGGATGGCCTCGCGGTCGCCCTCCTGGCCCGCCGCCGCTTCCACCGGCGAGATGCGGCCCGCGACGAGCCGGCAGAACTCGACCCCGTCCAGGGCCACCTGCGCCACCGCGCGCTCGGGCGAGCCGAGGGCGGCGGGCGAGTCCAGCGCGATGTACCAGTCGCCTCCGCCGTGGCCCTCGATCTCCAGATGGAGCGAGCGGCCCGGCGCCCCGGCCGCGACCAGTTCCTTCGGCGGTCCGGCCAGTCCGGCGTGGCGGCGTCGCGCGACGGCGGCCGGAAGCATCCGGACCGCCAGGCCGATCATCCGGTGCAGATGGGCCGCCGACGGGGACGGGTAGGGATAGTGCACGGCGTCGGCGATGTCCCCGCCGTGCACCCAGCACTCGAAGGCCCGCTCCAGCGCCGCGTCCTGGAGCGGCAGGGCGAAGGACCCGTAGGAGACGGAGGTCTCGGCGACATTCCGCCCGGCGAAGGACGCCGTACGGATCAGCTCGTGGCTCTGGTCCCGCCAGGGCTCGCGGACGGCCCGGGTGGGCGGCGCAACCGTCGCCGACCAGTACGTCTCGGTGCGCTCGGTGGGGTCCAGCGGTGCCTCGCCGCCGCCGAGCGGGTCGCCGAGGCCGAGCGCGGCGGACAGCAGCCCGTCGACCGCCAGCAGGTGGCCGATCACCCCGGCGACCGTGGTCCTGCGGCTGACCTCGCGCTCCTCCTCGAACCACTGCAGGCGCACCGGGGCGTGCCACTCGGAGGCCCCGATGTCGCGGAGCAGCGCGTCGAGCCGGGCGGTCTCGGCGTCGTACGGGGCGGCCCACTCCGGCACCGGGATCCGGGCCGGGCGGCGGCTCAGACAGCCGTCCATCACCCGGGACCGCAGCGTCGGATCGAGGTCCAGGGAGCCGTCGGTGTGCAGCAGCCCCACCGCGTCCCGCAGCCGCACCGCCTCCTCCGAGCACGGGGCGCACTCGGTGAGGTGGTCCTCCACGGCGGCGGCCTCCCCGGCCGAACAGGCGGACAGCGCCCAGGCGCCGAGCAGGGCCTTGAGGACCCGGTGGGGGAGGAGCGGGGCGGCGGTCATGAGCGGCTCCGGGGCGGGATCCGGCTGCGAGCCGACCGCAGGTTCGGACCCGGACCCGGACCCGGACCCGGACCCGGGCTCGGACTCAGACTCAGGTGCGAGGGCCTCCGGGGCGAGGCCCCTTGGCCCGGGTGCCTGCGGCCCGGGTGCTTCCGGCCCGGGTGCTTCCGGCCCGGGTGCCTCCGGTGCGTCGCCCGATGTGGACTGTGGCTGCGACTGCAACTGCGGCTGCGGCTGCGACTGTTCCGGCACCGTCTCGTCGGGGGCGGTCCCGCCGGGCGGCGGCAGGGGAGGCAGCGGCACGGACCCCAGGTCGAGGTCGTCCGCCGCCCCGCGCGGGCCCGGTATCCGATGAGCACCGCGCACCTCCTCGTCGCGCCCCTCGCTCTCGTGTCCGTCGCCGCTCACCGGCCCCGTCCGTAACCGGGCGGCGAGGACCCTTCGAGCGGGCGGGCGCTCGCCGTGGAGAGCAGCTGGAGCCCCAGCCGCAGCCGGCGGCGGGCCTCGTCCTCGGTGACCCCGAGATCGGCGGCGGCCTGCCGGTAGTCCCGGCGCTGGATGTACGCCAGCTCCAGGGCCTGCCGCAGCGGTACGGGCATCGAGGAGACGATGTAGTCGGCGCGGGCCGCGGCCGTGGCGCTGCGCACCCGCCGCTCCAGCTCCTCCGGGTCGGGCACCGCGCCCTCGCCGTGCTCCGCCTCGTACGAGGAGGTCGCGGCGCGGCGCAGCCGCTGGACGGACCGGCGGTGGGTGAGGTGGGCCATCCAGGACCGCATCGAGCCCTGCTTCGGGTCGTACGCCTCGGGGTTCTCCCAGACCTGGGCGAACACCTCGCGGGTCACCAGGTCGGCGGCGTCCTCGTCGTCGAGCATCCGGTGCGCCTGGCTGTGGACGAGGGCCGCGAACCGGTCGTAGAGCTCGCCGAGTGCCGCCGCCTCGCCGCGGGCCAGCCTCTGCTGCATCCTGCGGTCCCAGCGGGGCGCCGTGTCCTTCGCCATGAACCCCCCAGCCCCCGGCCCTGTTCGCCCAGCCCCGTGATCCACCCTGTGCCCGTGAGGACCGAATGTAGTCCGCCGGGTGTGCGGCGCACGTGCCTTTGCGGCAACTCTCTTCCCGTGGCGCGTGGCCGACGACGGTAGTCGATTTTCGGCCGGGATGCCTCCCCGGCCGCTCTGAACTCAGTGGAAACCGGCCGAAGCGCGCCTTTCCACCGGAAACCTCCTGGGCCTCGGCGGGCGCGTCGGTGTTTCATGGGGGTGCGGTTGGGCAGCCGCGAGGAGGAACGGAAACTTCCGGATTGCCGGGAGCCCCGGAACGAGAGGTCCAGTCGCGTGACGCTCAAGGTGAACGAAGCCGAGCAGGGCTCCTGGACGGTGCTGCGCATCAGCGGTGAACTCGATCTGGTGACCTCGCCCGTCGTACGCCAGTCCGTTCACGAGGCGGTGGCGGAGGGGCAGCACGACGTGGTGCTCGATCTGTCCGAGGTGTTCTTCTGCGACTCCAGCGGCGTCGGCGTGCTGATCGCCTCCCGCCGGCTGATGAAGTCCTGCGGCGGCCGGCTGCGGCTGATCCTCCCGGCCCGGGGCGCGGAGGACGGTTCGCATGTCAACAAGGTGCTCGGGGCGCTCGGGGTGCGCCGGCTCTTCGACGTCTTCCCGGACGCGCGGTCCGCGACCGACGAGGAGTGCGGGCCGCTGAGCGCCTGAAGCGGCGGGCTCCGATGCGAGGTTGTCACACAGGAGGCGCTGCTCGGTGACACGTGGGGGCTCCGGGCGTCGTACGCTCCCCGCATGGACAGCGCAGAGTACGAGCGAAAGATCGCGCACCGCTTCGCCGCCTTCGACCAGGACGGCAACGGCTATATCGACCGTGCCGATTTCAACGCCGCAGCCGCCCGTCTGCTCACCGAGTTCGGTACGACGGCCCGCTGCGACAAGGGGCAGGCGCTCTACACCGGTGCCGAGGCCTTCTGGCAGGGCATGGCGGGGATCGCCGATGTGGACGGGGACCAGCGGGTCACCCGTGAGGAGTTCGCGGGCGGGGCGGTGAAGCGGCTCCGGGACAATCCCGGGCGGTTCGCCGAGATCGCCCGCCCGTTCCTGCGGGCGGTCATCGCGGTCGCTGACGGCGGGAACGACGGCAGAGCGGCGGTTGCGGACGTGGAGCGGGCGCTCCGGGTCCTCGGGGCCAGCGCCGAGATCGCGGGCGTCGCCGCCCAGAGCCTGGACACGGACCGGGACGGGCTGGTCGCGGAGAGCGATGTGGTGGCGGCGTTCGCCGTGTACTTCACGGTGATCGAGCCGGACGCGTAGGAACTCCGGACGTTACGGGGCGGCAGCCCCCGGGCCGTTACGGGGGACGGCACTCTGATCCGTTACGGGGGGCGGCACCCTGATCCCTTACGGGGCGGCAGTCGCGGGGCGTTACGGGGACGGGCGCCGCCCCCCGTAACGCCACTCCCGTATCGCCGTGTCGCTCCCGCAACGCCGCTCCCGCAATGCCTGCCTCACCCGCCGAACCGTTCCCGCAGCCGGTACTTGAGCACCTTGCGCAGCGTCTCGTTGCGGGGCAGCGCGTCGAGCACCTCCAGTTGCTCGGGCACCTTGTGGACGGACAGGCCCGCTTCGCGCAGATGGGCGGAGAGCCCGGCGAGGGTCAGGGGCGGGGCGCCGGGCGGCTGTTCGACCACCGCGCAGACGCGTTCGCCGCGTTCGGCGTCGGGGAGCCCGATGACCGCCGCGTCGGCGACGGCGGGGTGCGTGTGGAGCAGGTCCTCGATCTCCTTGGCGGAGATGTTCTCGCCCTTGCGGATGATGATGTCCTTCAGCCGCCCGGTGAGCGTGAGGTGCCCGCTCTCCTGGAGCCGGCCCAGGTCCCCGGTGATCAGGAACCCCTCGGCGTCGAAGGCCGCGGCGGAGGCGGCGGCGTCCAGATACCCCCGGCAGACCGCCTCCCCGCGCAGCCGCACCTCGCCCTCCACGCCGTACGGGAGCGGCTTGCCGTGCTCGTCGGTGATCCGGATCTCCATCCCCTCCGGCGGCCGCCCCTCGGTCAGAGCCAGGTGCTCCACCGTGTCGTCCGGTGCGCCCATGGTGATCATCGGGACCTCGGTCATGCCGTACCCGTGGGTGAGCTGGACCCCCATCTCCCGGACCACCGCGTGGTGGACCTCCGGCGGTTTCGGCGCCCCGCCGCCCGCGAGCAGCCGCAGGGACGGGATGAGGCGGCTGTCCGGGTCCTTGCGCTGCTCGGCCAGGAACATCGTGTAGAACGCGGTCGACCCGCCCGCCACGGTCACCCCGTGCCGCCGGTACTCCGCCAGCGCGTCCGGCAGCGCGAACTGCTCGAACATCACCGCCGGGAACCCGTACAGCAGCAGCATCACCGTGTAGTCGGGCCCGGCGACATGGGCGTACGGGAACGCCATCGAGCCCACGTCGTCCGCCGAGAGCTTCAGCGCGTGGGCGAGGCAGGAGCCGCCCGCGATCAGGGAACGGTCGGTGTGCAGGACGCCCTTGGGGTCCGAGGTGGTGCCCGAGGTCCAGTAGATCCAGCGGACCTCCTCGCCCGTCGACGGTTCCGGCGGGGGCGGCAGCACGGCCGGATCGCCGTCGGGGAGGGTGCCGTACGCATCGAAGACGTGTGGCGGGCCGGTGAGTTCCCCGGCGATCCGCTCGGCCATCGCGGTGTGGTCGAAGCCCCGCAGGACGCCCGGCACGGCGAAGAACGCGGCCCCCGACTCCCGCAGCGCGAACCGCACTTCGCGGTCCCGGTAGAACGGGATGACCGGGCTCTGCACGGCCCCGAGCCGGGTCAGGGCGAAGGAGAACAGGGCGGTCTCCAGCCGGGTCGGCAGCTGCCAGGCCACCACGCTGCCCGCCCGCACGCCCATCCCGTACAGCCCGGCGGCGACCCGCTCGGCGCGGTCCCGCAGTCCGCCGAAGGTCAGGATCCGGTCCTCCTGGAGAAGGACCGGGCGGTCGGGGGTGAGGGCTGCGCGGCGTTCGGCCAGCTCCCAGAAGGTGCGGGAGGCGCCCAGGGCGTGGGCGGTCGCGGTCTCGTCGTTCACGGCGGTCACAGCGATCCCTCCGAACTGACGGTCAGTCAGATAATGCGGAGAGCGTAGGGCTCCGCGCCTTGTCGGTCCAGGGGTGCGGAGCTAGCCTGGGTTCCGCACGCGTATCTGACGGGTCATCAGAAAACGCCCGCGCCCGGGAACTCGCCGGGTGCGCCGGAGGGGACGACACCATGACGGAACTGCCTCGGATCGTCAGCGTCGACGACCATGTGATCGAGCCCGCGCACCTCTTCTCCACCTGGCTGCCCGCGAAGTACCGCGAGCGGGGCCCGCGGCCGGTCACCGAGGGCATCGGGGAGCTGGCGTACACCGGCGGGAAGTACGTCATCACCATGGACCCGGACGGGCCGCCCACCGACTGGTGGATCTACGAGGACCTGAAGTTCCCGTACAAGCGGAACATCGCCGCCGTCGGCTTCGACCGCGACGACATGACCCTGGAGGGCATCACCCGGGCCGAGATGCGGCCCGGCTGCTGGGACCCGGCCGAACGCCTCAAGGACATGGACCTCAACCACGTCGAGGCGTCCCTCTGCTTCCCGACCTTCCCGCGCTTCTGCGGGCAGACCTTCGCCGAGGCGCACGACAAGGAGGTCGCCCTCGCCTGCGTGCGCGCCTACAACGACTGGATGGTCGAGGAGTGGTGCGGCGACAGCGGCGGACGCCTCATCCCGCTCTGCCTCATCCCGCTCTGGGACATCGGCCTCGCGGTCGCGGAGATCAGGCGGAACGCGGCCCGGGGCGTCCGCGCGGTCACCTTCTCCGAGATCCCCGCCTACCTGGGACTCCCGTCCATCCACACCGGCTACTGGGACCCGTTCTTCGCGGTCTGCCAGGAGACCGGCACGGTCGTCAACATGCACATCGGATCCAGCTCCCAGATGCCCGCCGCCTCCCCGGACGCACCCCCCGCCGTGCAGGCCTCGCTCTCCTTCAACAACGCGATGGCCTCGATGACGGACTTCCTCTTCAGCGGGGTGCTGGTGAGGTTCCCGACGCTGAAACTGGCCTACAGCGAGGGCCAGATGGGGTGGATCCCGTACGCCCTGGAGCGCGCCGACGACGTCTGGGAGGAGCACCGGGCCTGGGGCGGGGTGCGCGATCTGATCCCCGAGCCGCCGTCCACGTACTACTACCGGCAGATGTTCTGCTGCTTCTTCCGCGACAAGCACGGCATCGCGTCGCTGGACGTCGTCGGCCGCGACAACGCCACCTTCGAGACCGACTACCCGCACGTGGACTCGACCTTCCCGCACACCAAGGAGGTCGCCCTCGACCACGTCAAGGGACTGGACGAGGAGACCGTCCACAAACTGATGCGCGGAAACGCGATCCGGATGCTCGGCCTGGACCTGGACACGTAGGCGGACCGGTCGTGGATCTCGCGGACACGGAGGCCGAGGAGGAGTTCCGGCGGCGGCTGCGGGAGTGGCTGGCCGGTGTGCTCCCCGGCCTGCCCCCGAAGCCCTCGCCCGACGACTGGCCCGCGCGCCGGGCGTACGACACCGCCTGGCAGCGGACGCTGTACGACGCCGGGTACGCGGGCCTGCACTGGCCGGTGGACGCGGGCGGGCGGGGCGCGACCCCGACCCAGCATCTGATCTTCCTGGAGGAGACGGAGAAGGCCGGAGCGCCCTATGTCGGGGCGAACTTCGTCGGGCTGCTGCACGCCGGGCCGACCGTCGCCGCCGAGGGCACGGCCGGGCAGCGGGCCCGCTGGCTGCCCCCGGTGCTGCGCGGCGACGAGATCTGGTGCCAGGGGTTCAGCGAGCCGGACGCGGGCTCCGACCTGGCCGCGCTGCGGACGCGGGCCGTGCGCGACGGTGACGCCTACGTGGTCAGCGGCAGCAAGATCTGGACCTCGCACGCCGAGGTCGCCGACTGGTGCGAACTGCTGGTGCGCACCGATCCGGACGCGCCCAGGCACCGGGGGATCAGCTGGCTCGCGATGCCGATGGACGCCCCCGGCGTCACGGTCCGGCCGCTGCGGACACTCGCCGGGTCCACGGAGTTCGCGGAGATGTTCCTCGACGAGGTCCGGGTGCCGGTACGCAACCGGGTCGGGGCCGAGAACGACGGCTGGCGGGTCACCATGGTCACCCTCTCCTTCGAACGCGGCACGGCCTTCGTCGGCGAGGTCGTCGCCTGCCGCCGCACCCTGGAGGCCCTGGCGGCCGAGGCCCGGTCCAACGGGCGCTGGGACGATCCCGTGCTGCGCCGGAGGCTGGGCCGGCTGAACGCCGAACTCCGGGCCCTGTGGCGGCTCACCCAGTGGAACGTCAGCGAGTCCCAGCGCACGGGCGGGGTTCCCGGCACCGGCGGCTCGGTCTTCAAGCTGCGCTACTCCGGGGCCCGCCAGGAGCTGTACGAGGCGGCGGCGGAAGTGCTGGGCGCTGACGCGTTCGACATGGACCGGGAATGGGTCCTGGACCGGCTCTCCTCCCTCTCCTACACGATCGCCGCGGGCACCTCCCAGATCCAGCGGAACATCGTCGCCGAGCGCATCCTCGGCCTGCCGAAGGGGCGCTGAGGTCACCGTGGACTTCCAGCTCTCGGACGACCAGCGGGCCCTGCGGTCCGGCATGCGCGACCTGCTCGGCGCGGTGTTCGGCCGGGACCGGCTGCGGGCGGCGGTGGACCGGGGCGGGGCCCTGGACCGGGCCCTGTGGCGGGAACTGGGCGCGGCCGGGTTCTTCGCGCTGCGGCTGCCGGAGGAGGCGGGCGGGGTGGGCCTCGGGCTGCCCGAGGCGGTGCTGCTCTTCGAGGAGGCGGGCCGGGCGCTGCTGCCGGGCCCCCTGGTCGCCACCCACCTCGCGGCGGGCCTGGTGAAGGGGGCGGCCGAGGGCGAGGCGGTGGTGACGGCCGTGGACGGGGACCTGCCGGTGGCGCACCTGGCGGAGGCGGACGCGGTGCTGGCGGGCGCGGGGGCGCTCACCGGGGAGGCGCTGCGCGCCTATGCGGCCGCCGCCCGGCCCGTACGGTCGATGGATCCGCTCACGCCGCTGCACCGGACGCCGACGGCGGAGCGCACCACGGCGCACTCGGCGCACTCGGAGCGGTTCCGGTGCGAGGCCGCGCTGCTGACCGCCGCCGAACAGCTCGGCAGCGCCGCCCGGACCACCGAGGCGGCCGTTCAACACGCCGGGGAGCGCGAGCAGTTCGGATCGCCCATCGGATCGTTCCAGGCGGTCAAACACCTCTGCGCCGACATGCTCGCCCGCACCGAACCGGCCCGCGCCGCCGTGTACGCGGCAGCGGTCACCGGCAATCCGGTGGAGATCGCGGCGGCCAAGCTGCTCGCCGACGAGGCGGCCGTCCGCAACGCCCGCGACTGCCTCCAGGTCCACGGCGGAATGGGCTTCACCTGGGAGGCAGATGTTCACCTCCACCTGAAACGGGCCTGGCAGCGGTCCGCGTGCTGGCTCGGCGGGGCGGCGGCCGAGGAGCTGCTCGCCGCCGATCTGGGGGCCGCAGGGCCGCTTCCCGGCAGCTCGGCGGCGTACGGTCGCGCGGGCGCGGAAGCCGGGGGCGGAGGGTGACTCAGTGCAGCCGGGCCGTGCCGATACCGGCTTGTGTCCTTTGCGTGATTCGTCACCGGGCGGAGTCGGCGCCCGGCTCGGGTACGCTCCGTGGGATGCGAGTGGTTCTGGAACCGGGCGATCCGGGGGCGGCCTGTGCGGCGGCTCCGGTCCCGGGCGAGGGCTCTCGCCGGAGATGTGCCGGGCCTGCCCGAAGAGCGTTTCTCGCGGTCTCTGCGCGCTCCTGTTCGACTCCCCGCAGCGTGCGTCGCACAGTATGCACCACGCGTACTCCTTCGCGCTGGAATATGCCCGAAGCGCTTGTTGCGGTGACTGTACGTCAACCATGCTGTCGCGCAAGGGAATCACGTTCCGTGACCCCGAGGAGGCGCGAGGCGATGTGTCCGCCGGTTCGGATGGTGTGAGCGGTGCAGGTGCTTCAGGTTCAGCTGGAGGTCGGTCCGGATCCCGCGGAGGTGGGGCGGGCCCGTAGGTGGGCGCGGTCGCGTCTGGTCGGTTCCGGGATAGGGGATGACGAGCCGCTCGCCGAGACGCTCATCCTGCTGATCTCGGAGTTGGTCACCAACGCCGTCGTCCACACGGGCTGTCCCGCTGTGCTGCGGATGCTCTTCGGCGGGGCCGGGTCCTCCGGTGCGGCCGGGACCGTCCGGGTCGAGGTCGCCGACGCCAGCGACCGCCCGCCGCTCCAGCGGCACGCGGAGGGCGATGAGACGGGGGGCCGGGGCCTGGAGCTGGTGGACGGCCTCGCGGACCGCTGGGGCTGGCTGCCGGAGGGCGCCGGGAAGCAGATCTGGTGCGAGGTCGACCGGGGCGGCCCGGTGCGCGGCCCGGACGAGCCCCCGGCCGCCGGCCGGGGCGGCGAGGTGTGCGAACCGTCCTCCTGCCTCTTCACCGACCTGGCCTGAGACCGGCCCTCCGTCCTGCCTGTTCACCGACCTGGCCTGAGACCGGCTCTTCCCTCCCGCCTCTTCGTCAACCTGGCCTGAGACCGGCGTCCCGCTCTTCACGAACCTGGTCCGAGGCCTGCCCCGCCCTACCGTTCTTCCTCTTCGCGGCCACCGTTCACAGGACCGCGACCGGGGCGACCGGTGAGCCGGTGGCCCCGGTGAACGGCTCCGGCGCCGCGCTGAGCAGAAAGGCGTACCGGCCCTCCTCCGCGCAGGCGTCGGACAGCGCCTCCAGGTTCCAGTTCTGGCCCTGGAGCATGCCCATCTCGACCAGGTGCAGCGCGTGCACCGGCATCCACAGGTCCTCGATCTCCGGCGGGAAGATCTCGAAGGTCAGGGTGTCGTTGGCGACCGCCGCCACGTCCCGGGCACGGAACCACTCGGGCGTGCGCACCGAAAGACCGGGCGACGGATAGCCGTACGCGGTCCGGTCCCCGGCCAGCGCCACCCGCACCTGCCCGGTCCGTACGAGCACGATGTCCCCGGCCCGTACGGTCACGCCCCCGAACTCCTCCGCCGCGGCCAGGTCCTCCGGCGTCACGGCGTGGTCGCCGGGCAGCCGGTCCACCCCCCGGGCGCGGGCCACGTCCAGCAGTGCCCCGCGCGAGACGAGGTGCTTCACGGTGGCGATCGAGGAGAACCGGGCCCCGCCGTGGGCGGTGACCGTGTCCGCCGGGCGGCCGTTGTAGATCTTCCCGCTGTGCGAGACATGGGTCAGGGCGTCCCAGTGGGTCGAGGCCTGGAGCCCCATCGTGACGGCGTCGTCGCTGGTGGCGACCGTGCCGGGGCCGAAGATCTCCTGGTTGATCTGGACCATCGTGTGCAGCGGATTGATCCGGCCCGGGATGAGCCCGCTCTGCACCCCGTCCTGCTGGAGCGGCAGCGCGAGAGGTATCCGGCGGCCGGTGCGGACCGTCGCGACGGCCTCCCGCACGACGGCGTCGGTGATCAGGTTGAGCGTCCCGAGTTCGTCGGCCTCGCCCCACCGGCCCCAGTTGCTGACGCGCTTCGCGATCTCGTGGAACTCGGCCGGCAGGGACATGGGGACCTCCTGGGTCTTGTGCCGGAGCGGCGGACTGCCCGTAAAATCTAACGGTCCGTCAGAAACCGCGGGAAGGGGCCGGCATGGGGAACTTCTTGGCAGGCAGGGTGGTCGCCGTGACGGGGGCCGGCCGGGGCATCGGGCGGGCGGTCGCGCTCGCCGCCGCGGCCCAGGGGGCACGGGTCGTCGTCAACGACTACGGCGTCTCCGTCGAGGGCTCCGCACCGACCAGCGAGATCGCCCGGTCCGTCGTCAAGGAGATCGGGGCGGCGGGCGGCGAGGCGGTCGCGGTCGCCGACGACATCTCCACGATGGCGGGCGGGCAGCGGATCGTGGACACCGCGCTGGCCCGGTACGGCCGGCTCGACGGGGTGGTCTGCGTGGCCGGGATCCTCCGCGAGCGGATGCTGTTCAACATGTCCGAGGAGGAGTGGGACCCCGTCCTTGCCACCCACCTCAAGGGCACGTTCACGGTCTTCCGGGCCGCCTCGGCGGTGATGCGCAAGCAGGACGGCGGCGGCACGCTGATCGGCTTCACCAGCGGCAACCACCAGGGCAGCGTCTCCCAGGCCAACTACAGCGCGGCGAAGGGCGGGATCATCTCGCTGGTGCGCAGCGCGGCGCTGGGTCTGCACAGGTACGGCGTCACGGCGAACGCGGTCGCGCCCGTCGCCCGGACCCGGATGTCGGCCGGGGTGCCGATGGAGCTGACGGAGATCGGGGAGCCGGAGGACGTGGCGGCGCTCGTCGTCTACCTGCTGAGTGAACGGGCGCGGGCGGAGCGGATCACCGGGCAGGTGTACACGATCGCGGGCCCGAAGATCGCGGTCTGGGCCCAGCCGAGGGAGTTGCGGGCGGCGTACGGGGAGGGGCCCTGGACCCCGGAACGGATCGCGGACTTCCTGCCCGGGACGGTGGGGGCCGACCCGATGCCGATGCTGGCACGGCTGGAGGAGATGGCGGCGGCGGCGAAGGCGGGTGACCGGCCGAACACACCCAGCCCCTCCGGCGATTGAGGAGCGGGGGTTCGGGGGCGGAGCTCGGGGGGGGGGGGGGCGCCCCCCCCCCGCCCGCCCCCCCCCCCCCCCCGGGGGGGGAAAAAGCCGAAAACAAACAAAAGCCCAGAACAGACCCCCCGACGCGGGCGCCCACCACAC
>NZ_JBIDBC010000049.1:0-36344 GCF_043202835.1 Streptomyces sp. NPDC048142
CCGGCCCGCTGTGCTCCCTGTCCGGTGAACAGGAACGCCGTACGCCCAGGAACCCGCACACCGGTCACCACACCAGGACCGGACCTGCCCTCCGCGAGGCTCCGCAACCCCGCCAGCAGATCGGGGCGGTCTGCGGCCACCACCACACCGCGATGGTCGTGCGAGGCACGGGCCGTCACCAGCGAATGAGCGATATCGAGATCCGACAGATCCGGGAACTCCTCGATGTGGGCGAGCAGTTGCCCGGCCTGGGCGCGCAGCGCGGACTCGCTCCTGGCCGACAGCACGAAGGGCAGCACCTGCGGCGACGACACCTCGACCGGGGCCGATCGTAGGGAGTCCGCCGACGTGGCGCCGTCCGGTTCCTCCGCGGCGGGGGCCTCCTCCAGGATCACATGCGCGTTCGTACCGCTCACACCGAAGGCCGAGACGGCGGCGCGGCGCGGTGTGTCCTTGTCCGGCCATTTCCGTTCCTGGGTGAGGAGTTCGACGGCACCGGAGTCCCAGTCGACCATCGGGGTGGGCTCGTCGACGTGGAGGGTTCTGGGCAGGATGCCGTGCTGCATGGCCTGCACCATCTTGATGACCCCGCCGACACCCGAAGCGGCCTGCGCATGCCCGATGTTGGATTTGAGTGAGCCGAGGTAGAGGGGGGTGCGGGCGGGGCGGTCGCGGCCGTAGGTGGCGAGGATGGCCTGGGCCTCGATGGGGTCGCCGAGGCGGGTTCCGGTGCCGTGGGCCTCGACGGCGTCGATGTCGGCCTCGGTGAGGCCGGCGTCGGTGAGGGCCTGGCGGATGACGCGTTCCTGGGAGGGGCCGTTGGGGGCGGTGAGTCCGTTGCTGGCGCCGTCCTGGTTGATGGCGGAGCCGCGCAGGAGGGCGAGGACGGTGTGGCCGTTGGCCCGTGCGTCGGAGAGGCGTTCGACCAGGAGCAGGCCGACGCCCTCGGACCAGGAGGTGCCGTCCGCCGCCGCGGCGAACGACTTGATCCGCCCGTCCGGCGCCAGCCCCCGCAACCGCGAGAACTCGATGAACGCGACAGGCGTCGACATGACGGTCGCTCCTCCGGCGAGCGCCAGGTCGCATTCGCCCCGGCGCAGTGCGGTCGCCGCGAGATGCAGGGCCACGAGCGAGGAGGAACAGGCGGTGTCCACCGAGATCGCCGGACCCTCGAAACCGAACGTGTAGGAGATACGACCCGACGCGATACTGCCGGCGCTTCCGCTGAACAGATATCCCTCGGCGTTCTCGGCGGGCAGCCCGGGGCGCGAGCCGTAGTCGTTGTACATCAGCCCCGTGTACACCCCGGTGCGGCTGCCCCGCAGCGACGCCGGATCGATGCCCGCCCGCTCGAAGGTCTCCCACGCCGTCTCCAGCAGCAGCCGCTGCTGCGGGTCGGTGGTCAGCGCCTCCCGCGGAGACATCTCGAAGAATCCCGCGTCGAACAGATCGGCATCGTGCAGGAAGCCGCCGTCACGGCTGTAGCTGGTGCCGGCGCGTTCCGGGTCCGGGTCGTACAGGCCGTCGAGCCGCCACCCCCGGTTGCCGGGGAACGGAGTGATGGCGTCCGCGCCCTCACTCACCAACCGCCACAGGCCCTCCGGTGAGGTGACCCCGCCCGGATAGCGGCAGCCCATCGCCACGATGGCGATGGGTTCGTGCTGCTTGTCCTCCACCTCGCGCAGTCGGCCGCGTGCGTCGCGGGCATCCGCGACAGCACGCTTGAGGTAGTCGCGGAGTTTGTCCTCGCCCGCCATGTACCCAGCTCCCCGGTGTGTTGTGTTCAGGGCCCAACGGTGTGCACGGGCCGTGAGAAACTCTTAATTCGTTTTCTGAAATGATGCACAATTCGCTGAACGTGCGGAATGAGTTCTCGATCGTAATCGCCCGCAAGCATGTGGTGGTAATCGCCTGCGCTTCACCGGGGGTGGTCGGTGCATTACTTCTCAGTGGCTGAATGATGGCTGAACCCTGTTCGGGTGCCAGTAGGGTCGATCTGAATTTTCCAGGGAGATTCACCCGGGCGGGAAAGAGAGAAAGGTCATCATGTCGCAGCTCACCAATGATGTCGAAAAGCACACGGCGCTCTATGTGGAGGCCTTCAACGCGGGCGACCTGGACGCGGTCGACGCGATGTACACCGAGGAAGCCGTTGCGGTCTGGGAGCCGGGAATTCCGCTCACCGGGCAGGCGCGTCTCGACGCGACCAGGGAATTTCTGGCGCGGGGGCCGAAGATGACGGCCGTGCCGCGCCAGTCCTTCGTGACGGGCGACACCGCGCTGCTCATCGTGGACTGGACCATCGACACGAAGGACGCGAACGGCAAGCCCGAGCACCTCTCGGGTGTCGGCGTCGACGTGCTCCGGAAGGGCGAGGACGGCAACTGGCGCTACGCCATCGACGACCCGTACGGCGAGAAGTAGACAGCCGGCGCTCCGTCACCCAGGGCGCCGGGGGCCGCCCGTGCGGCCATGGCCGGACGAACGGTCGCAAGGGCGCCGCGACTTACCGCTCTCACGTCAACCAACAGACCTGGAGGCCCAGTTCCATGGCTATTACTGTCGACTTCGACCCCGACAACCCCGACCTGACGGACGACACCGACCTGCAGAACGAGATCTTCCTGCAGGTGTTCAATTCCGGTGACGGCGAGCTGTTCGACAAGCTCTACCGTGAGGACGCGATCTCCAACTTCTCGGGCACGCCGTTGACCGGCGCGGCACGACTGGCCTTCTTCAAGGAGTTCCTCTCCACCAAGCCCGTCCTGAAGGCGGAGCTGACGCACTCCTATGTCGCAGGCGATGTGGCTCTGATCGGCGTGCACTTCGTCATCGACGGGACGGACGAGGAAGGGAAGCCGCTGCACATCGAGGGCAATTGCACGGACGTCCTGCGCCGGGGCGAGGACGGCCGCTGGCTCATGGCCGTCGACCGTCCGGTGGCCGGAAGCCTGCTGCCCGAGTAGAGGCGTCTCCGCGGGGCCCGCCACGAGCGGGTGCCCCGTGGGCCGGTGACCCGATCGCCGGCCCACGGGTCCCGGCGGATGCCAGGACGGGGCCTGGCACACTGCGGGCATGACGAATGATCTTCTTTCAGGGAAAGTGGCCCTCGTCGTAGGGGGCAGCAGTGGCATCGGCGCGGCATCGGCCCGGCTCTTCGCGCGTGAGGGCGCGACCGTAGTGGTGGTCGCCCGGAGGAAGGACCGCCTGGCCGCACTCGTGGACGAGCTGCGTGGCGAGGGCGCCGACGCCGCGTACGTGGTCGGTGACGTCTCCGACGCCGAACAGGCCGCCAGGGCTGTGGACGTCACGGTATCCGCGTACGGCCGCCTCGACGTCGCGTTCAACAACGCCGGCATCGGCGGTGACCGAACGCCCCTGCACCTCATGCCGGACGAGGTCTACAACACCATCATGGACGTCAATGTCCGAGGCGTCTTCAACTGCTTGCGCTCCGAGATAGCCGCGATGCTGGAGAGCGGTGGTGGCGCGATCGTCAACACCAGTAGCGTGGGCGGCCTCGTGGCGATACCGACCGCCGCCCCGTACATCGCCTCGAAGCACGCGGTCGTCGGTCTCACGAGGGCGGCCGCTGACGAATACGCGACGCAGGGCATTCGTGTGAACGCGGTGGCGCCCGGCACGACCCGCAGCGAGATCACCGCAGACTGGTTCGGGCGCAACCCCGGACTTGAGGACCTCGCCAACTCGCTTACTCCGCAGGGGCGTACCGCGGAGCCCGAGGAGATCGCCGCGGCTGTCGCCTGGCTGCTCAGCGACCGTTGCCCCTTTCTGACCGGCACGGTGCTGCCGGTGGACGGCGGCTTCGTCAATCGGTGACCCGGCCCGCTCCGGGCGAGCAGCGGTGCTGTTCGCCCGGAACGTGCGGGGCGGTCAGACGGTCCTGCCCTCGAAGTCGACGGTGAACACGGGCTCGGCCCGCTGAACGCCGGTGACCCGGACGGCGACCCGGCCCGGCCGGGGCGTGGGCAGCAATGCGGCCTCGACCCAGCAGGGGTGGTCGAATTCGACGTAACGTGAGTAGCGTGTGGCGAATTGACCGGGTGCGAAGAAGTCCGGAGCCAGCAGCGCGCGCGCGGCTTGGTCCGCGGCTTCGAGCAGGACGAGCCCCGGGACATGGTCGACGGGATGATCGAACAGTGCTGTGTTGGCCGGATCGTTCCGCAGCAGCCAGCGACCCGGCCGGTCGCCGGGGGAAAGAACCACGTCCTCGCTGGCCGCCCGGCCGACCAGCTCCGCGGCGACGGGCACCGGCACCGGCCAGGCGCCCCAGTCGACGGTGAGGTAGGTTCCCCGCAGTCTTCGGTAGGCCGCGGATGAGACCCAGGAGAACTCGGACGCGGCCCCGGCCACCGGGGCGCCCTCATGGGAAATGCGAAAACTCATGCTCAGCGCGCTCGGAGTGGACGGGCGGTTCTGTGGCCGCTGTACCGTCACTTCGACATCGAGCATCGCGGGACGGTCGGCCGGAGGGCGGAATTCCGAATCGGCCGTGATGTCCAGCGTGTTGAGAACCGTCTGGTGGTCCAGCGGGACCCCGTACTCGGCGTGAGCTATGACGAGACCGCTCTGTCTGATCGTTTGGGCCAGAACGTTCGGCGGGAAGGGCAGCCGGCCCTGAGAAGGCGGCCAGACAACGCTCAGGACGAAGGTGTCGGCCGGCCCGCGTCTCCATCTTCTGACCAGTATCGAATCCTCATGCGTCAGATGGGTGTAAGCGCTCAATGAGCGAGAGGACGTGGTGTGCGATGGTGATCTTTGGACCGTCAAGGCCCGTGGCGCAGCAATCGAGTTCCTCGGCAAGGCCCCCCCCGGGGTCTGATGGCTGTTGAGGCGCACGGTTAAAGTACCGGTTCGTCGGTCGGTTTCGATTTCCGGGCCATGTGATCTCAGGCACTGGTCCGAAGGCATCGTGGAGGTGTGCATGGCCAGGCAGGAGCGCGCGATGCGTACGCGCAGGGTGATCCTCGGGGCTGCCGCCGAGATGTTCAACGAACTGGGTTACGACGCCACCACCATCGGAGGGCTCATCGAGCGGGTCCAGCTCACCCGAGGTGGACTGTATTTCCACTTCAGCTCGAAGGAGGAGCTGGCGCGCGCGGTGCTGGACGAGGCGGTGACCCGGGAGGGCCTGGTGCCGCAGGCGTTCAAGCTGCAGGAGTGGGTGGACCTGGCGTTGCTCCTCGCCCACCGGCTTCCCGTGGAGCCGGTGTTGAGCGCGTCGATCCGGCTGTCCGTCGACCCCAGGGCCCGCAGCCTGTTCGGCACCCGCTGGCCCGACTGGATCGAGTTGGGTGACAATCTTCTCCGCGAGGCGAAGGACCGCGGTGAGCTGTTGCCCCACGTCGACCCGGCCGAGACCGCGCGGCTGTTCGTGGGCGCGTGGACCGGTGTGCAACTGGTCACGGACGCGCTGCCGAACGGCACCCTGTCCGAAGAGATCTCGAACCTGATCGCCCTCATCCTGCCCAGCCTCGTCCCGGCCGGCGTCCTCGCGAAACTGGACTTCTCCCCGTACCGCGCCGAACGGCTCCTGGCCGCCGCACGCGGGCCGGAGTGCTCGTAGCGGCGTCTCCTTCGCGGTGGCCCGCGTCGAAACCCTCTCCGCCCGCGCTGCACATCGCGGCGACCGCGCAGCCGGTCGGCACGGGCCGGTTGTCCGTCGGTACGAATGCTGAGATTTCCTCGGAGCTCGTCATGGCGACCCTGTATAAATAAACCGGACGCCCTGCTGGTTACCAGGTGCATCACGGGGGGATAGATGGGTGAGCACGTTCAGTGCGTCGGCTTCCGGCGGGGTCTGTCGCGCCGGCCCCGGTCGGACGTGGAGCGGGTATTCCGTCCGGGACGACACCATGCGACACCGTGCCCTGTACCGCCTCTCGCCTCCCGCCTCCCTGCTCCGTCAGCGGGGCGTGTGCCGAGCGGTGATCTCGGTGACTTCTACCGAACTACCGTCCGGTAGGACGGAAGTCACAGCCGCTTTCGCGATGGTCTTGAGCCGACTGATTCCTGGCGTCCAGACAGACACCAGCACCGACACGGGCGTCAGAGCGCCGGACAGGAGTGTGTGCAGTGCAGTTCCATCTCATCGGCCCCTTCGAGATCGTGGCGGGAGACGGTCGGACCCACGCACCCAAGGCCCCCAAGATCTGCCAGATGCTCGCTGTGCTGGCGCTCCAGCCGCGTGAACCGGTGGCCACGGAGACTCTCGTCAGGGAGTTGTGGGGAGAGGACGCGCCGAAGGGAGCCACCCGAACGCTGCAGACGCACGTCTACCATGCCCGACGGATGCTGGAAGCTGTCCAAGGGGGTTCTTCCAAACGTCACTTACTCGTGACACAGGCACCGGGCTACCGTCTCGAAGTGCATGACGACGAGGTCGACGTGCTCGTCTTTGAACGGTTCGTCCGGCGAGCCCAGTGGGAGTTCACCCAGGGCTCCACCGAGCGTGCGGCGGACAACCTGTCGCGGGCCCAGCGGTTGTGGCGGGGGCCCATGCTCAGCAACGTACCGATCGGCGGAGTACTCACCGGCCGGACGGCTCATCTGGACGAGCTCCGCATCCGGGCTCTGGAACTGCGGGTGGAGGTCGAGAACCGGCTCGGCCGGTACCGGGAGTTCCTTCCCGAACTGCGTTCCCTGGTCAACGACCACCCGCTGCACGAGTGGTTCCACGGCCAGCTCATCTCGGCCCTGCACCTCGCCGGCCGAAGAGGTGAGGCTCTGCAGGCCTATCAGAACCTGTACGACATCCTCAAGAGGGAACTGGGTCTCGAGCCGTCCGACGAGGTGCAGCGGCTGCAGTTCGAGATTCTCAACACGTCCGCCGCGGATACGCCGAGGCGTCGTACGGGCACGTCGGCGGGTTCCGGCATCACCGCCCTGTGGGCCTCCGTGGCCACCGGCTGACGTTGCCGCCGCCCGGCTTCGCCGGCGGCGGCAACGTACACCCGCCAATCACCCGGCGTGGCTGAGCAGTACCGCTTGACCCGGACAGCAGTCCGCGATGTCCTGGGCGAACTCGATGTCATCGGACTCCGAGAGTTCGGCCACCAGTGTCTCCCCGCGCCCGTCGGCGCCCAGCCGGAACAGGCTCGGGTGCATGGCAGCGCAGAGCCCGGAACCGATACATGCCTTCTTGTCGACCTTGATGGGCGTCGTCACTCGGATTCCTCTTTCTTCCTCGCGGTCCCGGACATTCCCGCACAACCTAGAGTCGCCCCTGCCACCCCGTGGTCACTGTGGGCCAATCGCGTCGGACACCGGGAAGACCGGCGGTAATGAACGATGCATTACCGCTGAGGGTGTTCCGATTATCGAGAAGGGAGTGATCCCTTTGGCTGCCATGATAATTTCGCGAATAGCGTGCCAACGTTGATGGCCGCACATTTCGATGGAGGGGCAGAGTGACCGAGCAGGAAGAATTTCCATCAGTTCTCGAAGCGGTGCGGAAAATCGTCGGGAAGCTTCGCGACAACGGGGCCGAGGCGGAGGAGAAGCGCCGTGTGCCCGAAGCGAACCTCACGCTGCTCGAGCAGGCAGATGTGTTCCGCATGGCGGTCCCGCGCCGGTTCGGCGGACTCGCCCTCGGCGTCGCCGAGCAGGCCGAGGTCGTACAGGAGATAGGCCGGGGCTGCCCGTCGACCGGCTGGGACATGACGGTGTGGCTGACCGGCGCCCAGATGGCGGCGCTGTATCCCGACGAGACCCAGGCGGAGGTCTTCGCCGGGGGCTCCACCCGGGTCTCCATCGGCTTCGCGCCGACCGGAAAGATCGTGCCCACCGACGGTGGCTACATCCTCAACGGCAGCTGGAGCTACAACTCCGGGTGCCACTCGGCCGACTGGGACTGCGTGGCGGTGATGCTGGACCATCCGGACGGCACCGCCGAGGAGTTCATCGCGATCGTCCCGATGTCCGAGTTCGTCGTCACCGACGACTGGGACGTATCGGCGGGCAGCGGCACGGGAAGCGCCACCGCCACCGCGAAGGACGTGTTCGTACCGACGCGTCGGGTGGCCGGCTACGGAGAGCTGATGCTCGGCACCACCGGCGACCGGTGGAACAGCGATGTGGCGGGGCGGGGGTATGGAATCGTCTCGTTCATCATGGCGCAGTACGCCGCGATGGCCATCGGCATCGCCCGTGGGGCCTACGAGCTCTTCCTCGGCCGGCTGCCCGGTCGCGGAATCACGTACACCACGTGGGACGACCAGTCGCAGCACCCTCTGACCCAGGTGCAGGTCGCCACGGCGGCCAACAAGATCGACGCTGCGGAGGCGCTCTCCGGTACCTGGCTGCGCGTTCTCCAGGAGCGTGCTGATGCGGGGGAGCAGCCGACCGACGAGGAGAAGGCCGTCATCCGCGGGCAGACCTCGTTCGCGGCACATCTGGCCAAGGAGGCGGTGGAGCTCCTGTTCACCGCGAGCGGTGCTTCGGTGATCAAGCGCAGTGTGCCCTTCCAGCGATACCACCGGGACATCCTCGGCTTCTCGCTGCACGCCCTCACCCAGGTCAATGTGAATCTGGAATTGCAGGGACGGGTGCTCCTGGGCCTCGAACCGGACACCGACATCCTCTGACCCCAGCCGCCGGCGCCCGCGCACCCGTGGTGACGCGGGCGCCGGGCGCCGGCACGCTTTCCTCAGCGCTCGCGCCGGTGCACCGTACCGCCGTGCAGATCGACGGGGAGCTCCGTGAGCGCTCGCAGCAAGTAGCTCTCGCTGTAGGTGATCTCGTCCCTGGGGATGGCCAGTTCCATTTCGGGGAACCGGTTGAGCACCGAGGGAATCGCGATCTCCGCCTCGAGCTTGGCGAGGGCGGCGCCGATGCAGTTGTGCAGGCCGTGTCCGAGGCCGACATGGCGCGGCCCCTGCCGGGTGATGTCGAGACGATCGGGGTCCTCGAACCGCCGCGGATCGCGGTTGGCCGACAGCAGCGCGGCGATGACGGGCGCTCCCGCCGGAAGGGACGCACCGCCGAACTCCAGGTCCTCCTTGGCGAAACGGAAGAGCCCCATGGTGAGCGCCCCCTCAAGGCGGAGGAACTCGTCGACCGCCTGTGGAGCCAGCTCCGGCCGCTCGGCGAGCAGGCGCCGCTGACCGGGGTTGTCCAGCAAGGACAGGACCGCCGACCCGATCAGATTCCTGGTGGTGTCGAGACCCGCCATGATCATCTGCGCGAGGAGCGCCACCAGTTCGTCCTCCGTGAGGCGGTCGTTTCCGTCACGGGCCTCGATCAAGGTGGTGAGGAGGTCGTCACCCGGCGCACTGCGCTTCTCGACGATCAGTTCACGGCCGTACTGGGCGATGTCCTCGAATGCCTTCTTCGCGTTCGAGGACGCGGCGTCGGAGTGGAAGGCGCGGTCGATGGCATCGATGATGTCGTTGTAGCGGCCCAGGGGAATGCCGAATATCTTGCCGAGCACCTGTGCGGGAATGGCCCCCGCGAAATCCATGAGATCGGGTTTCTCCTGGCTCCCGAGCAGATCCAGATTGGTGTTCACGATGTCCTCGGTCGCCTCCCGCCAGTGGGAGATGCGGCGTGGGGTGAAGGCTCCCATGGCGAGCTTGCGCTGACGGGTGTGGTCCGGCGGGTCCAGCGTGGACAGGATGCGTGACACGACGGTCCCCGCGCCGAGCACCATTCCTGACGCCTGGAAGTCCGGGAGGGCATAGGCCTCCGCGTTCGTACTGAATCGGGGATCTCCGAGCAGCGCGTGGACATCGTCGAACCGTGTGACTATCCAGGTCTGGAATCCCCCGATGGGGAAAATGAATGGATGAACCGGAGCGTTGTCGCGAAGCCAGGCGAAGCTGGGATGGGGATCTTGATAGTAGTCGCTCTCGAACAGTGCGCTCGGCGGTGACAGAGCAACCATGAGTGGCCTCCTGGATGGTGTGGGAAGTGAACTGAATTCCCGGTACTGGCCTGATGAGTCAGGGAGGAGCTTATGGAACGCCGTGTGGGAGGCGGGCACGCGCGAGTAACTCGTCAGTTATATCCCGATGAGCGGGCGATTACAGGCCGCAGAACGCTCCGTTGCCGACGGATGGCGCACGGTGGGCCACGCCTGCATAGGGTTCGTCCCTGAAACGTCAAGGGGGGCTGATCAGCCTCGTACCTTGCTGCCCGTTTCTTTAGCTGTTCATTCATGAATCCGATGGGGGAATCCGCACATCATGAAAATCGGGCGCACTCGATTCAACGCCGCCGAAGACGTGCCGGCGGACACCGCGCGGACCACGTCCCGCCGTACCGTTCTGAAGGCGGCCGGGGCCACGGCGGTCGGGGTATCGGCACTGGGGGTCGCGCTGCCGGCCCAGGCCGCCGCGGCGGCCCGGGGCGGGACGTACGACGTCATCGTCATCGGGGCCGGGTTCGCGGGCATCACGGCGGCGCGTGAGCTGAGCGAGCAGGGGAAGAGGGTGCTGATCCTCGAAGCCCAGAACCGCATCGGCGGACGGACCTGGACCAAGATGTTCGGCGGCCACCTGATCGAAATGGGCGGCACCTGGGTCGATCCGGCGACGATGCCCTACATCGGTGCGGAGATCACTCGGTACGGTATCCAGCTCCAGGAGGAAGGGCCGATCGAACGCCTGCTGCTGCCGACGCCCGGCGGCCCCGCGGAGTTCGACGTGGCAGCGGGATTCGCCAGGGCTTCCTCGTTGCGCGAGGAGCTCTTCGAGGGGTCGGCCCAGTACTTCGAGCGACCGGCCGAGCCTCTCCACCGCCTCGACCTGCTCCAGAGCGTCGACCAGAAGTCACTGCGCGACCGGTTGAACGAGCTCTCGCTCTCGCCCGAGGACGAGCTGATCGCCAACGGCTCGCCCGCGCTGCTCGCCGGCGGCAGCAGCGCGCAGGGCGCCCTCACGATGCTGGCCCAGCACTGGCAGCTCGCGGGTGGCAACAACACGGGCTGGGGCAACACCGTCCGCTGGAGCATGAGGGGAGGCACGACCGGCCTGCTCAACGCGATGCTGGCGGACTCCCCGAACGCGACCCTGCGTCTCAACTCGCCGGTCGCCGCGGTCGTCGGCGCCGGGCGCAGGCAGTATGTGGTGCTCAGATCCGGTGCGACGTGCAGCGCGTCGGCCGTGATCGTCGCGGTGCCCGCCAACGCCTGGCGGACCATCAGGTTCCACCCCGCGCTGCCGGCCGCCCACACCGCGGCCACGACGCAGGGCATCTGTGTCAAGAACGCGAAGAAGCTCTGGATCCATGCCCGCAACGGGCAGGGCAGGTTCTACGCGCAGGCAGCCGAGGGTGGCCCTTCCATACCGTGGCTGCAGGCCGGTCCCGCGACCGACCAGGGGCAGCTCTATGTGGGGTTCAGCGTCGACCCGAACCTCGATCTCTCCAACCATGCCCAGGTCAGTGCGGCGGTCCAGGAGCTGGGCGTCGATCTGGACATCATGTCCGTCACTTCGCACGACTACGGCATGGACCCGTTCGCACGAGGCGGTTGGGCCTACCGGAAGCCGGGCCAGCTGACGAACCTCTACCCGGAGGTTCTGGAGGCGTCCGGTCAGGTCGCGTTCGCCAGCGGTGACGTCGCCAACGGCTGGAGTGGCTATATCGATGGCGCGGTCGAGTCCGCCCTGCGAGCCGTCGGACAGGTGCAGCCTCACATTTTCTGAACCCGCAGGGGCGAAGCCGCCGGGCCCGGCGGCGGTGTGCACACACCGCCGCCGGGCCCTCCCGTTTCCTGACGGGCCTTGCTCAGCGAACGTCTCCGTACCAGCGCCACTGCTTCTGACGCTCCAGCCCGGGGCCGTCGAGCGCGATCCGGCCGGTACACCACAGCAGGGTCTCGGACGGGCTGAAGCCTGTGGGGGCTTGGGGAAACAGTCGCTGGACGGTCGGCTCGCAGAGATGGTCGGGCAGCGGCTGCTCCAGCCCGAATCCCTGAGCGATGTCACGGCTGTGAACCAGCAGCTCCAGTACGGCCATGGCCGCGTAGCCCGCAGGGTCGCCGGTGCCCCAGGAGTGGAAGGCACGGACATCGGGGCTGCTTCGGAGAAGGGTCGACTCGAGCAGGGTGCCGCCGACCTGGATTCCCTCCACCGCCAGCTCGGGAGGCGTGCCGGCGTCGACGCCGAAGCGGACTCCGATGTAGCGGTCGGTCGGTTGCGCGATGAGAAGGGCCGAGTAGCCGTAGATGGCCTGCGACAGATGCGAGACGGTGTCGTAGCAGCTCCACTCCAGCTCTCCCGCGGTGCGGGACCAGTCCTGATCTGTGCACTTGCCGAGAACAGAAGTGCTGAAAATGGTTGCTTCGGTGACGAGATCGGGCCATGCAGTAGTCATTTTTCCATGCTGCCAGCACAGAAGTCGTGCCCGTGTCGACTCCGCCCATCGGGAACCCATGAACCGGTAATCGTCCGGTAATTGACCCTCCTGCTGCTTCGTGGTTACCAAAGCATGGCCCCATCCTTACGCTCCGTCAGTATCGTGGGTGGTGAAAATCGTGGGTGCTGAACCATGAATGCGTTCCGTTCGGCGCCGCACGTTTTCCATGGTCACGGAATCTCAGCCATAGCAAGGAGCCGGTGTGTCCACGAATGATGAGCTGATATCGCTGCTTGATGCCGTGCGGAGCATCGTTCCCACGCTGCGCAAGAACGGCCGCGAAGCGGAGGACCAGCGCTGGATCCCGGAGGAGAACATCGAACTCCTGGAAAAGGCGGGAGTGTTCCGCATGGCGGTTCCCCGGCGCTTCGGGGGCCTGGAGCTGGGCGTGGCCGACCAGAGCAGGGTCATCTCCGAGATCTCCCGCGGTTGTCCCTCCACGGGCTGGCTCACCATGGTGTGGGTGACCAGCGCCTGGGCCTCGGGGCTCTACTCCGACCGGGCCCAGGAGGAGATCTTCGCCGGTGGCTCGGTTCGGGTCTCCATCGTCTTCGCTCCGAGCGGCACCCTCACGCCCGTCGAGGGCGGCTACACCCTCAACGGCAGCTGGAAGTTCAACTCCGGCTGCCGGGGCGCCCACTGGAACCTGGCGGCCGGCATGGTGCAACGGCCGGACGGATCGTCCGAGGAGGTCATCGCCATGGTCCCGATGGACAGGCTGACCATGGTCGACGACTGGGACGTCTCGGCCGGCGCCGGCACCGGAAGCGCGACGACGGTGGCCAAGGACGTCTTCGTTCCCGCGCACCACGTGGTCTCCTACGAGGAAGCCATGGTGGGCACGACCGCGGACCGCTCCAACGCCGGGGCGACCGGACGTAACTACGGGCTCCTCGGATACATCCTCGCGGATGTCGCAGCCGTGTTCATCGGCATCGCGCGCGGTGCGCACGAGCTGTTCGTCGAGCGGCTCCCCGGGCGGGGGATCACCTACACCAACTGGACCGAGCAGAGCCTCTACCCGCTCACCCAGGTTCAGGTGGCCGAAGCCGCCAACAAGATCGACGCGGCCGAGGCGCTGTCGACCCGCTGGCTCGAAGTGCTGCAGAAGCGTGCCGACGCGGGCGAGCAGCCGACGGTCGAGGAGAAGGCCGCGATCCGGGGGCAGACGGCCTTCGCCGTGGAGCTGTGCAGGGAGGCGGTCGAGCTGCTGTTCCGGGCGTGCGGCGGCTCGGTGATCCAGCGCAGCGTCGACCTGCAGCGGTTCCAGCGGGACATCCAGGGGCTGTCGCTGCACGCGCTGGTGCAGCTCAACGCCAACCTGGAGGTCCAGGGGCGCGTGCTTCTCGGCCTGGACCCGGAGACGGATTTCCTCTGATCCCGCTCACGACGGCGTTCGCCCCGGCCTTCCGGGGCCGGGCGAGCGCCTTCGTGATGGCGGCGCGCGGTCCGTTGCGTCTCCGACGCACGGATCCCGCCCGATCGGGGAGATCGGACGGGATCCAGGGAAGTGGTCGGCCCTCGGTTCGACAGGCGATCCGAGGGCCGCGCGACTACGAGGCCTTGGGGTCCTGGAACAGCTCGATCATGGCCGCGTAGCTGTTCTCGGCGTGGCCCTTGGCGATGGCCCGCTTCGCCAGTTCGTGGACGAGCGTGGGAAGCTCCGTGTTCACGCCCTGCGTCTGGCTCTCATGGAGCAGGTGCTCGATCGACGCGAAGTGGGTCTCGATCTTGGCGTCGTTCGCCGGGTACTTCTTGTCGCCCGCGTCGATCTGCCCCGCGTAGTCCGTGGCGAAGAACTTGACGGCGTCGAGCCACGAGGTCGCCCAGGGCAGGAACGTGCCGGCCTCGATACCCGCGCTCTTGAGAAGAGCGGCACCGTGGATGAAGCTGTTCAGCGTGCCCCACATGACCCCGAGCAGCGCGACGTCGTAGAGAACCGCGAGACCCGGGTCCTCGCCCACCATCGTCGTCCGGCCGCCGAGCACCTTCAAGGCCGACTCGTACGTGGTGAACGCCGTGTCGGAACCGCTGTAGAAGAGGATCGCCTCGGCGCCGCCGATGGTCGCCGGAATGGCCATGATCGCGCCGTCGAGGTAGTCGGCGCCTCGCTCGGAGGCCCACACGGCGGTCTCGCGGGCCTGCTCGGAAGAGCCCGAAGTCAGGTTGACCAGAGCGCGACCCGAAAGGGCACCGTCCAGCGGGTCGAGAATGTCGTGCATCACGTCATAGGTCGACACGCAGACGACGACAAGCTCACTCGCGGCGACCGCGTCCGCAGGAGACGAAGCGAGGACCGCCCCTTGCTGAACAAGCTCGTCGGCCTTCTGGGACGAGCGGTTCCACACGGTGGTCGGGTGACCAGCCTTGAGGAACGCACCGGCGAGGGCCTGCCCCATGAGCCCCAGACCTATGACCGTGACGGGAGAGAGATTGTTGTCCGCCATGAAAGCTCCCATGCGTTTTCGGGAAGGCCGGAGCGGTGCGAAGGCACTCCGACCTTCCATGTGAATCGTTTTGACATGCTGAAACACCGAGAAGCGGTGATTAGCTCCTCGGTCGTCAGAATGCTAGGACGCGTCGGTCAAAGTTCCATCAAGCCATCCGCGGAACAGGCCGGCGCGACGTGCGTATCGGGATCACCGGCGCTCCCCGGGCCCGGACCGACCGGTCGATGTGATCCCGGCCCTGACCACCTGACCGCTCGGGTGCGCTGTACGGGTGCGCTGTAGGGGTGCGCGCTGTACGGGAGTGCGTCGGCCCGAGCTAGAGAGGAGAGACGCTGCGGCCGAGCAGGGCCGTGACGTCCACCGTCTCGTCCGCCGGGGGAGTGGCCGTCGGCACCGGCCGGTCGAAGCCGGAGAAGTCCACGGTCCCTTCCTCGCCGGCGTCCCGCACGGTGATCCGCACCGGGTACGGCGTGCCCTCGGCGGCCACGTAGGCCGTCAGGCGCTCGCCGTCCTCGACCCTGGTCACCGGGACGGCGGGTGTGCCGTTCACCTCGGTCCTCTCGCCCTTCGTCAGCGTGCCCCGGTCCGCGGTGCCGGCGTTGTCCGCGATCAGCTCGCGGAAGGTGTCGAGATCGCAGACCTCGGTGACACCGAGCAGCCGGGGGTGGTCGGCCGAGGCCTTCATGTAGCGGCCGTCGAGGATCGCGTCGAAGGTGGAGCCGCCGATCGGCACATGCCTCTCCCAGAACGCGGCGTCCGGTTTCAGCCAGACGTCGTCGCCGCGCTTCACGATCTCCACCGAACCGTCGCCGCCCATGTCGATCCCGCCCGTGCAGTTCCCCTCACGGTCCAGGGTGAGGTCGAGGCTCACGTCCGCCCCGCTCCCGTCGATACTGCCGCGCGCGCTCAGATGCAGGGACCGCACATCGAGCAGGGCGTCGCGCGAGAGGTCGACGATCTCCTCGGCGGCGAGCGAGTCGATGTCGTCGTCAGCCTGTGCGACCGCGCCACCCGTCACGGTGAGGGCGACGGCCGCCGCGCCCGCGGCCGCCCGCGCGGCCCATCGGTGTCCGCTCACATCGCCTCCTCGGAAAGGCCCCGGTCAGGGCCCCGCGATCCATGGTGACCGGCACAGTTCGAGCGTACGCCGGGTCCAGGGGCACCGCCCGGTGCGCGCACGGGGAGTGAAGCGCCGCGGTGTTCTCGGCCACGGAGCGTGGGAAAGCCGCGGCGATCCCGCCCGGGATCACGTAACACGCATCCCGCCCGGGTCACGTAACACGCATCCCGCCCGGGTCACGTAACACGCACCCCGAGAACGCACGCACACGCGCCCGCACGCGCCCGCACGCGCCCGCACGCGCCCGCACGCGCCACGAAGGAGTCTCAATGACGAAGTCAAGCCGCTTGCGCGACCGGCAGCTCGGGGGTGAAGACTCGGTTGTCGCGCAGGAGAGCCCACAGGACGCTGGCCCGTCGGCGGGCCAGGGCGATGACGGCCTGGACGTGTTTGCAGCCTTCGCCGCGCTTCTTGAGGTAGAAGTCCCGGTTCGGGCCCTCGCGGATGATGCTGGTCTGCGCGGACATGTAGAACACCCTGCGCAGGCGGCGGCTGTAGCGCTTGGGGCGGTGCAGGTTGCCGGTGCGGCGGCCGGAGTCGCGCGGGACGGGCACCAACCCGGCCGCCGAGGCCAGGTGACCGGCGTCGGCGTAGGCCGACAGGTCGCCGGCGGCGACGACGAACTCGGCGCCGAGTATCGGGCCCATGCCGGGCAGGGACTCGATGATCTCCGCCTGTGGGTGGGTGCGGAATGTCTCGCGGATTTGCTTGTCGATGTGCTTGAGGCGGTCGTCCAGGGCGAGGATCTGCGCGGCCAGGTCGGCGACGATCTGGGCGGCGGCGTCCTCGCCGGGCAGTGCGGTCTGCTGGGCCTGGGCCGCCTCCAAGGCTGTCGCGGCGACCGCGTCGGCCCCGCGGACGCTGCGGTTGGCGAGCCAGGCCGTGAGCCGGGCCCGGCCGCGGCGGCGGATCGCGGCGGGCGTCTGGTAGCCGGTCAGCAGGACCAGTGCGCCCTTCTGCGAGCTGTAGTCGAAGGCCCGTTCCAGTGCGGGGAAGACGCCGGTCAGCGTGTCGCGGAGCCGGTTGATCATCCGGACCCGGTCGGCCACCAGGTCGGAGCGGTGGGCGGTCAGCAGTGCGAGGTCGGCGGCGAGCTGGGCGGGCACGCCGATTGCCGCGAAGTCCCGGCGGGTGCGCGCGGTTTCGGCGATGACGTAGGCGTCGCGGGCGTCGGTCTTCGCCTCACCCCGGTAGGCCCCCGACATGCGGTTGACCGTGCGGCCGGGCACGTAGACGGCCTGCTGGCCGTGGGCCGCGAGCAGGGCCAGCATCAGTGCGGAGGACGTGCCGGAGATGTCCACCGCCCAGTGGACCGTGTCGGCGAGGTCCAGGATCTCGCCCATGGCGGTCAGGATCGCCGACTCGTCGTTGTCGACCTTCTTCGACCACAGCGTCGCACCGGTCTCGTCGACCGCCGCAGCCCAGTGATGCCCCTTGCCCGCATCGATTCCGGCCCATACCCGGGCCCGTCGCTCGCTCACTCGCCCCTCCTCGCACCGTTCGGCATGCCGTCGGCCCGAGGAACACCCCGCTGTCATCTCCGTAATCAGCGACCGCACGAAGCGCGCACATCTCAATCAGCAGCCAGGGCGCCCCGGAGAGCCGGGCGGCCACTCCTTCGAAGCCACTGATGGCAGAGACCCATAAGCCACACCCGGCCCTCCCGGGCCGCCTAACAACTTACGGAGACCCATGTACCTCGTCGTGGGGACGAAGCGCATGGGCGGCACGGCCACCGGGAAGCGCTCCCCGTCCGCCGGAACGGCCGGAACGGTTGAGCGGGCCGCCTCCTCTCGTTACCCTCCAGTAAGTACGTGTGGGCGCAGCCGGGACGAGACGACCGGCCGGCCCCGCGACACGAGGGAGGCGGCACGCCCATGTCCTCAGCGGAGCCCACCGAGCAGACCGGACCGGCCGTACGGGACCCCGGTCGCGCGCCCCGCCCGGCCACCCCCGTTCCGCCCCCGGCGCCCGGACTCGCGGAGAGCGCCCGCCGGCTCGCCGACGCCGCCACCACCTCCACCGCGCTCGTGGCCGACGCCCTCGCCCGCATCGAGGCCACCCGGCCCACCCTCAACGCCTTCCGCCACCTGCGCGCCGAGGCGGCCCTCGCCGAGGCGGCGGAGGCCGACCGCAGGCTCGCGGCGGGGGAGCGGCTGCCGTTGCTCGGCGTGCCGGTCGCCGTCAAGGACGACACCGATGTGGCGGGCCTGCCCACCCACTTCGGCTGCGACGGGGAGCTGCCCCCGGCCGCCGCCGACAGCGAGGCGGTCCGTCGGCTGCGCGCCGCCGGGGCGATCGTCGTCGGCAAGACCAACTCCTGCGAACTGGGCCAGTGGCCCTTCACCGAAGGGCCCGCCTTCGGCGCCACCCGCAACCCGTGGAACACCGCGCACACCCCGGGCGGCTCCTCCGGCGGATCAGCGGCGGCCGTCGCCGCCGGACTCGTCCCCGCCGCCCTCGGCTCGGACGGTGCCGGGTCCGTCCGCATCCCCGCCGCCTGGACCCACCTCGTCGGCATCAAGCCCCAGCGCGGCCGGGTCTCCGTCCACCCGCACCACGACGCCTTCCAGGGCCTCACGGTCAACGGCCCTCTCGCCCGTACAGTGGCCGACGCGGCGCTCCTGCTGGACGCGGCCGCCGGTGCCCACCCCGCCGACTTCCACCGCCCGCCCGCCGTGCGCGCCGCCGACGCCGCCCGCCGCGACCCGGGCCGGCTGCGCATCGCCCTCGCCTGGCGGCCCCCGCTCACCCTGACCGGCGCCGCACCGGACCCGGAAGTGCGCCGGGCGGTCACCGCGCTCGCCGAGACCCTCGCCCGGCTCGGCCACCACGTCGAGGAGGCCCGCCCCCGGTACGGGCTGATCGGCCTCGCCTTCGTGCCCCGCGCCACGGTGGGCATCGCCGAATTCGCCGCCCGCCACCCCGAACCGGCCCTGCTCGACCCGCGCACCCGCAGCGCACTGCGGACCGGGACGCGGCTGGGCGGGCGGGTGGTGCGGGCCGCCCGCGCCCGCGAAGTGCGTCAGCACCGCAGGATCGGCGCCCTCTTCGACACGTACGACGTCCTCCTCACCCCGACGACCGCCGCGCCCCCACCCCGTATCGGCACCTTCGACCGCCTCAGCGCCTGGCGCACCGACGTCACCATGGCCGCCGCCTGCCCGTACGCCTGGCCGTGGAACGTCCTCGGCTGGCCCGGCGTGAACGTCCCGGCCGGCTTCACCCGGGCCGGGCTCCCCGTCGGCGCCCAGCTCCTGGGCCCCTCCCGCAGCGAGGAGCGGCTGATCGCCCTCGCCGCCCGGCTGGAGGACGACCTGCGCTGGTACGACCACCGGCCGCCGACTCCGTAACGCCGCTGGGGCGATGGCCTCACCGGCCCCGTAACGCGGGCTCCGGCCCCGTAACGCCGCCCCAGCGCCTCACGCCGGGCGGTGAGGGCCCGGCCCGGGGCGCTCACGCGCCCACGGTGAGTGAAGCCGTGCGGGGGCCTTGTGGAGCCCGGCACGGTGAAGAGATATCTTGATGTCAAGCAATGTTGCAGACGTGGAGCGGAGCACCCGGTGACTGACTCGACCATCATCTATACGCACACCGACGAGGCCCCTGCCCTGGCGACCTATTCGCTCCTGCCCGTCGTCGAGGCCTACGCCTCGACCGCGGGCGTCACGGTGGAGCGCCGTGACATCTCCCTCGCGGGGCGGATCATCGCCGGTTTCCCGGAGCACCTCAAGGCCGAGCAGCGTATCGATGACGCACTCGCCGAGCTCGGCGAGCTGGCCAGGACGCCCGGCGCGAACATCATCAAGCTGCCGAACATCTCGGCGTCGATCCCGCAGCTCAAGGCGGCCATCGCCGAGCTCCAGGAGCAGGGCTACGCGCTCCCGGACTACCCGGACGACCCGCAGACCGACGCTGACAAGGACGTCCGCGCCCGCTACGACAAGGTCAAGGGCAGCGCCGTGAACCCGGTGCTGCGCGAGGGCAACTCCGACCGCCGCGCCCCCGCCTCCGTCAAGAACTACGCCAAGGCCCACCCGCACCGCATGGGTGCCTGGAGCGCCGACTCGAAGACGAACGTCGCCACGATGGGCGTCGACGACTTCCGCTCCACCGAGAAGTCCGTGGTCATCCCCGAGGACGGCTCGCTCCGCATCGAGCTGCACGGCGACGACGGCACCACCACCGTGCTCCGCGAGTCCGTACCCGTCCTGAAGGGCGAGGTCGTCGACGCGGCCGTCATGCGCGTCGCCGCGCTGCGCGAGTTCTTCACCGCTCAGGTGGCCCGCGCCAAGGCGGAGGGCGTGCTGTTCTCCGTGCACCTGAAGGCCACCATGATGAAGGTCTCCGACCCGATCATCTTCGGCCACGCGGTCCGCGCCTTCTTCCCGAACACCTTCGCCAAGTACGGCGACCAGCTCGCCGCGGCGGGCCTCACCCCGAACGACGGCCTGGGCGGCATCCTCAAGGGCCTGGACTCCCTGCCGGACGTCGGCGCCGAGATCCAGGCGTCCTTCGAGGCCGAGCTCGCCGAGGGCCCCGCCCTCGCGATGGTCGACTCCGACAAGGGCATCACCAACCTGCACGTCCCCAGCGACGTCATCGTCGACGCCTCCATGCCCGCCATGATCCGCACCTCGGGTCACATGTGGGGCCCCGACGGCGACGAGGCCGACACCATCGCCGTCCTCCCGGACAGCAGCTACGCCGGTGTCTACCAGGTCGTCATCGACGACTGCCGCGCCAACGGCGCCCTCGACCCGTCGACCATGGGCTCGGTGCCCAACGTCGGTCTGATGGCGCAGAAGGCCGAGGAGTACGGCAGCCACGACAAGACCTTCGAGATCCCCGCCACCGGCACCGTGCGCGTCGTCGACACGAACGGCACCGCAGTGCTGGAGCAGGCCGTCGGCGCCGGCGACATCTTCCGGATGTGCCAGACCAAGGACCTGCCGATCCAGGACTGGGTCAAGCTCGCCGTGACCCGCGCCCGCGCCACCGGCAACCCGGCCGTGTTCTGGCTGGACGAGACCCGCGCCCACGACGCCAACCTGATCGCCAAGGTCACCACGTACCTCGCCGACCACGACACCGACGGCCTGGACATCTCCGTCAAGACCCCGGAGGAGGCCACCGCCTTCTCCCTGGAGCGCATCCGCCGCGGCGAGGACACCATCTCCGTCACCGGCAACGTGCTGCGTGACTACCTCACCGACCTCTTCCCGATCCTGGAGCTCGGCACCAGCGCGAAGATGCTCTCCGTCGTCCCGCTGATGAACGGCGGCGGCCTCTTCGAGACCGGCGCGGGCGGCTCGGCCCCCAAGCACGTCCAGCAGCTCGTCAAGGAGAACTACCTCCGCTGGGACAGCCTGGGCGAGTTCCTGGCCCTCGCGGTCAGCTTCGAGCACCTGGCCACCACCACGGACAACGCGCGGGCCCAGGTCCTCGCCGACACCCTGGACCGGGCGACGGGCACCTTCCTCAACGAGGACAAGTCCCCGAGCCGTCGCCTCGGCGGCATCGACAACCGGGGCAGCCACTTCTACCTGGCCCTCTTCTGGGCCCAGGAGCTGGCGCGGCAGACCGACGACGTGAAGCTCGCCGAGGCGTTCGCGCCGCTCGCCAGGACGCTGGCCGAGCAGGAGGAGACCATCGTCGCCGAGCTGATCGCGGTGCAGGGCTCCCCGGCCGAGATCGGCGGCTACTTCCAGCCCGACCCGGCCAAGGCGGAGGCGGTCATGCGTCCGTCCGCCACGTTCAACCAGGCCATCGCGACCCTCGTCTGACCTGATCCGAGGCGGACCCGTCCGCCTCACCGCTCCGCCCCGGCCGGCCCCGTGCCCGCCGGGGCGGTTCGCGTTCGGGAACCTGTAAGGGGGCAGGGACCGAACCGCCGGTCAGGAGCGACCGCCGGTCAGGAGCAGGAGCAGGAGCCGGAGGACGAGTGGGTGGCTGCCGGCACCCGGCGGAGCGGGCCCCGCATCCGGCGCGGCGGTCCGCCTACGGCACCCGGGCCGTCCACTCCGGCGTACCGAACTTGGTGCGTACGAGCTCCTCGGCGCGCGCCAGCTCGGCGTCCGTCACACTGCCCACGCCGAGGCCGTGACGCTTGCGGAACGACTCGATCATGCGTTCTATCACCGCCCGGCGTGGCAGCCCCGTCTGCCGACGCAGCGGGTCGACGCGCTTCTTCGCGGACCGGGTGCCCTTGTCGGACATCTTCTCCTTCCCGATCCGCAGCACCTCCAGCATCTTGTCGGCGTCGATGTCGTACGCCATGGTCACGTGGTGCAGCACGGCCCCCGGCCCGCCGTCCGGCCCCACCATCCGCTTCTGCGCGGCCCCGGCGATCTTGCCGACCTCGGTGGCGATGTCGTTGAGCGGCTGGTACCAGGCCTTGATGCCCATGTCGGCGAGGGCCTCGAGAACCCAGTCGTCCAGGTAGGCATAGCTGTCCGCGAACGACAGCCCGGAGACCAGGGACTGCGGGACGGCGAGGGAGTAGGTGATGGTGGAGCTCGGCTCGGCGAACATCGCACCACCGCCGGAGATCCGGCGCACGACGCTCACGCCGTGCCGCTCGACGCCCGCCGGGTCCACCTCGTTGCGCAGCGACTGGAAGCTGCCGATGATCACGGCGGGGGAGTCCCACTCCCAGACCCGCAGCGTCGGCGGCCGCAGCCCCGCCGCGACCTCGGCGGTGATCACCTCGTCCAGCGCCATGTGCAGCGCGGGCGACTGCGGGGCTTCGTGGATCAGCTGCCAGTCGTGGTCGCTCCACTCCGTGGCCTGCGCGAGCGCCCGGCGTACGGTGATGGCGACGCCCTCCGCGCTCAGCCCGAGCATCACCGTGGAGTCGGGCAGCGCCGCCTCGATCCGCGCCGCGAGCCCGGCCGTGTCGGTGTTGGCCGGGGCGCCCTCCAGGGCCGCGTCGATCGCGAGGATCGCCTCGTCGGGTTCGAGGAAGAAGTCCCCGGCGACGCGGACGTTCCGCAGTGCCCCGCCCTCCACGTCCAGATCCACCACGACCAGCTTGCCGCCGGGAACCTTGTACTCACCGTGCACAGCGCCGCCTCCAGCTTCCGTTATGCGGTCCGGCTCGGTGATGAGCCGGACACAACCGTCTATAACGCACGCATGGGCGCGGTTCATCCCGCGCCCACGCGTGGGTCAGCGGTGTGTGAACTCCGCGGGCCGCTTCTCGGTGAACGCCTGCATGCCCTCCTTCTGGTCGGCTGTCGCGAACACCGCGTGGAACAGGCGGCGTTCGAAGCGGACGCCCTCGGCCAGGGTCGTCTCGAAGGACCGGTTCACCGCCTCCTTCGCCATCATCGCGACCGGCGCCGACATCCCGGAGACGGTGTCTGCCACCGCGAGCGCCTCCTGGAGCAGATCCGCGTCCGGGACGATCCGGGACACCAGTCCGGCCCGCTCCGCCTCCTCGGCCCCCATGTTCCGGCCGGTCAGGCACAGGTCCATCGCCTTGGCCTTGCCGATCGCCCGGGTCAGCCGCTGGGAGCCGCCGATGCCGGGGATCACCCCGAGCCGGATCTCCGGCTGCCCGAAGACCGCCGACTCCGAGGCGATGACGAGGTCGCACATCATGGCCAACTCGCAGCCGCCGCCCAGGGCGTAGCCCCGTACGGCGGCGATCGTGGGCGTGCGGAGATGCCCGAGGCGGTCCCAGGCGGTGAACCAGTCGCCGAGATACATGTCCGCGTAGTTCTGCGGCTGCATCTCCTTGATGTCCGCCCCCGCCGCGAACGCCTTGCCGCCGCTGCCGGTGATGACGACGCAGCCGACGCCGGGGTCCCGGTCCAGCGCCTCGGTGGCCTCGACCGTCTCCCGCATGACCTCCAGGCTCAGAGCGTTGAGCGCCTCGGGGCGGTTCAGGGTGAGCAGCGCGGTGCGGCCCCGGCGCTCGACCAGGATCGTCCCGTACGGGCCCGGAGTGGACGCGTTCTCGCTGGTCTCGCTCATGTGGTGCTGCCCTTCTGTGGATCGGTGGTGTTCGACGAGGCCGCCCGGATGGCCCGGACGATCCCGGAGAAGTCCTGGTCCGCCCCCGCGCCCTCGGCGAACCTGGCGTACAACTCGGCCGCAAGCAGCCCCAGTTCGGCGTCCACCCCGCCGGCGTGCACCGCGTTGGCGGCCAGCCCGAGGTCCTTCGCCATCAGGGGCGCGGCGAATCCGGGGCGGTAGTCCCGGTTGGCCGGGCTCGTCGGGACCGGGCCGGGGACCGGGCAGTTGACGGTGAGCGCCCAGCACTGGCCGGAGGCCGCCGACGCCACGTCGTACAGCGCCTGGTCGGACAGGCCGAGACTCTCGGCGAGCACGAACGCCTCGCTGACGGCGATCATCGAGACACCGAGGATCATGTTGTTGCAGATCTTCGCCGCCTGTCCGGCGCCCGCCGCACCGCAGTGCACCGCCTTCTTCCCCATCACGGACAGCAGCGGCCCGGCCTCCGCGAACGCGCTCTCCGAGCCCCCGGCCATGAAGGTGAGCGTGCCCGCCACGGCCCCCACCACCCCGCCGGAGACCGGGGCGTCCAGCGACCGGTGACCGGCCGCCTCCGCCGCCGCGTGGGCGGCCCGGGAATCGGCCACGTCGATGGTCGAGCAGTCGATGAACAGGGTGCCGGGGCGGGCGGCGGCGAGCAGGCCCTGCGGCCCGTACAGGGAGAGGACTTGGCGGCCGGCGGGCAGCATGGTGATCACCACGTCCGCGACGGCCGCCGCCCGGCCGGCGGACGGGGCCGCCTCGACCCCGTCTCCCGCGGCGGCCGACAGACAGGACTCGACGAGGTCGTGACCGAGCACCCGGTGCCCGGCCCTGAAGAGGTTGGCGGCCATCGGGCCGCCCATGTTGCCCAGTCCGATGAAGGCGACGGTCGTGGTCACCAGGGCACCTCCTGAGGTGAGTCGGACGCGGCGAGGGAGAGGTCCTCGCCGCCGGTCGGTGCGAAGTACCTGGCCACGTCCGCGTCCGTGACCTCCACGAGCGTGCCGGGCGACCAGTGAGGCGTCCGGTCCTTGTCGATCACCTGGGCCCGGATGCCCTCCACCAGGTCGGGGGAGGCCAGCGCCGCGCACGAGACGCGGTACTCCTGCTCCAGCACCCGTTCCAGCGGGCCGAGTTCGCGTGCCCGGCGCAGCGCCGCCAGGGTGACCTTCAGCGCGGTGGGCGAGCGGCCGAGGATCGTGGCGGCTGCTTCTCCGGCCGCCGGAACGTCGGAGGCGAGCAGCCGCTCCACGATCTCCTCGACCGTGCCGGCGGCGTAACAGTGGTCGACCCAGGTGCGGTTGGCGTCCAGTACACCGGGGGGCGCGTCCCGGACGTGACGGCGGAGCACCCGGTCCGGGGCCTCGGTCCGCAGTCCGGCGAGGAACGCGGGCAGGTCCGCCTGGGGTACGAAGTGGTCCGCGAGCCCGCAGAGCAGGGCGTCCCGGGCTCCCACCACCGCACCGGTCAGGGCGAGGTGGGTGCCCAGCTCGCCGGGGGCCAGCGCCAGCAGATAGGTGCCACCGACGTCCGGTACGAAGCCGATCCCGGTCTCCGGCATGGCCACCTTGGACCGTTCGGTGACGATCCGGACGCTGCCGTGCGCCGAGACCCCGACCCCGCCGCCCATCACGATGCCGTCCATGACCGCCACGTACGGCTTCGGGTAGCGGGCGATGCGGGCGTTGAGCCGGTACTCGTCGCGCCAGAACGCGGCCGACGCCCTGCCGCCGTCCCTGGCGTCCTCGTGGATGGACCGGATGTCGCCGCCCGCGCACAGGCCGCGCTCCCCGGCCCCGGTGATGACGACGGCTCCCACCTCCGGGTCGGGCTCCCACCGGTCCAGGGCCGCCGCGATCGTCTTCACCATCGCGTGGGTGAGGGCGTTGAGCGAGGCGGGCCGGTTCAGGGTCAGCACCCCCGTACGCCCCTCGACGCGCACCCGTACGGTCTCCTCGGTCATCGCAGGGCTCCCGTCAGGCTCCGGGCGACCATGACGCGCATGATTTCGTTGGTCCCTTCCAGGATCTGGTGGACCCGCAGGTCCCGGACGATCTTCTCGATGCCGTACTCCGTCAGATAGCCGTAGCCGCCGTGCAGTTGGAGCGCCCGGTCGGCCACCGAGTAGCCGGTGTCGGTCGCGAAGTGCTTGGCCATGGCGCACAACTGCGGGGCGCCCGCCACGTTCCGGTCGAGTGCCTCGGCCGCCTGCCGCACCAGCGCGCGGGCCGCCGCCAGCTCGGTCGCCATATCGGCCAGCCGGAACTGCAGGGCCTGCGCGTCGAGCAGCCGGCCGCCGAACGCCTCCCGGTCCGCGAGATGGGCGATGCTCCGGTCCAGGGCGCTCTGCGCGCCGCCCAACGAGCAGGCCGCGATGCCGAGTCGGCCGCCGTTCAGGCCGTTCATCGCGATGCGGAAGCCGCCGCCCTCCTCGCCGAGCAGCCGGTCGGCCGGGATGCGGACCCCGTCCAGCAGGACCTGGCGGGTGGGCTGGGCGTTCCACCCCATCTTCTTCTCGTCGGGCCCGAACGAGAGCCCGGGGTCGTCCCGTTCGACGAGGAACGCGGAGATCCCCCGGGGCCCGTCATCGCCGGTGCGGGCCAGCACGATGTAGAGGTGCGAGGCCCCCGCGCCGGAGATGAACTGCTTCGTCCCCGTCAGCACGTAGTGGTCGCCGTCGCGCACCGCACGGGTGCGCAGCGCGGCGGCGTCGGACCCGGCGCCCGGCTCGGTCAGGCAGTAACTGCCCAGCCGCTCCATGGTGCAGAGCGTCGGCAGATGGCGGGTCCGCTGGCCCTCGGTGCCGTACCGGTCGATCATCCAGCCGACCATGTTGTGGATGGAGAGATAGCCCGCGATGGACGGGCAGCCGGTGGCCAGAGCCTCAAGAACGAGGACCCCGTCGGAGCGGGAGAGCCCGGAACCACCGATGTCCTCCCGTACGTAGACGCCGCCGAGGCCCACTTCGGCCGCCTTGCGCAGGACGTCGACCGGGAAGTGCTTGTCCTGGTCCCAGGCCACGGCGTGCGGGGCCAGATGTTCCTGGGCGAAGTCGAGTGTCGTCTCGACGACCGCGAGCTGGTCGTCGGTGAGCAGTGTGGTCATGGCGCTCACCCCATGGTCGGAATCGTGAAGCTCGCGCCGTCCCGGATCCCCGAGGCGGGCCAGCGCGAAGTGACCGTCTTGGTACGGGTGTAGAAGCGGATGGCGTCCGGCCCGTGCTGGTTGAGGTCCCCGAATCCGGACCGCTTCCAGCCGCCGAACGTGTGGTACGCCACCGGCACCGGGATCGGCACGTTGACGCCGACCATGCCGGTGTCGACCCGCCGGGTGAAGTCGCGGGCGGTGTCGCCGTCGCGGGTGAACAGGGCGACGCCGTTGCCGTACGGGTGTTCCGAGGGCAGTCGCAGCGCCTCCTCGTAGTCCGCCGCTCGGACCACGCACACCACCGGGCCGAAGATCTCCTCCTGGTAGATCCGCATGTCCGGGGTGACCCGGTCGAAGAGGGAAGCACCGGCGAAGAAGCCGTTCTCGTGCCCCTCCAGGGTGAAGTCCCGTCCGTCGACGACCAGTTCGGCACCCTCCTCGACGCCGAGGTCGACATAGCCGCGGACCCGGTCCACCGCGTCGCGGCCCACCAGCGGACCGAAGTCGGCGCCGGGGTCGTCCGAGCGACCGATCCGCAGCCCGGCGATCCGCTCGGTCAGCCGGGCCACCAGCGCGTCGGCGGTGGCCTCGCCCACGGGCACGACCACCGAGATCGCCATGCACCGCTCGCCCGCCGAGCCGTAACCGGCGCCGATCAGGGCGTCCACCGCCTGGTCCAGGTCGGCGTCCGGCATCACGACCATGTGGTTCTTCGCCCCGCCGAAGCACTGCGCCCGCTTGCCGTGGGCGGCGGCGGTGGCGTAGATGTGCGCGGCGATCGGCGTCGACCCGACGAAGCCGAGCGCCTTGACGCGCGGGTCCTCCAGCAGGGTGTCCACGGCCTCCTTGCCGCCGTTGACGACGTTCAGGACACCGGGCGGCAGTCCCGCCTCCAGGAACAGTTCGGCCAGCCGCAGCGGCACCGACGGGTCCCGCTCGGAGGGCTTCAGGATGAAGGCGTTCCCACAGGCCAGAGCGGGTGCGGCCTTCCACAGCGGGATCATCGCCGGGAAGTTGAACGGGGTGATGCCCGCCACCACCCCGAGCGGCCGGCGCAGCGAGTGGACGTCGATCCCGCCCCCCGCGTTGTCGCTGAACTCGCCCTTCAGCAGATGCGGGACACCGGCGGCGAACTCCACCACGTCCAGACCGCGCGTGATGTCACCGTGCGCGTCGGCCACGGTCTTGCCGTGCTCCGAGGAGAGCAGCCGGGCGAGCGACTCCCGCTCCTTCTCGACCAGTTGGAGGAAGCGGAGCAGCACACGGGCGCGACGCTGGGGGTTCCACTCGCCCCACGCGCGCTGCGCCTCGGCGGCATCCGCTATCGCCGTCCCGGTCTCGGACCGGTCGGCCAGCGGCACGCGGGCCTGGACCAGACCGGTATTGGGGTCGTGCACATCGCCGTACCTGCCCGAGGTGCCGGGTGTGTTCTTGCCGCCGATGAAATGGGTGAGCTCGCGAACCATGGAAGCCTGCTCCTGTCGGTGAGGTCGTCAGGTGGGATCGTCAGGTGAGGTCCGGGGATGGCGCGCGGCGGCACCGGCGCACGGCGCACCGTCGGTTCGGTGCGCGCGGGTGCGGAGGGGCCTGCCGTCGGGGACGCGAAGGGCGGGGGCCGTCAGGGGGCGGGGCAAACCGCTCGCCGGGACGGGCCTGCGGGGCCGTGGGTGCGGACCGGTGCCATGCGTGTCTGCTCCATCCTCGTGGAAACACGGAACATCCCGCGGCCGGTATCCTGACTCCCGGATCACCGCGCGTCCTCGTACCTTCCCAACGGCTGCTGCACCGTCAGTGGCATGTCCTGCGAGGACGAACTCCCCGGTCACAGTGGCGGGACCGCGCCGGAATCACACCGGCTTCCCTGACACCACGGGCCTTCGGGGCGGCCGGCTCCCTGCCGGTCACCCCTCTGCTCACGAACATATAGTTGGACGTCCTAGTAAGTCCACCCCGCCTCGCTCCTGGCATGATCGGCCGACATGAGCGACGCACCCCGCCACATCCTCGTCATCGGCATGGGAGCCGGCGACCCCGACCATCTGACCCTCGCCGCGGTGAAGGCCATGCGCCGGGCCGATGTCTTCTTCGTACTGGGCAAGGGCAAGGAGAAGGACGCGCTGACCCGGCTGCGACGGGACATCCTCGACGAACACCTGACCGGCCCCTACCGCGTCGTCGACGCCGAGGACCCGTGGCGGGACCGTACCCAGCAGGACAGCGGACGCTACGCCTCGGCGGTGCGCGACTGGCGCCACCGCCGTGCCGACGTCTGCGAACGCCTGATCTCCGAGGAGCTCGCCCCCGGGCAGTGCGGAGCCTTCCTGGTGTGGGGAGACCCGTCCCTGTACGACAGCACGCTCGCGATCCTGGACGACATCCGCGGCCGGGAAACGGTGGAATTCGGCCACACGGTGATCCCCGGCATCAGCAGCGTCTCGGCCCTCGCCGCCCGGCACCGGGTCACCCTGAACCGGGTCGGCCGCCCCATCCACATCACCCCCGGCCGGCGGCTCGCCCAGGGATTCCCCGAGGACTGCGACCTCGTCGTGATGCTCGACGGCCACGAGAGCTTCACCCAGCTGACGGGCAGGGGGTGGTGGATCCACTGGGGCGCCTACATCGGGACCCCGGACGAACTGCTCGTCTCCGGACCGCTCGACGAGGTGGCGGGCCGGATCAGCCGACTGCGCGCGGAGGCCCGCGAACGGCACGGCTGGATCATGGACACCTATCTGCTGCGCCAAGGTCCGGACGACACGGATGTCTCGGACGACCAGGGGGGTACCCCTCGTACGGGCGGCGCGGATCGTACGGGCGGCGCGGATCGTACGAACGGCTGAAAGGTCCGCGTCGAGGCGCGGGCGGCTCCGGCCGCCGCACCTCGTCGTCGGACCTGTGGGGTGTCAGTCGCGGGACTCGTGCGCCCGGATCACACCGAGCCCGTGTCCCAGGCTGGGGCATTCGGCGGTCAGGTCGCTGCCCCGTACCAGGTAGTCGTGCACGCGGCCGTCCGTCGGCCGCTCGACGGCGCGGTACAGCGTGCCGTTCACGGTGATCGTCCAGTCGTCGCCGTCCTGGGCCCACCCGACTGTCTTCTTCATCTGGCGTTTTCCGTTTCCTCGGTCGGCCTCGCCGCGGGTCGGCGGCCGTGTAGTGGGAAGAAGAACGGCTTGTGACGCTCTGTGGTTCCGCAGTCCCTACGCCATTCGGTTACATCTGTGTCACTGTCACGCCCAGTTGACGCGAACGACCTGACTGGCGGTCAGCGAGCCCTTGACGAACAGTCGAACGGACGGAGAACGTGCGCGGGCCCCGGCGACCGTCCGCCGCGGGGGCGTCCTCCCCGGCGCCGGGGAGGACGCACCGTGTCCCACATCACCGTCCGAAGGGTGAACAACGGTGTGCGCCGGACGGACGCCCCTTCTAGGCTGACCGGTGCAGCTGGTTCGCCCTGTCCGCCAGACAGGGTGTCGTAAGAGGGAACCCGGTGGAAATCCGGGACTGCCCCGCAGCGGTGAGTGGGAACGACCGCCGTCATACGCACTGGGCCCGGCCGGGTCTGGGAAGCGACGGCCATTAGGTGTGTGCCCCGGCAGACGTGCCCGCGAGTCCGAAGACCTGCCCGCTGCCCGCACGCGACCGTTCGCGTGCGGAGATCCCGGTGACCTCGTGGGCGGGTCGGCGTAACCGTCAGGCGGACGGACACGGTTCAACGTGTCCCGGGTGTCCGCCCGACGCGTCATCCCTTCGCGTCCGCGTCCCGTCCCGGGGTCTGCGACAACAGACACGCTCGCGAAGGAGAGTCACGTGACAGCGAAGCCCGCAGCCGCGGCAGCACGGGCCACCGTGTACGGCTACCCCCGCCAGGGCCGTAACCGTGAACTGAAGAAGGCCATCGAGGGCTACTGGAAGGGCCGCGTCGACGCGGACACCCTCCGGCGGACCGCCGCCGACCTGCGCCGGGGGACCTGGCAGCAGCTCGCCGAGGCCGGAGTCCACGACGTGCCGACCGGTGATTTCTCGTACTACGACCATGTCCTGGACACCAGCGTCATGGTCGGCGCTGTCCCCGAGCGGCACCGCGAAGCGATCCGTGCCGACGCCCTCGACGGCTACTTCGCCATGGCCCGCGGCACACAGGACGTCGCGCCGCTGGAGATGACGAAGTGGTTCGACACCAACTACCACTACCTGGTGCCCGAGCTGGGGCCGGACACGGTGTTCGCCGCCGACTCCGCCAAGCAGGTAGCGGAGTTCGGGGAAGCCCTCGCGCTCGGTCACACCCCGCGCCCGGTGCTCGTCGGCCCCGTCACCTACCTCCTGCTCGCCAAGGCGGCCCCGGGGGTGGCCGCGGACTTCGAGCCGCTGACCCTGCTGGACCGGTTGCTTCCCGTGTACGCCGAGGTCCTCGCCGACCTGCGGGCGGCGGGCGCGGAATGGGTGCAGCTGGATGAGCCCGCGCTCGTCCAGGACCGGACCCCGGCCGAGCTGAACGCCGCCGCCCGCGCCTACCGCGAGCTCGGCGGACTCACCGACCGGCCGAAGGTGCTGGTCGCCTCCTACTTCGGGCGGCTCGGCGAGGCGCTGCCGGTCCTGGCCAAGGCCCCCGTCGACGGGCTGGCGCTCGACTTCACCGAGTCCGGCGCCGGGAACCTCGACGATCTCGCGGCGGCCGGCGGGCTGCCCGGCAAGCGCCTGGTCGCCGGTGTCGTCAACGGCCGGAACATCTGGATCAACGACTACGAGAAGTCGCTCGCCACCCTCGGCACCCTCCTCGGCCTCGCCGACCGGGTCGACGTCTCCGCCTCCTGCTCCCTGCTGCACGTCCCGCTGGACGCGGACGCCGAGCGCGACCTCGACCCGCAGATCGCCCGCTGGCTCGCCTTCGCCAAGCAGAAGACCGAGGAGATCGTCGTCCTGGCCCGAGGCCTGGGCGGCGGCACGGACACCATCACGGCCGAACTCGCCGCCAACCGCGCAGACCTGGCCTCCCGCGCCGGTGCCGCGCTCACCCGCGACCCGGCGGTACGGGCCCGTACGGCGGCCATCACCGACGCGGACGGCCGCCGCTCACAGCCGTACACCGAGCGCTCCGCCGCCCAGCGCGCCCACCTCGGGCTGCCGCTGCTGCCGACGACCACCATCGGCTCGTTCCCGCAGACCACCGAACTGCGCACCGCACGCGCGGACCTGCGTGCGGGACGGATCGACCGAGCCGGGTACGAGGAGCGCATCAAGGACGAGATCCGCGAGGTGCTGTCCTTCCAGGAGAAGGCCGGACTGGACGTCCTGGTGCACGGCGAGCCCGAACGCAACGACATGGTGCAGTACTTCGCCGAGCGGCTCACCGGATACCTCGCCACCCAGCACGGCTGGGTGCAGTCCTACGGCACCCGTTACGTCCGCCCGCCGGTCCTCGCGGGCGACATCTCGCGCCCCGAGCCGATGACGGTGCGCTGGACCACGTACGCGCAGTCGCTGACCGAGCGGCCCGTCAAGGGCATGCTCACCGGCCCGGTCACCATGCTCGCCTGGTCCTTCGTCCGTGACGACCAGCCGCTCGGCGACACCGCACGCCAGGTGGCCCTCGCCCTGCGTGACGAGGTGAACGACCTGGAGGCGAGCGGCACTTCGGTGATCCAGGTCGACGAGCCCGCACTGCGCGAAACACTCCCGCTGCGAGCCGCCGAGCACGCCGCGTACCTGGCGTGGGCGACCGAGTCCTTCCGGCTCGCCACCGCCGGCGTGCGGCCCGACACCCAGATTCACACCCACATGTGCTACGCCGAGTTCGGCGACATCGTCCAGGCCATCGACGACCTCGACGCCGACGTCATCAGCCTGGAGGCCGCCCGCTCCCACATGCAGGTCGCCCGCGAACTGGCCGCCCACGGCTACCCGCGTGAGGCCGGACCCGGCGTCTACGACATCCACTCCCCGCGCATCCCCGGCACCGACGAGGCAGCGGCCCTTCTGCGCAAGGGACTTGAGGCCATCCCGGCCGGGCGCCTGTGGGTGAACCCCGACTGCGGCCTGAAGACCCGTGGCTGGCCCGAGACCCGGGCCTCCCTGGAGAACCTGGTCGCCGCCGCGCGGCAGATCCGCGCGGAGCTGCCCACCGAAGCGGCGTGATCCGGGCCCGGTGCGGGAGCGGCCACCGCCGCTCCCGCACCGGGCCGCACCCGTGCGGCCCCGGGGGATGTCCGAGCCCGCTGATAGCGTGCCGCTTCCGGATCGAAGATCACGAAAGGGCGGGGTACGTGCGGGAAGTGACGTGTCATGAGGTGGATGCCCGGCGCTTGGACGAGGCGTCGGAGGGCATCGTCGGACGCACCGCGGGACGGTGGCACCGGATGCGCTACGACGACCCGGCCCCGCGGCGCATGGCCGAAGCGGCCGACGAACTGCTCGACCACGTCGCCGCGCGCACCGCGCAGGGAGCCGCGCTCGACGACGTGACCCGCTCCGCGCTGCGCACGGCGGCCGAGTGCCGCCTGGGGGAGTTGAGCGTCGGCTGTTACCCCGACGGCGACCAGAAGATCCCCTTCCCGCTGATCGGCGAGAAGCTCAGTACCGAGGACGTGTCCTTCAGCGCCGCCTTCGGTCACGCGGGAGCGCAGGCCCCCTCCGCCCGTACCTGGCTCGACACCTTCGCGATCTGCTTGGTCAGCGGCCTCGTATGGGACTGGCAGCGGGTGATCGGACTGTTGCTGCGGAACGACTACGCGCCCGAGATCCACGAAGAAGTGCCCTATTCCCCGCTCACCTCGACATCGGACCCGGCTGACCTCGCCGCGATGGACGCCCTGTGCCTCTATCTGACCCGGACGGAGGGCCACCAGCCCCGCCACTGGCCCACCGTGCCGCTGTGCAAGCCCGATGCCTACGAGTGGAAACAGGCGGCCGCCGCGCTGGACGCCGCAGGCGCACCGACCCCCGATCAGCACCTGCTGCGCGTGCTCCTCGACGACGAACAGGGGGCCTTCGAAGAGGCGTTGGCGGCAGGGCTCGACACCTACCGGGAGAGCGTGGAGTCCCACCCCGCGCCCCGCACTCTGCTGCCGCTCGACACCCTTGCCCTGGCCGCCCTCGCCGTCCAGGTGCACGGATGGGAACTCGGCGTCGGCTCCGGCTATCTGCCGCCCGACCTGCTGGGCTCCACGGACGCGCTGCGCCGGGCGGCGGAGGCGGGAACCAACAACTTGGGGTCCTGGTACGCGAAGTAGCTTCCACGACCCGGCGGGGCGACGTCATCGGCGCCCCCGGAGTTAGGTTAGCCTAACTAGTGAAATCCCCGTGGTGGATCTTTCCTCCCCGGTGTCGCCCTGCGCGCGGACCCGCTTGCGCACCACCCGCCGCACACTCCGACCGAAGGGCTTCACCATGCCGCGCGTTCAGGGCCTGCCGCCCTGCGAACTCCCCGGGGAGCGTGGGGTGTGAGCGGGGGTACGCCGCCGGTTCCCGGCCCGGAGAGTGTGCCGGGAGTCTCGTCGTGGCGGCAGCGGGCCGTGCCGCGACCGGAAGCGCGGCGGGCCGTGCTGTGAGCGAAGCCTCGGTGGCCGAAGGAACCGATATCTCCGTGACGGAAAGGCTGTCGCCATGACGATGACGCTGCGCACGACTCGCCCGGGACGGCCCGCTGCCGCCCCGGCGGCCCCAGCCGGAGGAACCCGATGACGCCGGGACCGCGCACGCCGCCCCTCGATCTGCTGGGGGTGGGGGCAGGGCCGTTCAACCTCTCGCTCGCCGCGCTCGCCGACGGCGTACCCGGGCTGCGCACCGTCTTTTACGAGCAGCGCGCCGCCTTCCACTGGCACCCGGGGCTGCTCATCGAGGGCGCGACCCTCCAAGTGCCCTTCCTCGCCGACCTGGTGAGCCTTGTCGAGCCCACCAGCCCCTGGTCCTACCTCAATTACATCAAGATCCGCCGCAGGCTCTTCCCGTTCTACTTCGCCGAACGCTTCCACATCCACCGCTCGGAGTTCGACAGCTATCTGCGCTGGGTGAGTACCGAACTCCCCGCCACTCGCTTCGGCCACCGGGTCGACACGGTGGCCTGGGACGCCGAACGGGAGGCTTTCGCCGTGGAGTTCACCCGGTCGGGGCCCGACGGTGAGCCCCTCACGACCGGGCTCGCCCACGCCCGTAACCTCGCCCTCGGTGTCGGCACCGCGCCCCACGTCCCCCCGCAGTTGCGGGACCTGGTCCAGGACCCGGCCGCCGTCGTGCTGCACTCCGCGGACTACCTCTCCCAGCGGGACCGGCTGCTGGCCGCCCGCCACATCACCGTCGTCGGCTCGGGCCAGTCGGGCGCCGAAGTCCTGCTGGACCTGCTGCGGTCCCGGCCCGAGGGGGCGGAAGGGCTGACCTGGCTGGCCCGTACGCCGGCGTTCGCGCCCATGGAGTACAGCAAGATCGGCCTGGAGCAGTTCACCCCCGACTACACCCGCTACTTCCACGGCCTTCCGCAGGCCGCCCGGGACCGGCTCCTGCCGCGCCAGTGGCAGCTGTACAAGGGCGTCAGCGGGGACACGCTCGGGGACATCCACGACGAGCTGTACCGACGCAGCCTCGGCGGCGGCTGGCCCGACGTCACGCTCACCCCCGGCATCGAGGTCACCGGCGCGGCAACCACCGGGGCGGGGCGCATCGAACTTAGCGTCGAGCACGGCCAGCAGGAGGCGCGGGGCCGGCTCGTCACCGACGCCGTCGTCCTCGCCACCGGCTACCGGGAGCGCCCCGTCGACACGCTGCTCGCCGCTCTCGACCCGTACATCGTCCGCGACGAGGCCGGGCGTCCGAAGGTCGACGCGGCCCAACGGCTCGTCCTCGCACCGGAGATCGCCGGATCCGTCTTCGTGCAGAACGCCGAGCGGCACACGCACGGCGTCGGCGCACCGGACCTGGGCCTGGCCGCCTGGCGTTCCGCCGTCATCGTCAACGCGCTGACGGGCAAGGAGTTCTACCCGCTGCCGGAGCGCACGGCCTTCACCACGTTCGGCCTCGGCGCACAGGACCGTGAGGACCGGGACCCGGCGTCACGTCCGGCCGAAGAGCGACGGTGACGACGCGGACGACGGTCACGACGGTACGACGCGGACGGGCCGCACGGTGGGGTTCACCGTGCGGCCCGGAGCGGGTCTGTCGGCCGGGGTTCAGCCCTTGCGGGTGTTGATCTCTTCGGTGAGCTGGGGGACGACGGCGAAGAGGTCGCCGACGACGCCGTAGTCGACGAGTTCGAAGAT
>NZ_JBIDBC010000050.1:0-34780 GCF_043202835.1 Streptomyces sp. NPDC048142
CGCTACGACAAGCTCGCGGTCCGCTACGAGGCGACTGTCCTCGTAGCGGCCATCAACGAGTGGCTGTGACCAGCACATTCGATACACGCCCTAGGTGGCGGAGCAGTTTGCTCCCCCTACCGCACATGCGAAAGAAGGCTCACCTGTGAGCGAGAAGAAGGTCAGTCTGCTGGACGGCTTCAAAGCCTTCCTGACGCGCGGCAATGTGATCGACCTCGCGGTGGCTGTCGTCATCGGCGCCGCGTTCACCAACGTCGTGAACGCGGTCGTCAAGGGCGTCATCAACCCCCTGGTCGGTGCGCTCGGCACCCAGGACCTGGACAGCTACAGCTCCTGCCTCCAGGGCCCCTGCACGACGGACCCGGGGACCGGGGAGATGGACGGGATCGAGATCCTGTGGGGCTCGGTGCTCAGTGCCGCTCTCAGCTTCCTGATCACCGCCGCCGTCGTGTACTTCCTGATGGTGCTGCCGATGGCCAAGTATCTGGCCCGGCGGGCGGCGATGCAGGCCGCCAAGGAAGGCGTGCGGGAAACGATGGAGGTGAGCGAGCTGGAGGTGCTCAAGGAGATCCGCGACGCCCTTGTCGCACAGCGCACCGGTGGCACACCGGGCACCCCTGGGCAGGACTCGGGCGACGGTCCCGGCGGGACCGCCGCGGGCCCGCGCGAGGACCGGTAGCCCTCCGGGCCACTGCTCAGATGTGGTGGGGCGGCTTCTCGTCCAGGAAGCGCGCGAGGTCTGCGGCGCTGCCGCCGGTAAGAGGCCGCTCACCCCACCCCTGGTCCGTATCGTCCGCGGACTGCCGGTCCAGCGGATCGTCGAAGATAAGAACCGGTTTGGGCTTCGGTTCCTGTGGCGGCTGCTCCAGTGGCTGCTGCTGCTTCGCATCTCGCGGGCGGGGGGCGGGGGCGGCGCTCATGTCTCCAGGGTACGGCGGCTCACCACGAGGTGTGAGCCGCCGTGGGACCGGGCCGAGCACGACGAGGAACGACAGACTGAGGAACCCTCCCCCACCTTTCCCCGGCCCGGTCGGGCCTGCCCCCTTGTCCGTGCGGGGCCTCGCGCACCCTCCTGGAGCGCCGGTACGTTCGAGTCGCATCCGGCCCGACTCTCCTGCGGGCCTCGATGCCGACCCGAGGAGCCGCACGATGCCCCCCATGAACCCCGTGGACCCCCTGAACCCCGTGAACCCCCTGAACTCGGTGGACCGCCTGGACCCCGTGGACCGCCTGGATTCCGAGGCCGGGCCCCCCGGGCACCCGCCCCTGCTGGACGCCCTGACCGACGTGGCCGGAATCCGCGTCGGCCACGCGGAGGTCGCCGGTGCGGGCGCGTTGAGCGGCACGACCGTCGTCCTGGCGCCCGAGGGCGGGGCGGTGGCCGCCGTGGACGTGCGGGGCGGCGGGCCGGGTACGCGGGAGACGGACGCGCTGGACCCGCGCAATCTGGTGCAGCGGGTCGACGCCGTCGTCCTCACGGGCGGCAGCGCGTACGGGCTCGACGCCGCGTCCGGCGTGATGGCCTGGCTGGAGGAGCAGGGCCGGGGCGTCCGGGTCGGCGCCGGCCCCGACCAGGTGGTCCCGGTCGTTCCGGCCGCCGCCCTCTTCGACCTGGGCCGGGGCGGCGACTGGCGGGCCCGCCCCGACGCGTCGACCGGCCGCGCAGCGGTGGAGGCCGCGGCCGCCACGGGGCCCGGGGAGCCCGTCACCGAGGGCGGCGTGGGCGCGGGCGCCGGTGCGGTGGCCGGGCAGCTCAAGGGCGGCATCGGCACGGCGAGCGCCCGCCTCGCCTCCGGGGTCACGGTGGCCGCCCTCGCCGCGGTGAACGCGGCGGGCTCGGTGGTCGATCCCCGGACCGGGGTGCTGTTCGGGGAGTACGGGGCCGGGGAGCCGCCGGCGCACCCTCCGGCCGAGGTCCACGCGGCGGCGCAGCGGCGTCTCGCGCGGGAGCGGGAAGCGATGGAGGCGGCCGGGGGCGGGGCCCCGCCGTTCAACACGACGATCGCGGTCGTCGCCACGGATGCGGACCTGACCCGGGCACAGGCCCAGAAGCTGGCGGGCACCGCACACGACGGCCTGGCCCGCGCGGTGCGCCCGGTCCATCTGCTGACCGACGGGGACACCGTGTTCACGCTGGCCACCGGGGACGTACGGGTTCCTCCAGGGGACCCGGTCGCTGTCAACGAGATCCTGGCGGCGGGCGCCGACGTCCTGGCACGGGCCATCGTGAAGGCGGTGCGTGCGGCCCGGAGCACCGAGGGGCCGGGCGGCAGGCTCCTGTCGTACACGGAGCTGTACGGAGGTGAGGCCTGATGCGAACGGCAGCCCCCAGGGGGCGCGCGGTGTGAGCGAGGGGCGCGCGGGTGGCCGACTCGCCGTCCGTGCAAGGGAGTTCATCCCAACCGCCCGAAATGCACCGGGAACAAGGGGGGAACTTTCTGCGTGCACCCTACGTTTTTACCAACCCCGGTCACGATGCCGGACCCAGGGACTACGTTAAGCACGCACCAAGTAACACGCGGCGACGGCCTGGAGACACCACCTTGAGCGATCCGTACGAGACAACCGAGCACCACCTCGACCGACTCCTGCGACGCGCCCTCAACTCCTTCGACCTTCCCGACAGGACGGTCGACCGCCTCGGCACAGCGCTCGCCCACAGCAGTTCGCTGCACTCCTCGCACCACAGTGCCGTGCTGCACCGCGAGACCTACCGTCACACGTATCTCCTCGCCGACGGCTCCGCCCTGACCCTGTGGGAGCTGGTGCACAGCGGAGGCCGGGACCTGCGCACCCCGCTCCGGCACGAGCTGTACGACCAGGAGGGCGACGCCCGCATCGCCGCGTCCCGGCTGGCCGGGAGCTTCTCCGACTCCCCGGCCTTCGGCGACGAGGGGGTGCAGGAGGCTCAGGGGGATCTGGAGATGCTGACGGTCCTGATGTCCGCCCCTGCGGCCCCGCTCCCCCGGACGTACGCGCCCGACAATTCCGCGGACCACGCCCGCCGGGTGCTGCGCCGCGCGGAGAACGCCGACCGGCCCGGCGAGCAGAAGACGGGGCTGCTCCGGTCCGCCTTCGCCCACCACATCACCCAGATCTTCGGGCGTCAGTGCCACGTTGACGGCCGGGCGGCCGGATTCACGCTCTACGAGCACGCGTTCCTGCTGCTGGACGGCAGCGAGACGAGCCTGTGGGAGGTCGAGCACACGGCGACGCCCGACGGCCGCCACATGTGCGAGGTGTACGAGGACGAGCAGACCGCCCGTGCGGCGATGGAGAGCCGCATCCGGATCTGCTGACCGACCCGAACCGGTGTGACCGGCCCCGACGGTTCGCCGCTGGGGCCGGTCGCGCGGGACCGGTCGTGCCGGGCTGATTCCGCCGACGCCGTTCACAGTGGGCAGGTTCCGCCGGGGCCGGTCACAGTCGGGCGGTTCCGCCGACGCCGTTCAGTGGGGCGGTTCCGCTGCCCGTGCGGGTCAGTTCGCGTCGGCCTCCATGTTCGCGTCGCCCTCCACATGGGCGCGCGGCCGGGCGGGCAGTGCGAACATCGCCAGGAAGATCACCGAGAACACCCCGGCCACCCACCACAGCGACTGCTGGAACGCCTCGACGAACGCCGGGCCGACCGCTTCGGGGGCCAGCCGGTCACCGATCGCCCCGAAGAAGACGACGGACACCAGGCCGAGGCCGAGGGCCGTCCCCATCTGCTGCACGGTGTTGATCAGGCCCGAGGCCGAACCCGCGTGCTGCTTGGGCACTTCGGAGAGCACCGCGTCGGTCAGCGGAGCCACGATCAGCCCCATCCCCGCGCCCATGACCACCAGCGGGACGGCCATCTGCCAGGACGTGATGCCCATGCCGTACCGCTCGCTCTCCCAGAGGTAGATCAGCAGTCCGGCGATCATGAGGAGCGCACCCGCCTGGAGGACCTTGCGGCCGAAGCGGGGCACCAGCGTCTGCACGGAGATCCCGGCGGCCACCGAGACGGCGACGGAGAACGGGATGCCCGTCGTACCGGCGCGCAGCACGCTCCAGCCGAGGCCCATCTGCATGTAGAGCGTCCAGACCAGGAAGAAGATGCCGAGGCCGACGCCGAAGGTCAGCTGCACGGCGATGCCGGCGGCGAAGCTCTTGACCCGGAACAGGGACAGTTCGATCAGCGGCGAGCCGCCGGTCAGCGCCTTCTGCCGCTGGTACAGGACCAGCGCCCCGAAGACGAACAGGCTGCCCACCATCGACAGGTGGCCCCAGAGCGGCCAGCCCACCTCGTGTCCCCGGGTGAGCGGGTAGATGAGCATCAGCATCGCCAGAGTGATCAGGGCGACGCCGAGAAGGTCGAGACGGACCGCCTTGGGGGCCTTGGACTCGGTGATGAACTTCGCGCCGAGGAGCAGACCGGCGATGCCTACGGGCAGGTTGATCAGGAAGATCGGCCGCCAGCCGAGCCCGAAGAGGTCCCACTCGGTGAGCAGCGCGCCCAGCAGCGGGCCGGAGACCGCGCCGAGCCCGACGACCGCGCCGAACAGTCCGAAGACCTTGCCGCGCTCGTGCGCGGGGAAGGTGGCGTGCACGATCGACAGGACCTGCGGCACCATCAGCGCGGCCGTGGCGCCCTGGAGGACGCGGGCCGCGACCAGTATCTCGGGGCTGCCCGCGAAGCCGCACAGGGCGGAGGCGAGGGTGAATCCGCCGATGCCGATGAGGAAGAGCCGCTTGCGCCCGTAGATGTCGCCGAGCCGGCCGCCCGTGATCAGCCCGGCCGCGAACGCGAGGGCGTAACCGGCGGTGATCCACTGGATCGCGGAGACCGAGGCCCCGGTCTCGCGCTGGATGCTGGGGATCGCGATGTTGACGATCGTGACGTCGACCAGGTCCATGAAGGCCGCGGTCATCACGATGGCGAGCGCGAACCAGCGACGCCGGTCGGCCGGGGCGGGCACAGCTGTGCCCGGTGCCCCCACCGGTGCCGATGGGGGTACGGCCGACGTTTTCCCCAATGCGGGTGCAGTGGGTGCTGCGGGTGCAGTGGGTGTTGCAGGCATGGCAGGTGTGGCAGCTGTATCAGGTGTTGTGTGCGTGGCGGGTGCTGTGGGCGGCGCGGGGTCCGATGCCGCGAGCGGCGGGGGTGCGGAAGGCATGGGAAGAACCTACGCACCCATTAGGTCAGATCATGGCCTGATGGTCCGGCATCCTGAGGCCATGTCCGACACCCCCGCACGACTGCTGAAACTGCTGTCGCTCCTCCAGACCCCGCGCGAGTGGCCGGGCGGCGAGCTGGCCGAGCGGCTCGACGTCAGCCCGCGCACGATCCGCCGCGATATCGACCGGCTGCGCGATCTGGGCTACCCGGTCGAGGCCTCGCGCGGCTCCGTGGGCGGCTATCGCCTGGTGGCGGGCGCCGCCATGCCGCCCCTCCTGCTGGACGACGAGGAGGCGGTGGCCATCGCCGTGGGGCTGCGGGCCGGGGCGGGGCACGCGATCGAGGGCGTCGACGAGGCCTCCGTACGGGCGCTGGCGAAGCTGGAGCAGGTGCTCCCCTCGCGGCTGCGGCACCAGGTCTCCGCGCTCCAGAACGCCACGGTGCCGCTGACCCGGGGCGACGGCGCCACCATCGACCCGCGGACCCTGACGACGCTGGCTTCGGCGGCCACCGGGCGGGAGCGGCTGAGGTTCGCGTACCGCAGCGGGGACGGTACCCGCACAAAGCGGCTGGTCGAGCCGTACCGGCTGGTGAGTGCCGGACAGCGCTGGTACCTGGTGGCGTACGACCTCGACCGGGAGGACTGGCGTACGTTCCGGGTGGACCGGGTCGGCGAGCCGTACGCGACGGGGGCCCGGTTCGCGCCGAGGCCGCTGCCCGTCGAGGGCGCGGGGAGTGAGGCGAGGAGCGAGGACGCGGCGAAGTTCCTGGCTCGGTCGATGCGGCGGATGAAGCCGGAGCTGCGCCTCGATGTGTGGTTCGGGGCGTCGGCCGAGTTCGTGGCGGCGCGGCTGCCCGCGCATCTCGGGGCGCCGGAGCCGGAAGCGGGGGGCGGCTGCCGGCTGCGGGCCTCGTGCACCGATTCGCTGGAGTGGGTGGCGCTGCGGCTGGCGTTGGTGGACTGCGAGTTCTCCGCACAGGGGCCGCCGCAGCTGGTGGCGTATCTGGAGAGCCTCGGCGCCCGGCTGACCCGCGCCGCCCTGCCCCCGCCCCGGAGGAGGGACACGGCGGACGAGGACCGCCTCCCGGCCGCCCCGGAACAGGGCCGCCCGGCGGCTGCCCCCGAACAGGGATGAGCCCCGACGCCGGGGGGGGTGGGCGCCGGGGCTCAGCTCAGGGACCGGTGAAAACCGGTCGGGTGACCGGAATGACCCGGACGGTCAGCCGGTGCGAACCGGCTTGATGGGGAGATTACGGGTTATTGGCTCACGCCGCAGCGTCAAAGCCCGTGTCGTGAGCCATTCGCTTCAATTCGAGCAGCGCGTGCTTCTCTATCTGGCGGATCCGCTCCCGCGTGAGGCCGTGCTGCTTGCCCACTTCGGTCAGGGTCCGCTCGCGCCCGTCCTCGATGCCGTACCGCATCTTGATGATCGACGCGGTCCTGTTGTCGAGCTTGCCGATCAGGTCCTCCAGCTCCTCGCTGCGGAGCAGGGTCATCACCGACTGCTCGGGCGAGACGGCGGAGGTGTCCTCCAGGAGGTCGCCGAACTGCGTGTCGCCGTTGTCGTCCACGGACATGTTGAGGCTGACCGGGTCGCGGGCCCAGTCCAGGACATTGCCGACGCGCTCGGCGTTGGAGTCGAGCTCGGCGGCGATCTCCGTGTGCTCCGGGTCGCGCCCGTGCTCACGGTTGAACTCGCGCTGGACCCGGCGGATCCGGCCGAGCTCCTCCACCAGGTGGACGGGGAGCCGGATCGTGCGGGACTGATCGGCGATGGACCGGGTGATGGCCTGCCGGATCCACCAGGTCGCGTACGTCGAGAACTTGAAGCCCTTGGCGTAGTCGAACTTCTCGACCGCGCGCACCAGGCCCGCGTTGCCCTCCTGGATCAGGTCGAGCAGAGGGAGCCCCGCGCGCGGGTAGCGGCGGGCCACGGCGACGACGAGCCGGAGGTTGGAACGGATGAATATGTCCTTGGCGCGCTCGCCCTCGGCGACCAGCGCCTCCAGCTCCTCACGCTTCGCGTCACCGGCATCGCTCTCCACCTCGCCGTCGAGAATCTGCTGGGCGAAGACGCCCGCCTCGATGGTCTGGGAGAGGTCGACTTCCTTGGCGGCGTCGAGCAGCGGTGTGCGGGCGATCTCGTCCAGGTACATGCCGACCAGGTCGCGATCGGCGATCTCCCCGCCCACGGCGCGAACACTGCCTGCCCGGCCGGTCCCACCGGAGGTGGTGGACGTACGACGGGCGACGGCACGGGTTGCCATGCGTGCTCCCTTGCTCAGTAGGTCGCGACACCTTTCGGGTGCCCTGCATCCGATGGAAACAACGACTGGAATCCGGACAGAATTCCCATGACGCACATTCACTTTCGTGATCATGCAGTACCCTGTCCGGCGCCGACCGCTGGATGCCGCTTCCGGATTCCGCCGGACGCACAGGTCAGAGCCGGTACGGGGGACGATCCGGCCGCTTTCCGGCCCTCCGGCCTGGTGCTCGGAATCAGCGCGTCCGCGAGACCGCGCTCACATAAGCGCCCTCTCCTCCCCGCCCGGCCGCCCCGGCGCCCGGGTGAGCCGTGCTCCCGCTGTGAAAGACGTGACGGGCACCGTTCGGGTTGCTCAGGATGTCCGCGATGTGCCGGACCGAAGGGCCTGGGGCCTGGGAGACCGAAGGGCCTGGGGCCTGGGAGCTTGGGGCTGAAAGTCCGGGCCTGGGCCTGGGCCTTCGGTCCGGGGCCTAGGACCGCCGACCGATCCGGCCGGTAACCGCGGCCCCGAGTACCGGGACCGCGGTCGGAGGCCGACCGGGACCGCAGCCCGATCCGCCCCGGCCCGCACCTGCCTAGCCTGATCGGCATGGCCGGCATGGACGGCATGGACGGCATGGACGGCATGGACGGCCGTGATCAACACGGACAGCCGTGTGAACGGCACGGACACCACGGGAGTGTGATCGGCATGAACGACACCACGGGCACCCTCGACGAGGCGCTGGAGCGCATCCACGTCTCGGGGCCGGAGCGCGACGGCTGGCTCAGCAATCACGCGCCGATGGCCGTGGAGGCCCTGGTGCGGCACGGCCAGGCGCCGGCCGTGCACCGCTGGCTGGACCGTTACGGCCCGAAGCTGGAGGAGATGCCGGCCACCGGCTCCCCGGTGACCGCGCGGAACTGGCACGAGGCGCTGGGCGATCCGCGCCGCGTCGCCGACTGGACGGCGTACTTCGAGCGGGCGACTGCCGGGAGTCCCTGGCGCGACGTGCTCGCCGAGTGGTGGCCCCGGCTGCTGCCGGGCATCGCGGCGGGCGCCACGCATCCGGTGATCCGGGTGGGCCATTCCGTACGGACCCTGCTGACGGGAGAGGCGACCGCCCCGCGCGTCCGGGAGCTGGCCCACGCCCTCGGCTACTGGGCCGCCCGGCACCAGCGGCTGCCCGCCCTGGTGCCGCTCGGCCCGGCCCCCGGCGCGGCGGCGGCGCTGGACCGGGTGCCGCTGGTGCCCGACCAGAGCGGTGGCATCCGGGACCGGTTCGCGCAGCTGACCGGGTTCCCGGAGTGGCCGGCACCGGCCTCCGTCCCGGCGTCGGAGCAGAAGTCCGCCCCGCGACCGGGGCAGGAGACCGCCGGCCCGGAGGCGGCCCGGTCCGCGCTCCGGGAGCTGGTCCGGGCCTCGACGCACCGGTACGCGACCCACGCGCACGGCGAGCCGATCATGCTGGTCCACGCGGCGACCGCGCCCAACGCGGTCCTGCGCACCCTGCCGGCCCTGCCCGGTGAGCTGTGGGCGCCGAGTCTGCGGGCCGCCTGGGCGGCGAGCGCGGCGGTCACCGCCGCCTACGCGCCCCGTGAGGCGGCCCCGGTTCCGGCGTCGGCCACGGGCGCTCCGGACGTCGGGGAGCTGTTCGCGCGGGCGGCGGCGCACGGCGACGACCACACCATCAAGTTCACCGACACGGCACTGGACGTGGGCGACGCGCTCGCGTTCTCCGCCGCCCGGCGCGCGATCGAACTGAACCCGCCGGTGTTCTGACCGGACCCGACAGTGCTCCTGGGCGCTCCAGGACCGCTCATAGCACCCAGAGCTCGGAGCCCTCGGATCTCTCAGAGCCCTCAGAGCCCTCAGAGCCCTCAGAGCCCTCAGCCGAACTGCACCGAGCGCTTCGCCAGCCCCATCCAGAACCCGTCGATGACGCTCCGCCCCCGGTCCAGCTCGTCCTCGGCCGCGCCCAGCGTCACGAACAGCGGCGCGAAGTGCTCGGTACGCGGGTGTGCCAGCGTTCCGGCCGGGGACCTGTGCTCGAAGTCGATCAGCGCGTCGACGTCCTGGGCCCGCAGCGCACGGTCGCCCCAGTCGTCGAACTCCGCCGACCAGCCGGGCACCCCGCCGCCCTGGTGCCGCAGGGCGGCCAGGTTGTGGGTGAAGAAGCCGCTGCCGACGATGAGCACGCCCTCGTCGCGCAGAGGAGCGAGTTTCCGCCCGATGTCCATCAGCTTCTGCGGGTCGAGAGTCGGCAGGGAGATCTGGAGTACGGGGATGTCGGCGTCCGGGAACATCTCCACCAGCGGTACGTACGCCCCGTGGTCGAGGCCGCGGTCCGGGATGTCCTGGACCGGCGTACCGGCGCCGCGCAGCAGCTTGCGGACGCTGTCGGCGAGCCCCGGCGCGCCGGGGGACCCGTACCGCACTCCGTAATAGTGCTCCGGGAAGCCCCAGAAGTCGTACACGAGCGGCACGGCCTCGGTGGCTCCCAGCGCGAGCGGCGCCTCCTCCCAGTGGGCGGAGACCATCAGGATCGCGCGGGGGCGGGGCAGCCCCGCGGACCAGGCGGCGAGTTCACCGGGCCAGACGGGATCGTCGGCCAGCGGCGGTGCGCCGTGCGAGAGGTAGAGGGCGGGCATCCGCTCCGCGGTGGCTGTCATGGCATTCCCCTTCCACTGGACCCGGACCCCGGGGACGACGCGCGGCGCGCTGGGCGCACGGGCACGAGGTAAGGGCACGGGATCCGGTCACAAGTCCGTCCGAGCAGGAGTTCCCCGAGGTCAGCGGGGGATCGTTGCCCAGGGGGCCTGCGGAATTCCTTCGGATCCCCTGCGAGGACCCCCGGAGAAAGATTCTTGAAACTTCAAGTTCCTACCTTCGGAGACCTTAGCGCTATCTACTTAAGCTTTCAAGAAAAGGTCGTACAGTGGAGTACATGACCACGGCATCCACCGGCGCGCCGCGCTGGCTCACCGACGAGGAGCAGCACACCTGGCGCGCTTATCTGCATGCCACGACGCTGCTGGAGGATCACCTCGACCGCCAGTTGCAGCGCGATGCCGGTATGCCGCACATCTATTACGGGCTGCTCGTCCAGCTCTCCCAGGCTCCCCACCGCCGGATGCGGATGACGGAGCTGGCCCGGAACGCGAAGATCACCCGGTCCCGGCTCTCGCACGCCATCGCCCGGCTGGAGAAGAACGGCTGGGTGCGCCGCGAGGACTGCCCCTCCGACAAGCGCGGCCAGAACGCCGTGCTCACCGCCGACGGCTACGACATGCTCCGCCGCTCGGCGCCGGGTCACGTCGAGGCCGTACGGCAGGCGATGTTCGACCGGCTCACGCCCGAGCAGGTGAGCAGCCTCGGCGAGATCATGCGGGTGCTCGCCACCGGTCTGGAACCGGAGGGCACGGGCGCGGATCTGCCCTGGCTCCGCTGAGCGATCGCTGAGCGGAACCAGGGCAGGGGGACGACCGAGGGTGAGGAAGGTGCGGGCCGCCGTCAGTGGGCGACGACCGGAATCCTGAACTCCTCCTCGGCGTCCACGTCGGACGCGCCGTCCGCCCCGCCGTCCGCGCCCGTTCCGGGGCGGCCCGTGTTGATGAGGGCGATCGCGATGACGGCTGCGGCGACGAGGATGCCGACCGCCCACCAGATCGCGGCGGCGAATCCGCTGACCATGGCCTGGAGCTCCAGGAGCTGCGGGTCCGTGGCGCGGGCCGCGTGATCGGCGACGTACGCGGTGGTGGCGCTCGCGGCGATGGTGTTCAGCAGGGCGGTGCCGATGGCGCCGCCGACCTGCTGCGAGGTGTTGACCATCGCGGAGGCCACTCCCGCGTCACGCGGCTCGATGCCGTGCGTGGCCAGGGACATCGCCGGCATGAACGCCGTACCCATGCCGAGGCCGAGCAGCAGCATGCCGGGCAGGATGACGGCCGCGTAGCTGGTGTTCAGGTCCAGCTGGGTCAGGAGCAGCATGCCGATCGCGGCGACCAGGAACCCGGGGCCCATCAGCAGGCGCGGCGGGACCCGGGTCATCAGCCGGGTGCCTATCTGGGTGGAGCCGGTGATCATGCCCACGATCATCGGGAGGAACGCGAAGCCGGTCTTGACCGGGGAGTAGCCCTTCACGACCTGGAGGTAGTAGGTCAGGAAGAGGAACAGCCCGAACATCGCGATGATGGCGAGACCCAGGGAGAGGTAGACCCCGCCGCGGTTGCGTTCGGTGAGGACGCGCAGCGGCAGCAGCGGCGACTTCACGCGCGACTCGGTCACGACGAAGGCCAGCAGCAGCACGACGGCGGCGATGAACATGGAGACGGTCAGCGTGTCCGACCAGCCGGCCGACTCTGCGCGGGTGAAGCCGTACACCAGGGCGACCAGGCCGAGCGTGGAGAGCACGACGCCGGGGATGTCCAGCGGTGCGCGGTTGCGGGCGCCGGAGGGCTCACGGATGACGAAGTACGCGCCCGCGGCGGCGACGACGGCGAACGGGATGTTGACGAAGAACGTCCAGCGCCAGTTCAGGTACTCGGTGAGGACGCCGCCGAGGATCAGCCCGACCGCACCACCGCCACCGGCGATGGCCCCGTAGATGCCGAACGCCTTGGCGCGCTCCTTGGCGTCGGTGAACATCACGGCGAGCAGGGACAGGGCGGCCGGGGCGAGCAGGGCGCCGAAGACACCCTGGAGGGCCCGGGAGCCGAACATCATCGCCTCGTTCTGGGCAGCCCCACCGAGCGCGGAGGCCAGCGCGAAGCCGATCAGACCGACGACGAAGGTGCGCTTGCGTCCCCAGAGGTCGGCGATCCGGCCGCCGAAGAGGAGGAGCCCGCCGAAGGCGAGGGCGTAGGCGGTGATGACCCACTGCTTGTTGCCGTCGGAGATTCCGAGGTCGGTCTGGGCGGAGGGCAGTGCGATGTTCACGATGGTGGCGTCGAGGACGACCATCAGCTGGGCGAGTGCGATGAAGCCCAGGGCCTTCCAGCGACTCGGATCGGGAAGGACTGTGTCAGCCGTTTTTGACATGGGTGTAGCCACCTAAGGACGAGCGAGGGCGCCGAGGCGTCGCGAAGTGGGCGTCGGCGGTACGTGCTGGGGTACGCGCGACGGGATGACGTGGGACTGGACGAGCCGGGACGGGACGGAACGAGCTGGGAGTTGATGGCGCGGGACGGGCTGACGTGGGAGGCGTACGTGGACTCAGCAGCTCACGGGCCGCAGGAAGGCGTTCCGTTCCCGGTCGAGGAGCAGAGCCGGACGGCCGGGCGGACGACCGGAGGGGTTGGCGCCGAGGCCGGGTCGGGCCGGAAGGTTCAGGTCGGTGCGGGCGTCAGGGGCGCCGCAGGTCCTCCAAGGTCGCCGCCGATCCGGGCAGTTCGGAGCGGGCCGGGGTCTCCAGTCCGTCCAGGAACACCTGCAGATGGCGGTGGGTGAACCGGTCGATGCCCTGGCAGGCGATACCGGGGAGCGGCCGGGTGAGCTGGGAGAGGGCGACGAGTACGTCACCGACGGCGATGTCGGTACGCAGCCGCCCCGCTGACATGGCGCGCGTCACGAGCCCTTCGACGGCCTCTTCGAGGCGCCGGAGCTCGGCGAGCAGATCGGGGTGGTCCTTGTCGAAGACACCGGAGAGCATCGGGCACAGGGCGCCGACCCGTTCGTCGGCGGCCGCGTGCACGAAGCGGCTGAGCGCGGCGAATGGATCGGACTCCGCGGCGACGGCCTCTTCGGCCCGGAGGGTGGTGCGGGAGGTGACCGCGAGGACGACCTCATGGATGAGGGCGGCCCGGTCGGGGAAGTTCCGGTAGAGCGTGGCGTTGCCGACGCCCGCCCGGCGCGCGACGTCGTCCAGCGCCACGTCCGGCCCGAACTCGACGAACAGCTCGCGTGCGGCCGCGATGATCCGCTCACGGTTGCGCAGCGCGTCGGCCCGCGGGCGGGCCGTGCGGCACTGCGCTGCCGGCGCGGTCTTCTCACCTGTGTGCTCGGCGACGGTCTCCACGACGACGTTCCTTCCCTTCCCTCAGTGCGGTCCCGCCGCGTATCCCTCAGCGCGGTCCCGTTGCGTAGTGGTTCGACCCCCACCCGTAACCGGGGACCACTTCCCCGTTTAGCGGGGGCACATATGCAAACGGGGAGCAGGTCCCCGCTTATTTCCCACCCCATGGTGACCTGAGTCACATCGCCACAGAAGGAAAACCCTCCGATCGGCGCACCCAGCGAGCGCCCCCGGATCTCCCGGCACAGGCTGATCGCCAGAGCGCAGTCAGGGGTCGGCCGACTGCCGCCGACCCGAAGGCGCCCCTATGCAGCAGCCCCGCCACCGGATACGCAGACACCGCCGCCCGGTCGCCCTGGCCGGAGCGACCGCGCTGGTCATAGCGGCCATGGCCTCGGCCAGCACCACCCTTCCGACCGCCGGCCGCGCCTCGGCGGGACCGGCGGCCACCTCCCAGGACTCCGCGCTCGCCCCGTGCCGGATCTCCGCCACCCTGGGCGTACAGATGTCCGAGGGCCTGCCGACCCCGCCCGGCTACGCCCGGTCGACCGGCGAGGTCAGGGCGCTCAACCTGATGATCGACTTCCCGGACGCGGAGGGCACGGAGCCCGCGACGGACCGGTACGCGGAGTTCTTCCCGCAGACCTCCGAGTGGTTCAGGACCAGCTCCTACGGCCGGCTCGTCTACCGGCCCGACGCCCCCGTCAAGGACTGGCTGCGGATGCCGATGCCGTTCACGGAGTACGGGATAGAGCGCGGCTCACCGTTCGAACCGGGCTACCGCCAGCTGGTGAAGGACATCGTCGCGGCCGCCGACCCCCGGGTCGACTTCTCCGCGTACGACCTGGTCAACATCCTGGTCAGCCCGAACGCCGGGCCCTCCGCGCTGGACACCGTGCTCTCGGTGACCTTCTCCGGCAACGACGAGGCACCGACGGCGGACGGTGTCCCGCTCTCCAACACCTCGTTCGTCTACAGCCGCCAGGACGACGGATCGGGGTCGTACGCCGAGACCGGCTACCGCGTCCTGCCGCACGAGAACGGCCATGTCTTCGGGCTGCCCGACCTCTACACGATGGAGGGCGGCGGTTCGGTGGGGCACTGGGACATCATGTCCGAGGACTGGGGCGCCAACAACGACTTCCTGGCCTGGCACAAGTGGAAGCTCGGCTGGCTCGACAACGAGCAGGTCAGCTGCGCCTCGCAGCCCGGTGTCAGCGAGCACACACTCGGCCCGCTGGCTGCCGAGGGCGGTGCCAAGCTCGTCTTCGTCCCGCTGAGCGAGCGGTCCGGCTACGCCGTGGAGGTCCGTACGGCGGCGGGCAACGACGAGGCGGTCTGCCGGCCCGGGGTGCTGATCTACAAGGTCGACTCCGACGTGGACACCGGGCAGGGCCCGGTCTCCGTAGCCGACGCCACCGAGCACAGCGGCGGCTGCACCCGGCGCCCCAACGTGCACGCGGAACTGTCGGACGCGCCGTTCCGCCCCGGTCAGACGTTCACCGACCGGGCCAACGGCGTACGGATAACCGTGCTGGACGAGGGCGACGACGGAAACTACCGGATACGGATCACGCGCCCGTGAGGGGCGCGGCGGCCTGGTCCCCCGCGCTGTGAGCGGTGCCGCCGCCGCTCGCACGGAGGCCCGGGGCACGCACCCGTGGGGGCGCGGCGGCCGCGGACGGCGGAGCTCCCCCGCACCGGGGCGGCGTCACGCGCCGGTGGGGGGCACGGCGGCTTCGACGAGGGCCCGGAGCTGGTGCTTGAGGAGCTTTCCGGTGGCGTTGCGCGGGAGCGGCTCGTCGGTGAACAGCACGTGGACGGGCACCTTGAAGGCGGCGAGCCTCCGGCCGACGTGCTCGCGCAGGACGTCGGTGGTGGCGTCGGCTGTGACGGCGACTGTGACTGCGGTGGCCCTATCTGTGCCCCCGGCGGTGGCGTCGGCGGTGGCCCCGGCCGTGCCGCCATCCGTGCTGCCGGCCGTGGCGTCGGCGGTGGCCCCGGCCGTGGCGTCGGCGGTGACCCTGGCCGTGTCTCCATCCGTCCCCCCGGCCGTGCCGCCGGCTCCGGTGCGCAGCCGGACGACGGCCGCCACCTCCTCCCCCAACACCGGGTGCGGGATACCGAGGACGGCGGCGTCGGCCACGTCGGGATGGTCGTGCAGGACGCCCTCGACCTCGGCGCAGTACACGTTCTCGCCGCCCCGGATCACCACGTCCTTGAGCCGGTCGACGACGGAGATCCGCCCCTCGCGGCGTACGGCGAGGTCTCCCGTACGGAACCAGCCGCCGTCGGCGAAGGCCTCCCCGGTCGCCGCCGCGTCGCGCCAGTAGCCGCGGAACAGCGACTGGCCGCGCAGCCACAGCTCCCCCGGCTCCCCGTCGGGCCGGTCCTCCCCCGAGGGCCCTGCGACCCGCACTTCCGTGACCGGGGTGGGCCGTCCCGCGCCGCCGGGCTCCGCTCGGTACTCGTCCCCGAAGTGCGCGAGGACCCCGCCGCTGGTCTCGGTGAGGCCGTAGCCGTTGCGGGGCTCGACGCGTTCGCCGTACCGGGCGGTGAGGCGGCCGACCAGGGCGGGCGGGGCGGCGGCTCCTCCGGTGCTGAACAGGGTGAGGCTCTCCAGCCCGTCCCCCGCCCGCTCCGCGGCCTCCAGCAGCTGGAGCCCGGTGGCGGGGACCCCGGCGAAGTGCGTGACGCGGTGCGTACGGATCAGCCGCAGCGCCTCGTCCGCGTCCCACTTGTGCATCAGGACGAGGGTGCCGCCGGCCGCCATCGCACCGTAGAAGCCGGTGAACGCGGCGACATGGAAGAACGGGAACGTCATCAGGGAGACCGGTGCGGGTCCCTGCCCCGGGATGACACCGCGCGCCAGTGCGGAGGCCGCCGCGTGATAGCGGGGATTGAGCGCGGCCCCGGCCTGGGCGAGATGGGTGGCCACCGCACCCTTGGGGCGGCCGGTGGTGCCGGAGGTGTAGAGGATCGTGGCGTCGTCCTCGGGCCGCGGCTCCACGTCGGGCGGCGCGGCCAGCGGGTCGGGCGCGGGGAACTCCTCGTACCGCTCGACGCGCAGCCCGGTCCCGTCCGCTTCGCCGTGGTCCCCGTTCCGTTCGTGGTCCCCGTGCTGTTCGTGTTCGCCGTGGTCCCCGTGGAAGAGGACGACGCGCGTCCCCGTCCGCCGGGCCCAGCCCGCGACCCGCCCCAGCCGCTCCCCGTCCACGAGGAGCACCCCGGGCTCGCAGTCGTCGAGGGCGAAAACGAACTCGTCCTCGGTCCACCAGGCGTTGAGCGGTACGGCGACGAGACCGGCCAGCTGGGCGGCCCAGAAGGCGATCTGCCACTCGGGATGGTTCCGCATCGCGATCACGGCCCGGTCCCCGGAGCGCAGCCCGTACCGTTCCCGCAGGCGTACGGCGAGGGCGCTGGCGGCGGCGAAGAACTCGGCGTAGGAGTACCGCTGTTCGCCGGCGATCAGGAACGGCGTGTCCCGGTAGGCCCAGGTGGTCTCCACGAACTCCCGGAGCGTCCGGGGCCCGTCGGCGTACTCCGGCGTTCCCCGCTCGCCGATGACCACGGCGAAGGGCGCGCCGGGGGCGGTGAGGGAGGCCGCGATGCGCGCGGCGCGCCGGGTACGTTCGGCGCAGGCCTCAGCCTCTTCGGAGCCGGTCTCTCCGGCCCCGGTCACTTCAGGGCCGGTCTCTCCGGAGCCGGTCTCTCCGGGGGCCGAGGGCGGCGGGGACGGCTGGGTGTGCGGCACGGACGGCCCTTCTCACGCTGGCGCTGGCTGACACACGTGACGCTATGCGGGCGGCGGCCCGGCGCCAAGGCCGCCCGGACCGGGAACGGGAGCGGGCGCCGGTCGCGCGGGGCGCCGCCGCTGCCGCGCCCAGCCCGTTCTCGTGGACAAGGCCGGCACCGGTGACCGACGGCGGGGCAGGCGTCGGCGACCAGCTCTGACGACGGCCGCGACCAGGGGTTTCCCGCACATGTCGGGCTTATATGAGATAGACCACTTTCGGGGGCCATAGGCAGGGGCGGTCCCCCCGGCCTAGAGTCCTGTCGTTTGCGGAGTATTCGGCTCCGCGCCGTCCGGCCCAACCCTCCGCTCCGTACACGACCTGTACGCGCACGCAGAGACCGGGCCGATTCCCCGACTCACAAGGAACCGGGAACATCCGCATGGGCACGTTGGAAAACTGGGTCGTCGAGTTCAACGACGTCTTCTGGACATACCTGCTGATTCCGCTGGTCGCCGTCGCCGGCGTCTGGTTCACGCTGCGCTCCAAGGGCGTGCAGATCCGCCTGATCCCGGAAATGTTCCGGGTCTTCAGGGACAAGCCGCAGTCCGGCGTCAGCCCCTTCGGCGCCTTCACCATCTCCGCCGCCGCGCGGATCGGCACCGGCAACATCGCCGGTGTGGCCACCGCGATCACCATGGGCGGCCCCGGAGCCGTCTTCTGGATGTGGATGATGGCCCTGGTCGGCGGTGCCTCGGCGTTCGTCGAGTCGGTCCTGGCCCAGCTGTACAAGGTGCGCGACACCGAGCCCGGTACGTACCGAGGCGGCCCGGCCTACTACATGCAGAGGGCCCTCGGAATGCGCTGGCTCGGCGTGGTCTTCGCCGTTCTGATCACGCTGACGTTCGGGTTCGTGCTGACCGCGGTGCAGTCCAACACGATCACGGTGGCCACGAAGGGCTCCTTCGGCTCGGACGCCTCCTGGTTCAATCCCGTCCTCGGCGTCGTGCTCGCCGGGCTGCTCGCGCTCGCGGTGTTCTTCGGCGTGAAGCGCCTGACGGCCGTCACCAAGGTCATCATCCCGGTGATGGCCGGGATCTACCTGCTGACCGGCCTGGTCATCGTGCTCCTCAACCTCGGCAACGTGCCGGGCATACTCGCCGACATCATCGGCGGCGCCTTCGGCTTCCGCGAGGTCGCGGGCGGCGCCGTGGGTACGGCGATCCTCCAGGGCGTGCGGCGCGGCATGTTCTCCAACGAGGCGGGCATGGGTTCCGCCCCGAACGCCGCCGCGGCCGCGGAGACCACGCACCCGGTCAAGCAGGGCCTGGTCCAGACCCTCGGCGTCTACTTCGACACCTTGGTCATCTGCACCATGACCGCCTTCGTGATCCTCTCCGCCAACCCGACCCTCGGTGAGCGCGGCGGCGCGGACGTCACGCAGGCCGCCTTCACCAGCGCGCTCGGCGACTGGGCCGGTCACCTGCTGACCCTGGTGGTCTTCATGGTCGCCTTCAGCTCCATGATCGGTAACTACTACTACGGCGAGTCCAACATCCAGTTCATCACCCGCAGCAAGGGCGTGATGAGCTCGTACCGTGCGCTGGTCATCGCCTGCGCCGTCCTCGGCGCGATCGGCTCCGTCCCGCTGGTCTGGAGCCTCGCGGACGTCACGATGGGCGCGATGGCCCTGGTCAACCTGATCGCGATCATCCCCCTCAGTGCGGTCGCCTTCCGCCTCCTCGACGACTACCTGACCCAGCGCCGCCAAGGCCTCGACCCGGTCTTCCGCAAGGACCAGGTTCCGGGCCTGCGCGGCGATGTGGAGTGCTGGGGCGCGTCGGACCAGGACGCCACGCCACAGGAGCGGATGCCGGTCGGCCAGCTCTGACACGGACGCGCCCGCGCGACCGTACGCATCGAAGGGCGGCATCCCAGGAGGGGTGCCGCCCTCGGACGTTTCGAGGTCGGGCCCGCATCCCAGGTACCGAGTCGAGCCGCGGCGCGAAGGTATCGCGGCGCACAGCGGCAATGGGGGCGACCTCCACAATCCCTATCCGCTAGGCTGTCAGCGGTCAGTCGACCTCCAGTGCGCCTGCTCGGGAAAGTGTCCTTCCGGATCCCTACCGCGGCACCGCCACAGGGCCGCATGACCAGGGCGCTTGTCTCAACTTGCCTGGCAGTCCCCACCGGGGTTTCCGGCAACGTTTTCGACAAGCTCCGGCCTTCGTAGCTCAGGGGATAGAGCACCGCTCTCCTAAAGCGGGTGTCGCAGGTTCGAATCCTGCCGGGGGCACAACGCGTTAAGCCGCTGACCTGGGGTTTCCACCCCCGTGAGGCGTTGCATTCGGCCTCGGACTCCTCGTCCGGGGCTGTTTTGCGTGAGCGGACGGAGAGTGCCGGAGGTGGAGGCCCTGGCCGCCACGGTCGCACCAGTCCGCCAGGATCAAGTACAACGTTCCGTCAGCGAGCAGCCGTCGTCGGCTATGACCGGATCGCGCCTCCCTCAAGATTACTGTCGGATTCTCCGAACAAGCCGATGTGATGTGGGCATGATGGAAGCACGATGACCTTGCGGCTGAGTACGGCAACGCCTGGGTTGTCGGGTGGGCGCGGTACGACACCTCGGACTGCGCCCTCGTTCGCGCCGCGGGACAAGGGGCGACGACAGCCTCCATGGCGTCGCCGCGTGACGAGCGACGGAACAGCTCAGACAGGCGGGTTGATGCTGACGTGGATTGAGGCAACGGCGTGCGGTGCGGGCGGCGGGCTGATCGCCGAGGCGGTCGTGACCTTCGGCCGCCTTCGGGACTGGCAGCAGGCACGGCATGCAGCGAGGGCGACAGGCGGCACGCTTCCCGGCATCGGCGCATTCGTTGATCCACTCGCGGACTCGCTGGCAGCGCTCTTTCGCGTGGCGCTGGGGGGCGCGGCCGGATGGCTGCTCCATACCGAGGTCACCGGCATGTACGCGGCTGTCATGGTCGGCGCCTCAGCGCCCGCGCTCCTCGCCCAGGTGGGCAGGGCAACCACCGCCGCCGATGCTCTCCGCGACCAACCCGGGGGCGACGAGTCAAGGGAGGCAGCGTCCCCGTCGGATCCGCGGGGGCTCTCCTCGGTCCACGATGAGGCGGCTTCATGAGTGCTGCCGTAGTCGCCCGGCGCTGGTGGAAGTCGTTCATCGGTGGACGACAGCCGCGCTTGCCGCGAACCGCGGAGCGGGGGCGCGATGGCTACAGCCTGCTGCTGCGGATCTGGGCGTCGTTCATCGGTCTGGACCTCACCCCTGCGCGGCGCGGAACGGTACCCACACCCAAGGCGTCGATCGTCCGGCCGCAGCCGGATGCCCTCGGAGAAAGGTCTCGGAACGGGCGGCAGGGGGGCGCAGTCGCCCCTGGGTGGTTCGCCCTTCCCCCGCTCGTGGCGGTCGGCGGTCTGGCCGCCGCTGGATCAGACGCGGTGGTACTCGAAACATCGTCCCCCGACGGCCGGGCCAGGTTCCTGGTGCGCGGCCGCGGGGACCTCGGGCCTGGGTACAGCCTTGAGTTGGTGCTGCACGGCGTCGATGCCGCCGAGCCGGTGGTGTCCACGGTCAAGTACCCCAGGGCAGACGGCAACGAGCAGGTGCTGCTCGTACCGGTGGCGCAGGGGCAGGTCGGCCCTCCCGCCTCCTACGTCCGCCTTCCAGGCTTCGCCGCCGAGACGGCGTGGACGGCCTGTGCTCCCGCTCCGGTGACTTCGGGCGCCGCCGCTTGGGATGCCGCGACGATCGCCGACTCGGTCCGCGCAGCGCTCAACGAGGCGACCCGTGATGCCTGGCGACGGGTGGGGGAACTCGTCGGTGGCGACCTGCGCAGCGTCATCGAAGGCGATCTGTCGTGACAACGGTCGATGGGCAGCACCGCGCCGATGGCCCTCACCGCGGGAGAGAGCCGAGCGCTTCAAGGCAGCGTCGGCTGTCTTGGTGCCGGGCAAGCGCCGGGCCGGGCCTCCTCCCGGAGCGGGCGGCACTCGACGACGTACTCAGGAGCTCGACCAGCCCTCAGGCCGCCGTTCGGGAGCTGCTCGGTGAACGACAGCTGTGGTGGAAGTGCTGCAGCGAGGCTTTTCGTACCGATCCCTCCTGGATGTTTGACGGACGCGCTGAGGAACTGCGCGCCTGGCTCGGAGCGACAGTGCCAGACCACACGGCCAACTCCGTTGCACCGGCTGAGCATGTGTGGCTGTTGGGCCGGGCCCTGAGCGCGTCAGAGGGTCAGAGCGGGGAACACGAGGCGGCACTGGCTCGGTTGGCGCAGGCGTGGGGGCAGAGCGGACTGATCTCGGCGGACGCCGCGGCCGGACTCGCGTATCCGTCCGGCCACGGGCTCGACGGCCTCTCACCGCACGTCGTGTCCGGGCTGAGGGCCGTCGTCGAACGGATTCAGGACATGCACGGCGCCGGGAGGCCGAACAGTCCAGGGAACATGCTCGTGATCGCCGCGCTGCTGATGGCGGGTACGGAACCACGTAAGCGGCCCGTCGTCCGCGTACCGGTGGTGTTCGGACGATCTGCAGGACCAACCGTGCAGGCAACCCCGGAGGGTGTCACCGGCGTTCTGGAACTGCGTGAGTTCCGTTCGGGGCCGACCGGGTTGTACCCCGATCCGCGGACGATGGCAGGAGTGCGCAGCCCGAATGGGCAGTTCGCCGCCTCGTTGGGCCACGCCTGGAACGCAGCCGGGCCTCGACGCGAGGGGCGATGCGTGTTGTGGCGCCTCGTCCTGTCCGACGGGACCACACCGCCCGCGCAGATCGATGGCCCCTCACTTGGCGCGGCTTTCGCGCTCGGGCTGCGTGCTCTCTTGCGCTATCCGCCCTCCCGTCGGCCCAGCGTGGCCGCACTCCGAGGTGTCTTCTACGGACTACGCCCGCGGACCGCGGTGACCGGCGCGCTCGACGGAGGCGAACGCCTCCTCCGGGTCGCCGACATGGACGCCAAGCTGCTGGCCACACGCCGCAGGCGGCTACGACTCGTCGCGCCCGAGGCCAATCAGCTTGACATCGCCGGGGCGCCCGCGCCCGACGAGGTGAGATTCGCCGCGAACCTGAGACAGGCCGACAGGTACGCTCGACGACTCCGCACTGGCCGCTTGGCCGTCGCCGCACTCGTACTCGTGGCGAACGCGACCGGGATGTTCGCCTTCCAGCAACACGACTCGGCACGTTCCGCACAACGGGAAGCCGAACGCCAGCGTGCCGTGGCCCTCTCCAACAAGGTCCTGACCACCGCCGACCGACTGCGCGGCACGGACGTTTCCACGGCGGCCCAGCTCACCCTGGTCGCCCACCGGATGCACCCGAGCGGGGACACCTACTCGCGTCTGGTCACCTACGGGAACACGCCGCTGTCGACGCCCTTCACCGCACACCGAGCCGGCATCTGCGCCTTGGCGGTCAGCCTGGACGGGCGCGCCATGGCCACCGCCAGCAGTGACTCCACCGTGCGGCTGTGGGACATCTCAGCCCCCACCCGGCCCAGGCCCCTGGGTAAACCCCTGACCGGATTCAGCGACACGGTGTGCACGCTGGCGTTCAGCCCCAACGGACGCACCCTGGCCACCGGCTACGGCCGCGCAGTGCGGCTGTGGAACGTATCGGGCCCGGACCGCCCCAAGCCTCTCGGCTCGCCGCTGCCCGGCTACAACAAGACCACAGGGTCCGTGCGCACTGTGGCGTTCAGCCCGGACGGCCGCACCCTGGCCACGGGGAGCTACACCGGCAGCGGTGTAGCCCCCCTCACCGATCCGGGGCTTCGGTTGTGGGACGTGTCCGACCCGGCCAGGCCCGGGCTCCTGAGCCGGACCGTAGATGGCGGCGCATACGTCGATCACCTGGCGTTCGCTCCGGACGGGCGCACTCTGGTGACCAGTCCGGCGGGCACGTCCTTCCAGCTGTGGGACATCTCGGACCGGAAGCGCCCCAAGGCTCTGGGCAAGGCCCCGGCCGGCCACAGCAGGATGGTGTCCGCACTGGTACTGAGCCCGGACGGGCACACGGTGGTCACCGGAAGTACCGACCAGACACTGCGGGTGTGGGACATCTCGGACCGGGACCGGGTCAAACCGCTGGGCCAGCCCGTGACCGGAGTAACGGGCGGCGTCACGTCACTGGCGTTCAGCCCGGACGGCAACACCCTGGCCGTCGGCGCCGGTGACTTGACGATCCGGCTGTGGAACATGTCGGACCGCACCGCTCCGGCGCCGCTCGACGCTCCGCTGACCGGTCACGTCGGCAACGTCAACGCGCTCGCGTTCACGCCTGACGGGCGCGCCCTGGTTGGCGGCGAGCAGGGCACGATGGTGCGGCTCTGGGCCATCCCCGCCCGCCTCCTCACCGGCCGTACCCTCGGCTACTCCGTGCCCAACAGCGTCAACGCGCTCGCGTTCAGCCCGGACAGGCGCACCATGGTCAGCGGCCACTTCGACAAGTCGGTGCGGTGGTGGAATGTCTCGGACCCCGCCCGGCCCAAGCCCCTGGGGCAGCCCGTGTCCCTGCACACTTACACCGTGTGCGCGCTGGCCTTCAGCCCCGACGGCCGCACCCTGGCCACTGGCAGCCGTGATCAGACGGTCCTGCTCTGGGACGTCTCCGACCCCAAGCGCCCGAAGGCCCTGACAAAGCTGACCGGCCACAGCGGCAGCGTCTGCGCGCTGGCCTTCAGCCCGGACGGCCGTGCCCTGGCCACCGGCAACAACAGGGGTGTCGGCACCGGCACCGACAAGGGGTCCGTGCGGCTGTGGGACGTCTCGGACCCGGCCCGGCCCAAGCCCCCGGTACAACCCCTGATCGATGTCACTGGCGGAATCAACGCACTGGTCTTCAGCCCGGACGGGCGCACACTAGCCGCGGCCTCCGGTGACTCACGGGTGCGGTTGTGGAATGTCTTGGACCAGGGCCAGGCCGCGCCCCTGGGAGAGCGGTTGAGTGAACACACCGCGAGCGTCAAGGCGCTGGCCTTCAGCCCGGACGGCCGCACCCTGGCCGGCGGCGGCTCGGACGCGGTGCGGCTGTGGGATGTCTCCGACCCCAAGCGGCCCAGGGCACAAACACCTCTGACCGGCTACACGGGCTACGTCTCCGCGATGGTCTTCAGCCCGGACGGGCGGACACTGGCGACCGGCGGGGGCGGCAAGGACACAACTGTCCGGCTGTGGGACGTCTCCAACCCAAGACGGGCGGCCTCCCTGGGCGAACCGCTGGAGGGCCACACCAGCGGCATCTACGCCCTCGCGTTCAGCCCTGACGGCCGAACCCTGGCCAGTGGCGGGGTTGACCAGGTGATCAGGCTGTGGGACATGGATCTGGGCCAGGGCATCGAGCGGATCTGCGCCACCACCAGAAACGCCCCGGCGGCCGACGAATGGACCCGCCACGTCAGCAGTGACACACCCTTCCCCGAGCCCTGCTGACCGACCGTCGATACCTGCTCGTGGAAGCGCTTCTCCACCAGAACCACGCGAGTGCAGGGCGCACGAAGCGCATGCGGACAACGACACAGGGGGGACGTACATGGGGAGTGACGCCGCATGGCCGGAATGAAGCTCGATTCACTTGAGTCCAACGATCCGCTGCGACTCGGCCCCTACCGGCTACTGCGGCGGATCGCCACAGGCGGCATGGGGCGTATCTATCTCGCCCGGCAGGAGGCCCCCGGGTCCCCCACCAGCACAGTCGGGCCCACCGGAACCGTGGTGGACCACGGACTCGTCGCGGTCAAGACACTCCTCGCCGAGGGGATCGTGAGCAGGCCAGACCGGGAGCGGTTCGCCCGCGAGGTGGAGCTGGCAGGGCGGGTCGACAGTGCGGACACCGCCAGGGTGCTCGACGCCGACGCGAAGGCGGAGCGCCCGTGGCTCGCCTTCGAGTTCATTCCGGCGCCCAGCCTGGCCGAACTTGTCGTCAGTGCCGGGACGTTGCCCGGCGACGCGGTGCGCTGGGTCGCGGCCGGGGCCGCGCGGGCGCTGATCAAGCTGCACGGTCTGGAGGTCGTCCACCGGGACATCAAACCCCTGAACATACTGCTGCCCCATGACGGCCCCCGCCTCATCGACTTCGGCATATCGCACGCCCACGACCACACCAGCTCGACGACGACCATCGGCACCTTCGCGTTCACGTCACCGGAACAGGCGTGCGGCAAGAAGTCCACCGCCGCGTCCGACATGTACTCACTGGGTGCCACGCTCTTCTTCCTCGCGGTCGGCCGCCCACCGTACGAGCAGACCGACCACTCCATCGGGATCCTCGCCCTCGTCCAGCGCGGAGAGCTCGACACCAGCGGGCTGCCGCCAGAACTGGAGCCGCTGATTCTCCCCTTGCTGGCGGTCGACCCCGGGAGGCGTCCCGCTCCGTCCGACGTTCTGCGGGACGTCCTCGCCAGCCTCGACCAGGTGACGGCGGACCGGGGCGCCGAGCGGTGGCTGCCGCAGGCGTGGACCGCGCTGATCGAGGAGTACGCGGAGCAGGGGCGCCAACTGCGCGACAGAACAGCGGGCTTCGACGTGACCGAAGCTCCGGCTCAGATGAAGCCCGAGGGGGCCGCCCCGGAGGGCCCGTACGAGGCGATCAGCGAGATGCGCGAGCAACTGGAGGCCCTGCGCGAGCAGCGGGACGCCTTGTTGCGGGCGCAGGCCGAGGAGCAGGCGGAGGCGGAGGCGCGGGAGCTCGCGCACCAGGAGAAGGAGGCGCACAGGCGGCGGGAACAAGCACGGAAGGAGGAGGCAGAGCGCAGGAACCGGGAGCGCAAGGAGCAGGAGAGGCAGAAGGGGAAGGAGAAGGAGAGGCAGAAGAAGGAACGCGAGGAGAGGCAGCGCCGGGAACACGAGCGCACAGCGCGCGAGAAGACCAGGACCGCCACCAAGAGCACCGGCACTGGCTCCGGCTCGATTCCGACGCCCCAGGCCCCGCCGAAGTCCACGTCGACCCCGAAGTCCGGTACGGCCAGGACACCCACCACGAATTCGAGTTCCTCGGACGGTTGGGGCGGCGTGCTCGTAGCCGTACTCATCATCGGAGTCCTGATCTGGCAGCCCTGGGACAAGAAAGACGACGACACCCCGAGAAGCAGCCCCACCCCACCTGCCACCTTCTCCAGCAGCGGCGGCACTAGCGGCCTCGGCGGCAGCGGCAGCGGCAGCGGCACAGGCGGATCTTCAAGGTCGTCCGGCGACGGCTCCGATTACACCAAGCCCGAACCGGAACCGGAACCGGAGACCAGCTCCCCCGAGCCCGACCCCACCGAAGACGCCTTCAAGGCCGTCTCGTATGGGGACTGCCTGGACGTCGTCGACACCGGTTACGGCGGCCTCACCAAGTACGACTGGAGCGAGGAGGAGCCGAACACGACGGTCTGCGGCTACGGGACACGCGTGAAGGTTTCCGGTACCACCGGCGACTGCGCGTCCGGCACGGGCAAGGCCACCTGGTCGTACTACTCCACCAGCAGCGGCGAGCGGACCACGCTCTGCCTCACCGGCCAGTACCACCAGGGTGACTGCCTGCTCGCCAAGCACGAGGACAACAACGTCATCGCTAGCATCGCGATGCTGTCGTCCCCGAACTGCACGGACCGGCGGGTTCCTGCCGCGTACAACGAGATCCTGGTCGTCACGGACATCTACCGGGCGACGCCGGGCGCCAGCACCGAGGTCTGCCGCCACGGGCAGTACGACGCCAACACGTACTGGTCCACGAAGGTGGACGACGGCGCAACGCTGCTCTGCCTGAAGGCATACGACTGAGCCCGCTACGGCTGACGGGGGCTAGCGAGGGCCCAGGACGCGTGAGCGATGCGTGAGCGGACGGTGGATCACCAACCGTCTCTGACTGGATCGACGCTTGCGCCATGGCGCTGACCAGGGAGAACAGCGCTACGCGGCACGAACGACCACCACCGAGCACGGATTCGATCCCACTCCTAAAGCGGGTGTCGCAGGTTCGAATCCTGCCGGGGGCACAGAGAAGTAGCAGGTCAGAGGCCCTGCCGTCCAAGCGGGCGGCAGGGCCTCTGGTCTCGCAGCACATATATGGCACACATGGGTCCGTACGGCGGGTGGGGAGCAGTCACGAGGTGCCTGCGAAGGATGAGCTGGCCCGGCGGCGATACGAGAAGCTGGTCGACCGCCTGGAATCGCTGATGAGGGCCGCACTCAAGCCCCAGTACAAGGGGTACTACAGGCAGCTCGTCCTGAGCAGCAGCGACCTCGAAGAGATGGGCGGGCTGAAGGACGTCCGGCGTGCCGCTCGGGAGGCGGGCCGCCGCCTCGACTGGAAGCCGACCACCACTCTTGTCGGGGGCCGGCTCTTCGTCCTCGACAAGCGCGAGGTGCCAGAGGAGATCGAGCAGCTTACCGAGGACGCGGCAGCCGCGACGATGGACCGGGCCTGGCGGGAGCATCAGTGAGCCTGGCAGCCCTGCCCGAGCCCGCCGTGGTGCCCAGCCGAACAAGCGCGTGCAAGCAGCGCGCAGGCGAAGCACCGTGAACGCCACGTCCTTCGTGTCCGCACCACCTCAGCCTGCGCCTACGGCGGTGCGCGAGCAGAGCGCTGATCGCAGCCAACGCCAAGCGCGTGGCAGACCACGCCATGGTCGGTGATAACGAGCAGTCAGTGGGTCTGCTTCAGACCTGCCTGTGCCTGGCCGCAGACAGCGCCGCCACGAGCACGTCCAGGTCTCCGGTGTAGACGATGACTTCTTCATCGTCGGCCGGGGGGTCGAATCGGGCGAAGAAGTCGTCGAGGGCTTCGGGGGTGACGGTGAGGGCGTTGGCGTCCTCGCGCTGGTTGCGCTCGGCGAGGCGTCCCAGCAGCTCTTCCCGGTCGGCGGGGAGGTAGACCACGAGCGGGTGGCCGCCCGCTTCGCGGGCGGCCTGCTGCCAGGCGTCGCGCTCGGCGCGCCGCCACAGCCCGTGGTCCAGGACGACGTCGTTACCAGCCTCCAGTTCCTTGACGAACCGCTGCCGGATCGCCTCGACCACTGGTCGTTCGCGCTCGAAGTAGGTGTGCTCGGGGTAGTCCACGCCGTATCGGCCGTGGAGGCGGTGCACCTCCTCGTCCACGGACAGCCGCGTGTAGCCGTGGTCGGCCAGGGCTCGGGCGACAATGGTCTTCCCCGAGCCGGTGATGCCGGCCAGGAGAACGGCGAGGGGCACGTGGTCATCCCTTCCTCGACGAGTTGTCCGTGGGCGCGGTCATTGTCTCTGATCCTGGCAGGTGTGCGCGTGCGGTCGCCAAGCAGTGACGATGCTGCGGGCCTCGCTGGGCCAGCTGAACGGCATGCGGTCCAGGCTCACCCGACGGAAGGCGAACCGCGGATCGCTGGTGTTGATCACGCCGCCGTGCTGGCTGACGTGCGACAGGAGGCGGCTGGCCTCGTCGCGCACAGCCGGGGTCTGTTCCTGCCATGTGCCGGTCGAGAAGTGCTGGACCCGGCGGCCGAGGTCGTCCAGGACGCCCGAGCGCCACTTGAAGTGGTGAACCGCGCAGATACGGTCGGCATCCGGACCCTGTCCGGGGGCCCTGTGGTTGCCGCCCGCCACGGTGACATCGTGGCGGGCGAGAACGATCTTGCGGGGGTCTCCGTGCAGGAGCCGGTGGGTGAGGTGCCCACCGAGGGGATAGGCGAGATCCAGTCCGCCTTCGGGCCTCCAGCCGGTCAGGCGCCCACTCGCGGCGATCCGGTCGAGCATCAGGCCGCCCACCACGCGGTGTCCGGACTTCTCTGCCTGGGCGATCACCTCACTCAGCGGGGCGGGGTACTGCTGGAACTCGTCGGCATCGGCGAGCAGGTGCCAGCCCGAGCCGGCCCGGTGCCGCAGGGCGTCCCTGAGCTGGGTGTTGGTGTGCTCGTGCCACGGACCGGTGCTCGTGCTGGTGGGGATGAGGCCCAGCTGGCGGCTGGCGACCTGGAGTTCGTGCCGCTGCTGGTCGGGCACGTGCTCGGGGAAGTGGAAGGCGATCAGGAGCCGCTCGACGCCCAGCCACCGATAGTGGCGGACCCAGGCGGCCAGCAGCGGGGGTTCGACGGGGCCGACGATGGCGATCAGCGCGGGAGGGGTGCTCAGCATCGGGACTCCTTCGTACGCAGTGAGGTGAAGGTACGGGTGAGGAAGTCGGCCTGCCCGGCGGCCGAATGCATCCCCAGCAGGTGGGGCGCCTCGGGGCCGGGCCGCTCGGGTGGCTGACGGATGACGCTGTGCAGGGCCTCGGCGAGGGCGTCCGGGGCGCCGGCGGTGAAGGTCAGGGCCCAGGGCCGGCCGCTCAGGCGGGCGGTGAGACCGGGGTCGTGGTCGGAGACGACCAGGGGGACGCCGAGGCGGGCGGCGTCCATCACGAGCCCGGACTCCTTGCCGACGCCGGGGCGACGGGTGACCAGGGCGGCGTCGGCGGCGTAGACCAGCCGCAGCACCGCTTCGCTGACCGGTCCGGGCATCATGTGGAGGCGAACGTTCGGCAGGTCGCGCCATCGGGCGAGCATGGCTTCGTCGAGTGGGATGCCGGTGACCACCAGGTGCAGCGGATCCTTCAGCAGGGGCAGGGCGGCGTCGATGACTCCGATGTCCTTGTAGGGCCACCAGCCGCCGACGAGGCACACCGCGGCTTCGCCGGCGGGGATGTCGAAGGCGGTACGGCCGCCGTTTCGTTCGGCGTAGGTGAGGCGGCGGCCGTCGTCGACCGCGAAGGCCCGCACCACTGCGGACAGGTCCGGGAAGGCTGCCGTGAACTGATCGCCTACGGCCTGGGTCGGGCACACCGCCAGAACCTGCCTCTCGCCCCGGCGGGCGAGCCGGCCGAGGAACCGCACGGCGGCGTCCTCGGTAGTGACTTGTTCGTGGACGAACCGCAGGTGCGGCAGCCCGCCGAGGAGAGCGGCGGCACCATGCAGGGCCTCGCTCGCGCTCAGGATCACCACCACCTCGGCGCAGGGTGCCAGCCTGCGGGCGGTCCGCAGGGCCGACGCCTCCGCAAGGCACCGGGCGATGAGGGTGATCTGGTGCGGCAACCGCCGCAGGAAGCGCGGCCATCGGCGCGAGCGGAAGACCCGCAGCCCAGCCCTGGAGAGCCCGGCCACAAGGCGGGAGGCGGCCAGCAGTACGGCCGCCGGGTGCCCGGCCGGTGCGGTCACCAGCCGGGCCCCGGCCTCGCGCAGGCCCGCCATCGCCTCACGGGCGATCCCGTGCGGGGCGATCACCAGGCTGCAGGGCCGGGCCTGGGCGAGGGCCTCCAGCGTGCGCTGGTGGTGCCCGCCCAGGCGGTCGGCGTACGGCTCGATCAGCACCAGGGGGCCAGTCACCCGGCCACCGCCTGGTCCCCATGGGCGGCGGTGAACCTCGCCCGCAGCCACGTGGGGTCGTTGAGGTGGTCGAACTGTCCGGGGGCGCGGGCGAACTCCTTGGCGAAGGCGACCCCTTCCCGGGCCCCGGCGGCGGCGTACGGGGCGAACTCGCCGTTGCGGCTCTTGGTCCACGCCTCCACCCGCTGGCGGGAGTCGTCATCGGCCATGCCGTACTCGCTGCCGCGGGCGAGCATCGCGCACTCGCGGAAGCCGGCCTTCCACGCGTGGAAGGGGCTCTGGTTGAACCTCGTGATCCCCGCGGTCTGCTGGGCGAACTCGATCCGTCCGGGCAGGGCAGCGAGCACGTCCACGGCCTCGCCCATCTCGCGCAAGGCACTGCGGCGGACCAGTTTCAGCCCGCCATAGCCGTAGGTCAGACCGTTGACCGGATTGACCGCCCGCCACACCCGCATCGATACGCCCCCGTCCAGCGGCTCCACCGTGGCGGGGTCGAAGCCGGCGTCGATGGCGAAGTCCCCGTCGGCGAGGAAGAACTGCTCGTGGTCGACTACCTCGGCACACAGACGGTAGGCCCGGCGCATCCCGTGTACGCCGTGCAGGCGCTTGACCGTGCCGCCGAGCGTGCGCTGGAGCCGGGAGTGCAGAGAGGTGGCCATCGGCTCGTCGTACGAGAGGAGAACCGCGTCGAAGCTGTTCACGAGACGGCCTCCAGGTAGCGGGCCGCGATCAGAGCGGGAGTGAAGTCGGCGGTGGAGGCGTGGGCCCGCTTGGCGTGCAGGGCATGGAATTCGGCGTCCGTGGCGAGCCGTTCGGCCAAGGCGACGGCCTCGGCCGGGGTGGTGAAGCACAGCTCGGGGTCGATGTGCTCGGCGAGCCAGCCAAGGCGGGGCGAGATGACCGGAAGGCCCATGCCCTGGCAGTCGATCACGCTCATCGACCAGGGGCAGCCGGGCCGGAACGGGGCGATGCCGAAGCGCGCGCCGGCCAGCAGATCCTTGTAGCGGACGCGGTCGCCCCGGTCGGAGACGACCTGCACGTGCGGCAGGGCGGCGAGCTGGTCACGCATCTTCTCGGGGCTGTCGTCCAGGCCCTTGCGCTCCGCCCGGCGCTGGCCGAACAGGTCCATGACCCGCAGCCTGACGGTGCCGGACGCGACCAGGTCGCGGGCCAGGTCCACGAACTGCCCGGTGCCGTAGTGCGCGTACAGCCGGTGGTTGTAGACGCCGATCGCCCCGGCGCCGGAGGCGGGCTGCGGGGTGGCAGGGTCGCGTACCAGACGCTCGTCACGCGGGGCGGGCACCACTCGCAGCTTCTCGCCGAGGTCCACGGTCATCCGGGCGGCTGCCGCCGACACCCAGGACGCGGCCGTGGAGGAGTGGACCAGCACCCGGTCACAGGCGGCCAGTCCGGCGGCGAACGCCAGCAGCACCGGCCGCCCGAGCCCCGCGTCGTTCAGGGACGGGTCGAGCTGGAGCTGGCCGCCGCCCGTGAAGGAGAACGGCAGGTAGTGGCAGTAGCCGGCCAGTAGGGCGTTGGATCCGGCCTCCAGTAGGGCCGTGCGGATCGCCGGGGCCTCCTCGATCTGGTTGGCCACGACCACGTCGGGCCTCTCCGCCCGGATCAGTGCCACCAGCTCGTCGATGTCCGCGGAGAAGCGGGCCCGGTACTTCGTCCCCGGCACCTTCGTCTGGTGGAATCCGCAGCGTGCATCCCCGGCCGGAGCCGGGGCCGCGACCGTCACCTCCGCTCCGGCATCCGCCAGAGCCGGGGCAAGCAGGTCCGCGAAAATCCACCCCGAGTCGGCCGAAAGCCGTTCGGGGTTGGAGATGTTCAGCAGGTACAGCACGCGCATGTTGCTTCGCCTCCCTCATCCGCCCGGAGGGTCGATCCGGGCCAGTAAGGGAAGGAAAGCGGCGACGCAGACCGTGACGGGATGATGAACTTGGATCACTCACGGTTCATTCATGCTCACCAACGATGACGCGGGGCTTCGATGGAAGCGCAAGGCGAGGAGATCACCGCCGAGCAGGCGGCCGAGAACTACGCGGCCGAGGTGGCGCGCTGGCGGGAAGTACGCGGCATGTCCAAGAGGGCGTTGGCGCTGGCCATGGGCTTCGACCCGTCCTACGTCAGCCACGTGGAGTCGGGCCGCCACAAGCCCAGCGAGGAGTTCTCACGTCTCGCCGACGAGTCACTGAACGCCGGGAAGGCGATCTGGAGACGCTGGTGCGACTACGAGCAGGCAAAGGCCCGTACCCGGCGGCCAGCGGCGGCGCCGCCCGCCCAGCGCAGGCCCGAACAGCCGTATGCGACCGGATCGGCCCTCGTCGTGGAACACGACGCGGCGCGGCTCCAGTACGACGGCAGCTCGTACCGGCTGACCATGCGCCGACGGCTGCGGAACACTGGCGACGAGCCGGTGACCCGCTACCTGATCCGTATCTCCGTGGACCGCTACCCCGGCGACCCTGAGCAGTCCAACGCACACTACCGAGCCCATCCGTTGACCTGGGACGAACTCGACCTCACTGCCACCTGCCGGGGCGAGGCGATGCGGTGGCAGGCCAAGCACGACCGCGACGCCTTCAAGGAGGTGTGGCTGCTGTTCGACAACGAATACGGCCGCTTCCCGCTCTATCCCGGCGAGTCCGTGTGGATCGAGTACGCCTACACCGTCGGCGACGAGAAGTGGGGCAACTGGTTCCAGCGCGCCGTACGCCTGCCCACCGAGCAACTGGAAGTCCAGCTCGCCTTCCCCGCGGCACTTGACCCCGTCGTGTGGGGCACCGAGACCTCCATGACCGCCGAAGCCTCCCCGCTGCGAACCCCTCCCGTCCGCAGCGACCACGGTGAACTACGGCAATTCACGTGGATCACGACCACACCCGCCCTGCACGCTCGGTACCGTCTGGAGTGGCGGTTTCGGGCACGGACCGAACGCGACACAGATCAAGGGGAGTTCAGGTGATTGACGTGCGGCCCAGCCAGCAGATGCGAGACCTCGGAGTCGTCCAACACGGCGCCGGTATCCTCGCCGAACCGGCCCGCGCCTTCGACCTGCCCGCCGAGCGCGACGAGGCCGAACGCATCACGGACGAACTGTTCGCCGCCATGGAACGGATCGGCCAGGTCCACCCCTTCGCCAAGGGCATGGGCATCGCGGCCCCGCAGATCGGCATCGCACGAGCCGCCGCCGTCGTGCAGCCGCCGGGCGACGCCCCCGCCATCATCCTCCTCAACCCCCGGATCACCACCCGCTCCGAGGAGATGGACGAGCAGTACGAGGGCTGCCTGAGCTTCTTCGACGTCCGCGGCCTCGTACCCCGCCCCCTGAAGATCACGGTGGAGGCCACGGCCCTGACCGGCGAGACCGTGACCACCGTGTACGAACGCGGCCTCGCCCGCCTCATCCACCACGAGATGGATCACCTCGATGGGCTCCTCTATACCTCCCGGATGCGAACCGGGGTCGATCCGATCCCCGTGGAGGAGTACCGCCAGAGCGGCCGTGCATGGGTGTACGACGGCACCTGACCCCTTCCATGTGCTCGCTGGGCACTTCCGGGCACCACGCACCATGCCAGCTCTGCACCACTAGAGTGACGAGCAGGCACAGATGTGAGCAACTCCTGGGAGTACAGATGGACTTAGCATTTCCCGAGTTGGCACTGGCGGCGCTGGGCGGCGCCAGTGGAAGTCTGAGTGAGGCTGTTGTGACGGACCTCTGGCGACGCCTTCGAAGCCGCTTTTCCAGCGACGCGCGAACCATTGCCGCACTCGAAAGGCAAGATGCCAACGACTCAGATGCCGTCGCCGTACTGAGCGAGGCGCTGCGTCGCGAGTCCGCAGCCGACCCGGAGTTCCGGCGCGAGTTGGAGGACTTGCATCTGCACCTGGCTCGGTCAGCGAGCAGCACCATCAACATCGTGCGCGACTCTCATGGTTTGAATGCACCCGATGGAACGTTCAATGGTTCGATCAGCATGTCTTTCGGTCGGCCTGAGCACAGGCAGTGACTACGAACGAGCCCGAGCCTGCTCGGAACACGACAACGAACAGCGTGATCGGCTCGACGGGCGTAAACGCGCCCGGGGGTGACTTCCGCGGGGCCGTCTTCAACATAGGGCTGGGACTTACTGAGGCTGAACTCGTAGTGTCGTAGGGGGTGACGGCTGGCCGGTGGCTGCGGTATCACCGGAGTCATGCGGCATCCACAAGGGGGCGGGCTGACCGCCGAACGGCAGCAGTTCCGCGAAGAGTTACGGCTCCAGGCGGCCGAGCGGTTCGCCCGGGGCGAGGGCAGT
>NZ_JBIDBC010000051.1:0-28258 GCF_043202835.1 Streptomyces sp. NPDC048142
GCTTCAGGCGAGCCCACTGCGTATCCGTCAGATCTCCACGTGCCACAACACAAGATCATCCCACCTCAAGATCCACTTCCGATACACGCCCTAGGGCCTGTCGTTTGGATCATGCCGGGCTCGCGGGGCCCAGCACGCGCATCTGCGGCGTTGTCGTCAATCACCAACGCTCCGCGTTGCCTCAATCCTCCGCCTTGCAGCTGCACGCACCGGACCCCGCTCCCTGACCCGGCCTGATCCAAACGACAGGCCCTAGAGTGATCACGTGGCCGAGTTGCACACCCCCCGCTCCCTGATCATCACGCTCTACGGCGCCTACGGGCGTCCGCCGGACGGCGCCCCGTTCGCGGTGTCGGAGCTGATCCGCCTGCTGCACGCCGTGGGCGTCGACGCCCCGTCGTCGCGTTCCTGCGTCTCGCGGCTGAAGCGGCGCGGACTGCTGGTGGCGGCCCGTGCGGCGGACGGCTCGGCGGGCTACGCGCTGTCGCCGGACGCCCGGCAGCTGCTGGACGACGGGGACCGGCGGATCTACCGGCACCCCGCACCGCGGCTCGCCGACGGCTGGGTGCTCGCGGTGTTCTCGGTGCCCGAGGCGGAGCGCAGCAAGCGCCACCTGCTGCGCTCCCGGCTGGCCCGCCTCGGTTTCGGCACGGCCGCACCCGGGGTGTGGATCGCCCCGGCCGGGCTGTACGAGGAGACCCGGCACACCCTGGAGCGGCTCGAACTCACCCCGTACGTCGACCTGTTCCGTGGCGAGCATCTCGGCTTCGCCGCCACCCGCGAGGCGGTGGCCCGGTGGTGGGACCTGGCGGCGGTGGCGCGCCTGCACCACGACTTCCTGGAGCTGCACGAGCCGGTGCTGCGGGACTGGGAGGCATCCGGGGACACCGAGGGCGAACTCCGCCCGCAGACCGCCTACCGGGACTATCTGCTGGCGCTGGACTCGTGGCGGCAGCTCCCGTACGCGGACCCGGGCCTGCCGCCGGAACTGCTGCCCGGGGACTGGCCGGGCGGCCGGTCGGCGGAGGTGTTCGACCGGCTGCACGAGCGGCTGCGGGACGCCGGGGAGCGGTTCGTACGGCCGTGACCCCCGCCGGGGGTGAAATCCGGGTGCTCCGGGCCCCGGCCCGCGGGCACGATGAGGCATGACCTGGACCTTCACGAACGACACCGGCACGTTCCTGGCCGCGGCCGGTGCGTCGCTCGCCGCGCGGCCCGTCGAGCACACGGTGGCGCTGACGGTCACCGAGCGGCTGAGGCGTGCGGGCCCGCGTCACTACGGCGGGGGTGATCCGGTGCTCGGCTGGTGGCGCGGGGCACACGGAGCGGTGGCGGGAATCCTGGTGCGCACACCGCCCCGTCCGGCGCTGCTGAGCGCCGTGCCGCCGGAGGCGGTGGGGCCGCTGGCCGACGCCCTTGGCGCGGGCCCGGAGCTGGACGCCGTCAACGCGGACCGGGACACCGCCGCGCTGCTGGCCGCCCGGCTGCCGGGCTACCGCACCGAGCAGGAGCAGCGGTTGTACCGGCTGGGCTCGCTGCGGCCGCCCTCCCCCGCGCCGGAGGGCCGGGCCAGGAGGGCGACGCGCGGGGACCGGGCCCTGCTGGTGGAGTGGGTGCAGGGGTTCGCGGATGCGACCGGGCAGGCCAGGTCGTCCGCCCTCTGGCTGGTGGACGAGGGCACGGAGCGTGGGTCGCTCACCCTCTGGGAGAGCGGCGGGGCGCCGGTGGCCCTGGCGGGACGCTCCCGGATGTCGGCGGGCACGGTGCGGGTGACGCTGGTGTACACCCCGCCGGAGCTTCGCGGCCGGAGGTACGCGGCCGCCGTGACGGCCGAGGCCTCCCGCGCCGCTCTGGAGGCGGGGGCGGCGGAGGTCCTGCTGTTCGCCGACCTCGCCAACCCGATGAGCAACGGCGTGTACCGGCGCATCGGTTACGAGCCGGTGGCGGACCGGCTGGTGCTGAGGAGGCGCGCGTGAGCGGGACGGCGGGGCTCACGCCGCCCCGCTGCCCTCCGGCTCGTCGCCGCGAACGCCGTGCGATGGCGGCGGTACGGGGACGGCGGGCAGGAGCTGCGGCCGGGGACCACCGCGTACCGGGGCGGGGCGAAGGTACACGTCACCGGCGCCCACCCGGGCGCGGGGCACGAGCAGCCGGCCGGCATCGGGCGGGGCCCGGCGGCGCGGTACCGCGCGGAGCGCCGGGGCGGCGTGCCGCTGCCACGGCTGCCTCACCCCAGAGTGAGCCGGGGTTTCGGGGCGTCCGTGCGGCCCGTGGGCGGGGGGCGGCTGCCCGCGCCGTACGGGAGCGGCCAGGGCGCGCCGGGTCCGGTGTAGCCCTGTTCGGCCGCCGCGTGCAGGGTCCAGTGCGGGTCGTACAGATGGGGGCGGGCCAGGGCGCAGAGGTCGGCGCGGCCCGCCAGGAGCAGGGAGTTGACGTCGTCCCAGGAGGAGATCGCGCCGACCGCGATCACGGGGACGTCCACGGAGTTGCGGATCCGGTCGGCGTACGGGGTCTGGTAGGAGCGGCCGTATTCGGGGCGCTCCTCGGGCACGACCTGGCCGGTGGAGACGTCGATGGCGTCGGCCCCGTGTCCGGCGAAGGCGCGGGCGATCGTGACGGCGTCCTCGGCGTCGGTGCCGCCCTCGGCCCAGTCGGTGGCGGAGATCCGCACGGTCATCGGCCGTTCCTGCGGCCAGACTTCGCGTACGGCGTCGAGGACTTCGAGGGGGAAGCGGAGTCGCCCGGCCAGTGATCCGCCGTAGGCGTCGGTGCGGCGGTTGGTGAGCGGGGAGAGGAAGCCGGAGAACAGGTATCCGTGGGCGCAGTGGAGTTCGAGGAGGTCGAAACCACTGCCGGCGGCGCGCCGGGCCGCCTCCACGAACTGCTCGCGTACGGCGTCCAGTCCGGCCCGGTCCAGTTCTGCCGGGACCTGGTTGACGCCGGGAACGTACGGGAGCGGGGAGGCGGCCGTCAGTGGCCAGTTGCCGCGCTCCAGGGGCTGGTCGATGCCCTCCCACATCAGTTTCGTGGAGCCCTTGCGGCCGGAGTGGCCGAGCTGCACGCCGATGGCGGCGCCGGGGGCGCAGGTGTGGACGAAGTCGGTGATCCGCCGCCAGGCGGCGGCCTGTTCGCCGTTCCACAGGCCGGTGCAGCCGGGGGTGATACGGCCCTCGGGGCTGACGCAGACCATCTCGGTCATGATGAGCCCGGCGCCGCCGAGCGCACGGGCCCCGAGGTGGACGAGGTGGAAGTCGGCGGGGAGCCCGTCGGTGGCGGAGTACATGTCCATGGGTGAGACGACGACGCGATTGCGCAGTTCGAGGCCGCGCAGTCGCAGCGGGGTGAACATCGGCGGGGTTCCCGGCGGGCAGCCGAACTCCTCCTCGACGGCGGCGGTGAACGAGGCGTCGCGCAGCCGGAGGTTGTCGTGGGTGACCCGGCGGCTGCGGGTGAGCAGGTTGAACGCAAAGCGCCGGGGCGGCTGGTCCACGTAGGTGGCCAGCTCCTCGAACCAGCGCAGGCTGGCGGCTGCCGCGCGCTGGGTGGAGGCGACGACCGGGCGGCGCTCGGCCTCGTACGCGGTCAGCGCGGCGGGCAGGTCCGGCTGCTCCTCGACGCAGGCGGCCAGCGCCAGGGCGTCCTCGACGGCGAGCTTGGTGCCAGATCCGATGGAGAAGTGGGCGGTGTGGGCGGCGTCCCCGATGAGCACCGTGTTCTCGTGGGACCAGCGGGAGTTGGTGACCGTACGGAAGGCGAGCCAGGAGGACCTGTTGCCGCGCAGGGGGCGGCCGTCCAGGGCTTCGGTGAAGAACTTGGCGCAGCGGGTGGTGGATTCGGCCGCGTCACAGGTGTCGAGCCCGGCGGCGCGCCAGACCTCCTCGCGCATCTCGACGATGACGGTGGAGGCGTCCGCCGCGTACGGGTAGCCGTGCAACTGCATGACGCCGTACGGGGTTTCGGCGATCTCGAAGCGGAAGGCGTCGAGCGCGAAGTCGGCGGCGAGCCAGATGTAGCGGTTGCGGTGTTCGGTGAGGGACGGACCGAAGGCTTCGGGGTGCGCGGCGCGGGTGGCGCTGTGCACCCCGTCGGCGGCGATGACCAGGTCGTGCTGGGCGGCGAGTTCGGCGGCGGGCGGGGCCACGGTGCGGAAGCGCAGGTCGACGCCGAGGCCGGCGCAGCGCTCGTGCAGGATCTCCAGGAGCCTGCGGCGGCCGAGGGCGGCGAAGCCGTGGCCGCCGGAGGTGTGGGTCCGCCCTCGGTGGACGATGTCGATCGTGTCCCAGCGAACGAATTCTCCGCTCAGCGCCCGGTACACCTCGGGGTCGGCGTGCTCGATGCCGCCGAGGGTCTCGTCGGAGAGGACGACGCCGAAGCCGAAGGTGTCGTCGGGGGCGTTGCGCTCGAAGACGGTGACCTCGCGGTCCGGGTCGAGACGTTTGAGGAGGGCCGCGGCGTAGAGCCCGCCGGGGCCGCCGCCGATGACCGCGATCCGCCGCACGGCCGAGGGGCCCCGGCGGGGGGCGGCCGCCGCATCCGGACGCCGGACGGCTTCGGGGACCGGCACGGCTACCTCCCCTGCCACTTCGGCGGCCGCTTCTCGGTGAAGGCGGCGTGGAATTCGGCGTAGTCCTCGCCGTGCATCAGGAGGGCCTGGGTGTTGGCGTCCAGCTCGACGGAGGCGGCCAGCGGCATGTCCAGTTCCGCGGTGAGCAGGGCCTTGGTCTGGGCGAGGGCGAGGGCGGGGCCGTCGGCGAGGCGGCGGGCCAGCTCGACGGCGCGCTCGTCCGCCCTCCCCTCCTCGGCCAGCTCGCTGATCAGGCCGATCCGCTCCGCCTCCGGGGCGCGGACGGCGTCCCCGAGCATCAGGAGCCGGGTGGCGTGGCCGAGGCCGACGACCCGGGGCAGCAGATAGGCCGCGCCCATGTCGCCGCCGGAGAGGCCGACCCGGGTGAAGAGGAAGGCGAAGCGGGCCGACGGGTCGGCGATCCGGAAGTCCGCCGCCAGGGCCAGCACGGCTCCGGCTCCGGCGGCGACGCCGTGGATGGCGGCGACGACGGGGAAGGGGCACTCGCGCAGGGCCCGGACGACCTGTCCGGTCATCCGGTTGAAGTCGAGGAGCTGCGCGGTGTCCATGGCCAGGGTGGCGCCGATGATCTCGTCGACGTCGCCGCCGGAGCAGAAGCCGCGCCCCTCTCCGGCGAGGACGAGGGCGCGGACGGAACGTTCCCGGGAGAGCTCGGCGAGGAGGTCGCGCAGATCCGCGTAGGCGCCGAAGGTGAGCGCGTTGAGTTTCTCGGGGCGGGCGAATGTGACGGTGGCCACACCGTCATGGCGGGTCAGCCGCAGATGACGCCATTCCTCGGTGGTCGGGGCCGAGCTGGGAAACGGGCTCATGGAGGGGTCCCCTTCAGCGATCGGGCTGCTGCCGGCCGTGCGCGGGTCGCGTTCCGCCTCCGAAGTTATCACCCTTACGTGACTGCCGTCACGAGGTCGCAATACAGCATCCGTGAGACTGTTGTGGCGAAAGTCCCCTTTGCTCCGGCCGACCGCCTCTATGGCTGGACCGGAGCGGTTCGTAAGGTGGAAACCAGGAAGCCTCGACACGAGTACGACGTGAACCCCAGAAGTCGAGACCTCCCGCTTCGAGGAAGACCCGCTCCCGAACGGAACCCTGCCGTGCCGCCCGACGTCCCCGTCCCCGCTTCCTGGCGCATCGCCCTGCCGCACTCCACCGCGGCCGTGCCGATCGCCCGCGCTCTCATCCGTACGGCACTGTCGGACATCGACGCCCCGGCCGACAGCGACACCGCCGAGCTGCTGACCGCCGAGCTGGTGGCCAACGCGGTCGAGCACACGATGGGCGGCGAGCCCATCGAGCTGATCGTGGAACTGCTGCCCACCGGCTGCCAGGTCGAGGTGCACGACCGCGACCCGGCCCCGCCGGGCGACCTGTCCCGGCCGCAGCCGGGCTGTGAGGTCGATCCCTGGCAGGAGCACGGCCGCGGTCTGCTCCTGATCCGGACCCTCAGCTCCGCGTGCGGTCACCGCACCACGGAGCACGGCAAGGCCGTGTGGTTCACGCTTCCGGCGATACCTGCGCAGCCGGGTCCTTCGCCGGGGAGCTGACCAGCCGGGAGCGCTTGCGGCCGTACACGGTGTACAGCAGCGATCCGGCGGCCAGGAAGACCGCGAACTGGACCCAGGTCGTCCAGCCGGTCCCGTACATCAGATACAGGCAGAACACGACGCCCAGCAGCGGGCTGACCGGGTAGAGCGGCACCCGGAAGGTCCGCTTCAGCTCGGGGTTGCGGCGACGGAGCACCATCACCGCGACGTTGACGGCGACCATCGTGGCGAGCGTGCCGATGGTCGTCAGGTTCACGACGACGTCGAGCGGGACGAAGGCGGCCGGGACCGCGAAGACGCAGGCCACGATCCAGGTGTTGGCGACCGGGGTGTGGGTCTTGGGCGAGACCCGCTCGAAGACGCGCGGGATGAGCCCGTCGCGGGACATCGACATCAGGATGCGGGTCTGCCCGTACATCACGGCGAGCACCACCGAGGCGATGGCGACCACCGCGCCGAAGGCGATGATGCCGCCGCCGACGGTGGAGCCGGTGACCTGGTTGACGGCGATCGAGAGGGCCGCGCTCTTGTTCGCGACGTCGTCCGAGCCGATCGCGCCGATGGCCGAGAGCGCCACCGCGCAGTAGAGCAGGGTGACGACGCCGATGCAGATCAGGATGGCGATCGGAATGTTCCGCCGCGGGTTCTTGACCTCTTCGCCGGCGGTGGTGATGGCGTCGAAGCCGATGTACGAGAAGAACGCCAGCGAGGCGCCCGCGGTGATCCCGCCGAGCCCGTGGGTCGCGAACGGCATGAGGTTGTCGTCCTGGAACGCGCTGAACGCCACGGCGCAGAACGCGATCAGGATGCCGATCTTGAGAATGGCCATGGCGGCGGTGGCGGTGGCGCTCTCCCGGACGCCGCGCACCAGCAGCGCGGCGGCCATGGCGATCACGACGACCGCGGGCAGGTTGATCACGCCGCCGTCGCCGGGCCCGGAGGACAGGGCCTCGGGGAGCTCCCAGCCGATCACGCTGTTCAGCAGCTCGTTGACGTACTGGCTCCAGCCCACCGCGACGGCGGAGACCGACACGCCGTACTCCAGCAGCAGGCACCAGCCGACGAGGAAGGCGGTGCGCTCGCCGAGGGCCGCGTACGCGAAGGAGTACGAGCTTCCGGAGACCGGGATGGCGCTGCCCAGCTCCGCGAAGGAGAGGGCGGTGAAGATGCAGGTGATCGCCGCGAGGACGAACGAGATCACGACGGCGGGACCGGCCTCGGCGACGCTGTCGGAGAGCCCGACGAAGATGCCGGTGCCGACGATCGCGCCGACCCCGAAGCAGACGAGCTGGAAGAGGCCCATCGTGCGCCTGAGGCCGTGACCCTCCAGGTCGCCGCCGGACTCGGCGATGAGCTGTTCGGGGCTCTTGCGGCGCAGGCCCGGCTTCGAGGGGCCGGGGCGCTTCGGGGTGCCGGAACGCGGCAGACCGGGGCTCATGCGGGACGTTCTCATCTCTGGTGGCGCAGTGGGGGGACGCTTCCCTGCGCGCACGGCGGCCGTGGGGGCCCCGGGCGGCATGGGCGGGGGTCCGGGCATCGCGAGCCCGAACCCCACCAAGCTGCGACATCGTAGCCACCATGACGCATGTTCACCCAATCGGGTGTATGAGCATGCGAACCCCTGCCCGTATGCGTACCGGCGGGGGCTACTTCCCGGCCAGCGTCGCCACCAGCACCGCCTTGATCGTGTGCATCCGGTTCTCCGCCTGGTCGAAGACGACCGAGTGCGCGGACTCGAAGACCTCGTCGCTGACCTCCAGCTCGGCCAGCCCGTACGTTGCGTGGATGTCCCGCCCCACCTGGGTGCCGAGGTCGTGGAAGGCGGGCAGGCAGTGCAGGAACTTCACGTCCGGATTGCCGGTGGCCCGCAGGACGTCCGCCGTCACGGCGTACGGCGCGAGCGTGGCGATGCGCTCGGCCCACACCTCCTTGGGCTCCCCCATCGAGACCCAGACATCGGTGGCGACGAAGTCGGCGCCCCGGACGCCCCGGGCGACGTCGTCGGTGAGCGTGACCGTCGCGCCGCTGACCTCGGCGAGCTCCCGGGCCCGTGCCACGACGGCCGCGTCCGGCCAGTACGCCTCGGGGGCGACGATCCTGACGTCCAGGCCGAGCAGGGCGCCGGTGATCAGGTAGGAGTTGCCCATGTTGAAGCGGGCGTCGCCGAGGTAGGCGAAGGCGCTCTCCGTGACGGGCCCCTCGCGGTGCTCGGTCATGGTGAGCACGTCGGCGAGCATCTGGGTGGGGTGCCAGTCGTCGGTGAGCCCGTTGAACACCGGCACCCCGCCGTACGCGGCCAGCTCCTCGACGGCCTGCTGGCTGTCGCCCCGGTACTCGATCCCGTCGAACATCCGGCCGAGCACCCGGGCGGTGTCCTTCACGGACTCCTTGTGGCCCATCTGGGAGCCCGAGGGGTCGAGGTAGGTGGTGGCGGCGCCCTGGTCGGCGGCGGCGACCTCGAACGCGCAGCGCGTACGGGTCGAGGTCTTCTCGAAGATCAGCGCGATGTTCTTCCCGCGCAGCCGCTGGACCTCGGCCCCGGCCTTCTTGGCCGCTTTGAGCTCGGCGGCCAGGGAGACCAGGCCGAGAAACTCCTCGGAGGTGAAGTCCAGCTCCTTGAGGAAGTGGCGGCCGGTGAGGTCTGTGGCCATGATGACTGCTCCTGGATCGGACGGGGATCGGCGCACTGCGCGCGGTAGGTGTGGAAGTCTATACGATCCATTGCATCTCTATGCGGGGCCATGGGTTCATTTCGCGGTCCGCCGTCTCTCATGGGACGGGTCCCGTTATCCGATGTGACAGGGCCCGCTCCCTCACGCCACGGGGTCCCGGTCCACGGGGCAGCTCATACAGCGCGGCCCGCCACGTCCCCGGCCCAGCTCGCTGCCCCGGATCTCGATGACCTCGATGCCCTGCTTGCGCAGATAGGTGTTGGTCGTGGCGTTGCGCTCGTACGCGACGACGACGCCGGGCTCGACCGCGAGCACGTTGCAGCCGTCGTCCCACTGCTCGCGCTCGGCCGCGTGCACGTCCTGGGTGGCGGTGAGCACCCGGATGGAGTCGAGGCCGAGGGCGGCGGCGATGGCGCGGTGCATATGCTCGGGCGGATGGTCGGTGACCTTCAGCTCGCGGGGGCCGCTGCCGGGCTCGATGGTGTACGAGCGGAGCATGCCGAGACCGGCGTACTGGGTGAAGGTGTCGCCGTCGATCATCGTCATCACCGTGTCCAGGTGCATGAACGCGCGGTGCTTGGGCATGTCGAGCGCCACGATCGTGTGCGCCGAGCCGGCGTCGAAGAGGCCCCGGGCCAGCATCTCCACCGCCTGCGGTGTGGTGCGCTCGCTCATCCCGATCAGGACCGCGCCCTTACCGATGACCAGGACGTCACCGCCCTCGATGGTGGAGGGGTAGTCGTCCTGCCCCTCCGACCAGTGGTGGAAGACGCCCGCCTCCGGGCCGGTGAAGAGGGGATGGTGCCGGTAGATGGCCTCGAAGTGGACGGTCTCGCGCTGCCGGGCGGGCCAGCGCATCGCGTTGATGGAGACTCCGTCGTAGATCCAGGCCGAGGTGTCCCGGGTGAAGAGGTGGTTGGGCAGCGGGCCGAGCAGGAAGTCGTCCAGGTCCATCACATGGAAGCGGACGGAGGTCGGTTCGCTGTGCCGCTCCAGGAACTCGCGCTTGGTCATACCGCCGACCAGCGCCTCCGCCAGCTCCTCCGAGGACAACTCCTCGAAGGCGGCGCGCAGATGCTCGGTGGCGAGCGGGCCGTACTCCTTCTCGTCGAAGACCCGGTCCAGCACGAGCCGCCGGCCCACCGGGATGTCGAGGGACTCCCGCAGGAGATCGCCGAAGAGGTGCACGGCGACTCCCCGGTCGCGCAGGACGTCGGCGAACCCGTCGTGCTCCTCACGGGCGCGGCGCACCCACAGGACGTCGTCGAACAGGAGCGCGTCCTTGTTCCTGGGGGTGAGCCGCTTCAGCTCCAGATCGGGGCGGTGCAGTATGACGCGGCGCAGCCGCCCGGCTTCGGAGTCGACATGGAATCCCATGCCTTCATCCTCACCGCGCGGAGCGCCGTTCACCCGGCGAACCGCCCACCGGTTCCGCAGATCCGCAGACGTGTCCGCGACGGGTGACCCGACGGTCAGAGCCCGGGGGCCCACCGGACCAGAGCCCGGGAGCCCACCGGATCAGAGCCGGGGGTCCACCGGCTCCGACTCCAGGGCCAGGACGGCGAACACCGCCTCGTGGATCCGCCACAGCGGCTCGCCCTCCGCCAGCCGGTCCAGGGCCTCCAGGCCGAGCGCGTACTCCCGCAGCGCCAGCGAGCGCTTGTGGCCGAGGAACCGGGAGCGCAGCCGCTGCAGATTCTCCGGGCGGGTGTACTCGGGGCCGTAGATGATCCGGAGATACTCCCGGCCGCGCACCTTGATGCCGGGCTGGACGAGCCGGTCCTTGGCGTCCCGGACGAGGGCGCCGAGCGGCTTGACGACCATGCCCTCGCCGCCGCGCCCGGTCATCTCCAGCCACCAGTCCACGCCCGCGCGCACCGAGTCCTCGTCCCCGGTGTCGACGACGAGCCGACGGGTGACCTGGAGCAGCCCGGTCGGGTCGTGCTCCACGAGCCGGTCCAGCCAGGCGAGCTGCTCGTCGTGCGGGACGGCGGCCAGGGAGCGGCCCTGGACGGCGAGGATCTGGAACGGCGCCAGGCGCACCCCGTCCAGCGCCTCGGTGGACCAGCAGTAGCGCCGGTACGCCTCGGTGAACGCGGCCGCGTCCTGGGCGCGGGCACGCTGGAGCCCGGCGAGGTCCGCCACCTCGATGCCCCGGGCGACCGCCTGTTCCAGGGCGGCGACGGCAGGCGGGAAGACCGCGCCGGAGGCCGCTCCGACGGCGGCGTACTGCGAGCGCAGCAGCCCGCCGGCCTTGAGCGACCACGGCATCAGTTCGGCGTCCAGGAGCACCCAGTCGGTACCCCACTCCTCCCAGAGCCCTGCGGTGGTGAGGGCGGTACGGAGCCGGGCCAGGACCGCTTCGGTCATGGCCGTGTCGTCCAGGAACGGCCGGCCGGTACGGGTGTACAGCGCGCCGGTGGGGCCCGCCGTGCCGAACCGCGCGGTCGCGGCCTCCGCGTCCTTGCAGACCAGGGCGACGGCCCGCGACCCCATGTGCTTCTCCTCGCACACGACCCGCTCGACGCCGTCGGCCGCGTACTGCGCGAAGGCTTCGGCCGGGTGCTCCAGGAAGCCGTCCTCGCGGGAGGTAGCGGTGGGAGCCATCGTGGGCGGGAGGTAGGCGAGGAGCTGCGGATCGACGGCGAACCGGCTCATGACCTCCAGCGCGGCGGCGGCGTTCTCCTCGCGCACGGCGACGCGTCCCAGGTGCCGGGTCTCCACGACCCGGCGGCCCTGGACGTCGGCGAGGTCCAGCGGCCGGCCCTCCCGGCCCCCGGGCGCCTCGGTGACCAGCGGCTTGACGGGCTCGTACCAGACCTTCTCGGCGGGTACGTCGACGAGTTCCCGCTCCGGCCAGCGCAGCGCGGTCATCTTCCCGCCGAAGACGGCCCCGGTGTCCAGGCAGATGGTGTTGTTGATCCAGGAGGTGCTGGGCACCGGGGTGTGGCCGTAGACCACGGTGGCACGGCCCCGGTACTCCTCGGCCCACGGGTAGCGCACAGGCAGGCCGAACTCGTCGGTCTCCCCCGTCGTGTCCCCGTACAGCGCGTGCGAGCGGACCCGTCCGGAGGTGCGGCCGTGGTACTTCTCGGGCAGCCCGGCGTGACAGACCACCAGCTTGCCGTCGTCCAGGACGTAGTGGCTGACCAGTGAGTCGATGAACTCCCGCACCTGCCCACGGAACTCGGGGTGCTCGGCGTCCTCGCGCTCCAGCTGCTCGACGGTCTCGGCCAGCCCGTGGGTGAGCTGGACCTTGCGGCCCGCGAGATAGCGTCCGAGCTTGTTCTCGTGGTTGCCGGGGACGCACAGGGCGTTGCCCGCCGACACCATGGACATCACGCGGCGCAGCACGCCGGGGCTGTCGGGCCCCCGGTCTACGAGGTCGCCGACGAACACGGCCGTACGCCCTTCGGGATGAGCGCCGTTCACGTAACCGAGCTTGCCGAGCAGGGTGTCCAGCTCGGAGCGGCAGCCGTGGATGTCCCCGATGATGTCGAACGGACCGGTGAGATGGCGCAGGTCGTTGTAGCGGCGCTCCAGGACCACTTCGGCGCTCTCCGCCTCCTCCTCGGTACGCAGGACGTGCACCTTGCGGAAGCCCTCGCGCTCCAGACCGCGCAGGGAACGCCGCAGCTCGCGGCGGTGCCGCTGGATGACATGGCGCGGCATGGAAGCGCGGTCCGGGCGGGCCGCGTTGCGGGCGGCGCAGACCTCCTCGGGGAGGTCGAGGACGATGGCGATGGGCAGGACGTCGTACTTCCGGGCCAGCTGCACGAGCTGCTTGCGGCTCTCGGACTGGACGCTGGTGGCGTCGATGACGGTGAGCCGCCCGGCCTCCAGGCGCTTGCCGGCGATGTAGTGCAGCACGTCGAAGGCATCGCGGCTGACGCTCTGGTCGTTCTCGTCGTCGGCGACCAGACCCCGGCAGAAGTCCGAGGAGAGGACCTCGGTCGGCTTGAAGTGCTTGCGCGCGAAGGTGGACTTGCCCGATCCGCTGGCGCCGATGAGGACGACGAGGGAAAGGTCGGTCACCGGCAAGGTACGCACAGCGGTACCGACCGTGGCGGCGGTGGCGGTGGCGGTGGCGGTGGCGGTGGCGGTGGCGGTGGCGGATTCTGCGCCGGTGTCGCTGTGGCCGTTGTCGTTGTTGTAGCCGTTGTCGTTGTAGCCGTTGTCGTCGTCGTTGTTGCTCTCGTTGTTCATGCAGCTTCCGCCTCCTTCGCCTTCTCGGTGTTCCCGGTTCTCCCGGTGGCTTCCGTGGTCCGGGTGAACACGGCCATCTGCGTCGGCGGTCCCACCTCGGGATCGTCCGGCCCGACCGGCACATACCGGACGGTGTATCCGTGCCGTTCGGCGACCTGCCCGGCCCAGTCCCGGAACTCGGCCCGGGTCCACTCGAAACGGTGGTCCCGGTGCCGGACGTGTCCGGCCGGGAGGGTCTCCCAGCGCACGTTGCACTCGACGTTCGGTGTGGTCACGAGCACCGTCCCCGGTCGCGCCGCGCCGAACACCGCGTACTCCAGGGCGGGCAGCCGGGGCAGATCCAGGTGCTCGACGACCTCGCTGAGCACGGCGGCGTCATACCCCGTCAGCCGCTTGTCCGTGTAGGTCAGCGAACCCTGCCGCAGGGTGACCCGGTCCGCCTGGCGCTCTCCCATCCGGTCCAGCTTCAGCCGCCGCGAGGCGATGGTGAGGGCGCGCATCGAGACGTCGACGCCCACGATCTCGGTGAAGCGCACGTCCTTGAGAAGCGCCTGCACCAACTGACCCTGACCGCAGCCGAGGTCGAGCACCCGGCTCGCCCCGGCGGAGCGCAGCGCGTCGAGGATCGCGGTGCGCCGCTGTCCGGCGAGCGGGACCGGCTTCTCCTCGGTGTCGGTGCTCTCGTCCACCGCGTTGTCGACGCATTCCACGTCGAGGTCGTCCGACTCGGCGAGCCGTACCAGCTCCAGGGCCTGGTCGGCCTGGCGGGTGAGACCCCAGCGGTGGGACAGATAGCGCCGGGTGATCAGCGGCCGCTCGGGGTGGTCTGCCAGCCAGCCCTCCCCGGCCCGCAGCAGCTTGTCCACCTCGTCGGGCGCGACCCAGTAGTGCTTGGCGTCGTCGAGGACCGGGAGCAGGATGTAGAGCTGCCGCAGCGCGTCGGCGAGCCTCAACTCGCCCTCCAGCACCAGACGTACGTAGCGCGAGTCGCCCCACGCGGGGAACTCCTCGTCCAGCGGTACGGCGGTGGCCTCGACCCGCGTCCAGCCGAGCGGCGCGAACAGCTTGTGCACCAGCTCGGCACCGCCCCGGGCGGGCAGGGCGGGCACCTCGATCCGCAGCGGCAGCGGGCTCCCGGCCCGCTCGGGCATGGCCCGGCAGACCCCGCCGAGCGCGGACTTGAACACAGCGGCAAGGGCCACCGACAACAGCGAGGACGCCGCGTAGGGGCGGTCGTTGACGTACTGCGCGAGCGCCGCGTCGGGCGCGCCTCCGCGACCCTTGCCCTTGCCGCGCCGCACCAGCGCCACCGGATCCACCTCCAGCAGGAGTGCGGCCGTGCAGCGCTCGGCGGACGCCTCGGGGTAGAAGACGTGCGCGGTGCCGTGCGAGGTGGAGAACGCCTGCGCCTTGTCGGGATGCTTGTGCAGCAGGAAGCCCAGGTCCGTGGCGGGACGTTCAGAGGTGCCGGTTGTACCGATTGTCAGGAACACCTGTCCGAGTATGATCCTCACCTCCTGCCCCCACCAGGTATTTTCTCTCGCTTGCCTCTGCCTCGCCCCTCCCTCCCCTCTCCTCTCCTCCTCCCCTTTCGGGCCAGTCCCTCTTTCCCCTATCGGCCCAGCCGCCCGGCCAGTTCCGTGATGAGGTCCGGCCCCACCCGGCAGCAGCCTCCGACGAGCCGGGCCCCGGACCGGGTCCAGGCCCGCACCCGCCCCGCGTCGAAGGTGCTGCGCCCGGTCCAGCCCCGCGCTCCGGCGTCCCAGCCCTCCCCGCTGTTCGGGTAGACCACGGCGGGCCTGCCCGTGGCCGCCACCGCCTGCTCCACGGCCCCCTGGGCCTCCTCCGGGTCGCAGCAGTTGACCCCGACCGCGAGGACGGAGTCCCGCCCCGCCGCCACCGCGAACGCCTCCTCCAGCGGCTGGCTTGCCCGGGTCCGGCCGCCGGCCACACTGTACGAGAGCCAGTACGGCAGTCCGGTCTCCTCGGCCACCCGGACCAGAGCCTCGGCCTCGTCCAGGTCCGGCACTGTCTCCAGCGCCAGGGCATCGGGCCCGGCAGCGGCCAGCGCCGCCACCCGGGGGCGATGGAAGCGCTCCAGCTCCCGGACGCTCAGCCCGTAGCGCCCCGGTACTCGCTGCCGTCCGCGAGCATCGCCCCGTACGGTCCGACCGATGCGGCGACCCAGGTCCGGCGCCCGGGGTCTGCCCGGCGCGCCGCGTCGGCGGCGCCCCGGGCCAGCCCCACGCTGCGGGCGAGCAGGGCTCCGGCTCCGGTCCGGTCGATCCCGTACCGCCCGAACCCTTCGAAGGTGGCCTGATAGCTGGCCGTGATGAGCACCTGCGCCCCCGCCCTGAGATAGGCGAGGTGAGCGGCCTCGATCTGTTCCGGCGCGTCGGCCAGCAGCCGGGCCGACCAGAGCGCGTCGGACAGGTCGCAGCCCTGTGCCTCCAGTTGGTTGGAGAGCCCGCCGTCCAGCAGGACGGGCCCGGTGTCCAGTGCCTCGGCGAGCGTGCTGCCGTTACTGGTGCTGGTGCTCACAACCGTCTCCTCCTCGTTCGCCCGGCCCGTGAAGGCCAGGCCCGGTCGAACCGAGCCCAAGCCAAGCCAAGCCAAGCCGAGCCCAGGTCAGGTCAGGTCAGGTCAGGTCAGGTCAGGTCAGGTCAGGTCAGGTCAGCTGGGACTGAATCTGCGAGGAGATCAGTTCCAGATGGTCCAGGTCGTCCAGGTCGAGAATCTGGAGGTAGATCCTCGACGAGCCGATCGCACCGTAGCCACCGATCTTGTCGACCACCTCGGCGGGCGATCCCGCCAGCCCGTTCGCCTTGAGCTCCGCCACGTCCCGGCCGATGGCCGCCGCGCGCCGGGCGACCTCGGCGTCGTCCTTGCCCGTGCAGACGATCAGCGCGTTGGAGTACACGAGGTCGTCCGGCGAGCGCCCGTGCGCCTGCGCGGCAGCCCGGACCCGGCCGAACTGCTTCTCGCTGTCCTCCAGCGAGGCGAACGGAATGTTGAACTCGTCCGCGTACTGCGCGGCGAGCCGGGGGGTGCGCGTCGCACCGTGGCCGCCGATCAGGACGGGCACCTTGGCCTGGGCGGGCTTGGGCAGCGCGGGCGAGTCGGTGAGCTGGTAGTAGGTCCCGTCGTAGCTGAAGGTCTTGCCGACCTCCGTCGACCACAGGCCGGTGACGATCGCGAGCTGTTCCTCCAGGCGGCCGAACTTCTCCTTCGGGAACGGGATGCCGTAGGCCTTGTGCTCCTCCTCGAACCAGCCTGCCCCCAGGCCCAGTTCGACCCGGCCGCCGGACATCTGGTCAACCTGGGCCACCTGGATGGCCAGCACTCCCGGAAGCCGGAACGTACCGGCGGTCATCAGCGTGCCCAGCCGGATCCGCCGGGTCTCGCGCGCCAGTCCGGCCAAGGTGATCCAGGCGTCCGTCGGTCCGGGCAGCCCGTCGCCGGAGCCCATGCGGAGATAGTGGTCGGAGCGGTAGAAGGCGTCGAAACCGAGGTCCTCGGTGGCCTTGGCGACGGTGAGCAAGGTGTCGTAGTCGGCCCCTTGCTGGGGCTCGGTGAAGATGCGAAGATCCATGCCTCCATCCTGCCCCTCCGGCGCCCGGTCCTCCTCACCAGCCCGGCCGGATCCCCCCTCCCCATCTCTCCCATCTCTCCCATCTCTCCCCCGCCTCTCCCCCCGTCTCCTCCCTGTCTCCTCCCCCTCAGGGACCGCCACCTCTCCCCCCCTAGAATCCCTCAGAGCCCCTCACGGGCCCGCCGCCGATGATGCGGGGCCGCGTATGCCGCCGTAGGGGCCGTCTCGCTCCCTCTCCCGCTCCGCCAGGCGTCTCAGCATCCCGTGCACACGGTCCAGTGATTCGTCGGCCGCGTCCATGGCCTCGATGCACTGCCAGTACAGACCGTCCTCCCCCGTGTCGCAGGCCACCCCCACGAGGGCGATCCCGGCCTCGCCGAGCAGCAGGGCCAGCCCGGCGAGGGCCGACCGCACATCGGCGATCCCGGACAACTGGGCCGCCCTGGCACCGCCGGAGAGAACCGTCGGGTGGTCCAGAGCCGAGCATCCGGCACCGATCTCCCCCAGCGCCCGCGCCTCGCTCCGTAATTCCATCGGGCCGTACAGCGCCAGCCGGCTGCCGACCGCCCGTGCGAGCGCCTGCGCCTGCCAGGCCTCCGCCATGACGTCCAGCGCGCCCCGGCTGTCCGCCAGCGCCCGCCGCCCCGCCTCGATGAGTCGCTCCGCTTCCATGTGTCTCCCCCGTCCGTAGGAAAACCCGCTCACCTCATTCATTACCCACAGTGAGGTAGACAGCACCGTAAGGCCAGAGGAAATCGGAAATCTGTGGACACGAAGCCGACTGTGGACATCTCCATCACTCCGAAGAGTGACGATCGTGAGGTTCCGGAGCGCTTGACAGGGGGAAACGCTTTTCGTTCCGCTCCAACTTGGCCGCCAGTGCCGCCGTCGGGTCGATGTCCAACACCTCGCAGAACTGCAGGAGATAGGCGAGCACGTCCGCCACCTCGTCGGCGACCCGGTGCGCCGATTCGGGGTTCTCCATGATCCGCGCCGACTGTTCGGGCGTCAGCCACTGGAAGATCTCCAGCAGTTCGGACGCCTCGACGCTGAGCGCGGCCGCCAGGTTCTTCGGGGTGTGGTACTGCCCCCAGTCCCGCGCCGCAGCGAACGCGGCCAGCCGCCGCTGGAGTTCTGCCACATCGATGTCTGTCACGGCCCCAGGTCTATCACCGGCCACCGACAGCGCCTCCCCGCTCACCTCCCGGCACGCCAAGCGCATCGCGGGCACGGCGAGCGGGGCCCGGCACGGTGAGCAGGGCCCGGCACGGCGAGCGGGGCCCGGCCCAGGAGACGGGCCCGGCGGAGGAAGAGGAAGCGGGCGAAGCGCGGCCGGGGGCGGCGGTCCGAGCCGGCTGCCGCCCCGACTGCCGCTTCCTACGACTGGGCGAGGCCCGCGGGCGTGACCCCCTCGACTTCCATGCCGACCGGCGCGAGCAGGAAGACATTGCGGTCCACGCGGTGCATCCCGCTGCCGAGGCCGAAGACCACACCACTGCTGAAGTCGAGAATCCGCTTCGCCACGTCCGATTCCGCCGCCGTCAGGTCGAGCAGCACCGGAACCTGTGCGACCAGATACTCGGCGACCTCACGCGCGTCCGCGAAGACCTGCACCCGCAGCACGACAAGGCGCCGCTGCTCGGCCGCGCGCTCGTCCGGGACGGTGCGGTGGTCGATCCGGGACGGCCACTCGTCACGGCCGCGCAGCGGTACGACCTGTGCGAGCCCCTCCCACTGTTCGTCGGTGGCGTCGTATCTGTCATACCTGTCGTACCTGCTCACAGGGCCACCCCGTCGTCGAGCCGGTCGGATGCGCTCCGGCTGCACTCACTGTTCATCGGGCAATCCTCTCGCCCCTCACCCGTTCGGCGTACCAACGACACGGTGAAGTCTCCGACCGTGTCGGTTCCGGTATCCGACGGACATCACTTCATGACGACCCGCGCCCCTCGGAACATGATGAGCCGGACCGGGCCGATCGGACCCGTACCGATCAGACCGTGATGACCTGGACCCCCGCCTCGCCGAACCGGTCCCTCGCCTCCGCCGCGATGTTGGAGTCGGTGACCAGAACGTCGACCAGCCCCAGGTCGCAGACCCGGGCGAAGGCCCGCTTGCCGATCTTCGACGAGTCGGCCGCCACCACCACCCGCTGGGCCCGCTCCGCGAGCAGCCGGTTGACGCTGGCCTCGCCCTCGTGGTGGACGTACGCGCCGCGTTCGATGTCGATGGCGTTCACCCCGAGGACGGCGACGTCCAGGGTGATCTCGTTCATCACGCCGACGGCGAGCGGGCCCGTCAGCTCGTACGACTGGGGCCTCGCGACCCCGCCCGTCACGACCATCTTGATCTGCGGCCGGATCGCCAGCTCGCTCGCGATGTTCAGGGCGTTGGTCACCACGGTCAGCGTCGGCTGCCCGCCCGCCACCGTCGCCTCGCCCACGATGTCCTGGCGTACCGCCAGCGCCCTGGCCACTTCGGTCACGGTCGTTCCGCCGGTCAGGCCGACCACTTCGCCGACGGCGACGAGGCCGGACACCGCGCGGCCGATGGCCTGCTTCTCCGGCGCGTGACGCCCCGTCTTGTAGCGGAGCGCCAGTTCGTAGGAGACCCCGTGCGCGACCGCGCCGCCCCTGGTGCGGGTCAGCAGGTGCTGTTCGGCCAGCTGGTCCAGATCGCGGCGGATGGTGGCGGCCGAGACGTCGAGCGCCGTCGCCGCCTCCTCGACGTCCACCCTGCCGTGCTTGCCGACCAGTTCCAGCAGCGCGTCCCACCGGGCGTCCCTGGACAAGAGCGTCTCCTCACCGTCCGGCGCGGGCACCGCGCTTCGCGGGAACGCGGTCGCCGGTGGCCGGACCGCCGCAAGCGTCGCACAGGGCCGCCCGGGAGCCCTTCACCCACCTGCATCTTGCTTGTTTTTGCTTGATAACCGCATGTAACGTGCAGAATTCTACATGTATACTTCATCGGCCCCGATGGCCGCGGCTACGACCGGGTCGTCGCGCTGACCCGGTCGGGGACCACGACCGAGGTGCTGGAGCTGCTGAACCGCCTGCGCGGCACCTCCCGTACGGTGCCCGTCATGACGGATCCGGAGACTCCCGTCAGGGCGGCGGCCGACGATCTCGTCGTCCTGGACGTCGCCGGCGAACGCTCCGTCGTCCAGACGCGCTTCGCCACGACCGCCCTCACCCTGCTGCGGGCCCACCTCGGCCTGCGCTCCGATGACGTGGCCGCGGACGCGGAGACCACGGCGCGGCGCAGCACCCCACGGATCAGCACGGGTCTGCACCGCACCGCACAGCCTTGCCGGAACCCCGCAGCCTGGCCGGAACCGCCGTCCCGTCCTCGGTCCGATCGACGAGACACTCCCGGGGGTGTCTCACCACTGACCGCTCAGGACTCCTCGAAGTAGGCGTCCAGGACGGCGTCCAGCTCGGCCGGCCAGCCCTTGAGCTCGCTGCGGCTCTCCGCCTCGACCTCGGCGTTGAACCAACGGCGGGTCGACAGGTGGACGGTCACCGTGAACCTGCGGCCGAAGCGGGCCGGGGTGGTCTCCACGGCGCCGATCTCGTCCCAGCCGAACTCGGCCTCCTGGTCGTCCAGCCGGAACCGGACACCTTCCCGGGCCACCCGGATCGAGCCGCGCCGGTCGCTGACCTCGAATACGGGGCCCTCCTCGACGTCATCGCCCTCGGTCCCGCCTTCCGCTCCGGCATCGCCCGCCGCCGATTCCGATTCCGGTTCCTTGTCGGCGTCGGCCTCCGCGGTCGCCCCTTCGGGCTCGTCGCCGCGTTCCCGCTCCGACTCCGGAGCGGCATCCTCCGGACCGGCCTCCGATTCCGGTTCGGGCTTCCGGGTCGCGACGGGCGCCGCCAGTCCGGGCAGGGGGATGAACGCCGGGTCGGTGCCTGCGGCGAACTCGGGCTTCTTGTTCGGATCTATGCTCTGCTCCACGGCGGGCAGTATGGCCGACGAACCTGTACGTGACCAGTCGTCACCGTCCCGGCGCCGTCCCCTGCCCCCGCCCCGCAGGCGAACTGCCTCCCAGGGAACGGCCGGAGCCCGGTCCCAGCGGCATCGGATCCCGGACAGGCGCGCCTGGTCAGGACAGGCCGTCCGTGATGAGGCCGTGCCGAGGCTGCCAGGGAGGCACGAGCGGATGGACCAGGGGGAGGCACGTACGGATGGACCAGGGCGGCGACCTGCGGCAGGGATCGCGGCGAAGTCAGGAAGACGACACTACGGCGGGGCACAGGCGGAACCCGGGGCACCGCGCGGAGGCGGGCGAGGCGGGCCCTCCTCGCGCCGGTCGGGCGAGGCGGGCGCGGTGGGCGAGGCGGGCGCGGTGGGCGAGGCGCTCGGTTCCCCTGCGCTCAGAGCACACCCTTGCGCCACTCCCGTACCAGCAGCCAGCCGAGGTACGCCCCGCCGATCGCCATGGTGTAGATCCCGACCGGCAGGTCGTCGAAGAGCGCCAGCTGCTGGGAGCAGAGGTCCGCGAGCACCAGCAGCAGGCCGCCGGTGAGGGCGGAGAGCATCAGGTGCGGACCGGAGCCGCGGGTGAGGCGCTTGGCGATCTGGGGCGCGGTCAGAGCGATGAAGGCGATGGGTCCCGAGACGCTGACCGCGGCGGCCGAGAGCGCGATGGCCAGGACCACGGCGAGGGTCTTGGCCTTCTTCGGACCGGAGCCGAGTCCCTCGGCGATGTCGTCGCCCATCTCGCCGATGTCGAGGCGCCGGGAGATCAGTGCGGCCAGCGGGACGGTGGCGAGCAGAACCAGCCAGACGGTGGTGGCGTCGGTCCAGGAGCGGGCCGTCAGGCTGCCGTTGACGTAGGCGGTGAGAACAGAGGCTTTGTCACGTTCCAGGGCGTAGACGACGTACTGGGTGACGGCCGCGCCCATCGCGGCGACCCCGATCCCGGCGATGACGAGCCGGGCGGGGTTGCGGAAGCCGGTGCCGGTGGAGACGTACACGACGGCCATCGCCACCACCGCGCCGATGAGCGCACCGACGGGGACGGGCACGGTGTCGGGGAACATCAGGGCGCAGATCGCGGCGCCCGCGCCGGCTCCGGCGGAGAGCCCGATGACGTCCGGGCTGCCGAGCGGGTTACGGGTGACGGACTGGAACAGCGCGCCGGAGAGTCCGAGCGCCGCGCCGACCCCGATGGCGACGGTGAGGCGGGGGCCGCGCAGCCGGTTGAAGACGAAACGGTCCTTGCCCTCGGCGCCGCCGAGCAGTGCGGCCGGCAGGTCGGCGAGATCGATGCCGAGGCGTCCCCAGGTCAGCGTCGTGACGGCGGCCGCGAGCAGGAGGACGAAGAGCCCGGCGGCCGCGAGCACGGAGGCCCGGCGCATGGGTATCGCCACGGTGCGGCCGACGACCAGATAGCCCCGGGGGGACTTGGGGACGGGGGCGGACCGGTCGGTGCCGGTCCGGTCGGTGACGGTCATGAGGTGCCCCGCATCCTGCGTACGGCGATGAGCAGCGCGGGTGCGCCGATGAAGGCGGTGACGACGCCGACCATGAGTTCGGTGGGGCGCATGACGACCCGGCCCACCACGTCCGCGAGGAGCAGGAGGGTGGGGCCCATCAAGATGGCGAAGAGGATCTGGACGCGGAAGTCGACGCCGACCAGGGCCCGTACGACGTGGGGGACGGCGAGGCCGACGAAGGCGATCGGGCCGACGGCGGCGGTCGCGGCGGCGCTGAGCAGCGTGGCGGCGAGCAGTCCGCCGCCCCGGGTTCGCCCGGGGTGCGAGCCGAGGGCGACGGCGGTCGCGTCGCCCAGGGCCAGGGCGTTCAGGCCGGGGCCGAGGGCGAGGGCGAGCAGCAGGCCGACGGCGGCGAAGGGCAGGACGGACCAGAAGACGTCGAAGTCCCGGCCGCCCAGCGCTCCGACGACCCAGTAGCGGTAGCTGTCGAACACCTGCGGCTTGCTGAGGGTCACCGCCTGGATGAACGCCATGAGCACGGCGGTGAGCACGGCCCCGGCGAGCACCAGGCGCACCACGCTCGTCCCCGTACCCGCGGAGCCGACGACATGGACGAGGACACCGGCGGCCAGCGCGCCGGGCATCGCCCACCACATGGTGTCGGTCGCACCGGAGGCCCCGAGCCAGGCGGTCGCGGCGACGATGCTCGCGGAGGCGCCGGCGTTGATGCCGAGGAGGCCCGGTTCGGCCAGCGGGTTGCGTGAGACGCCCTGCATGAGGGTGCCCGCCACCGCGAGGCAGATTCCGGCGAGGACGCCGAGGACGGTCCGGGGGTAGCGGCTCTCGACGATGAGGGTGATGTTGGGGTCGGCGTTGCCCCCGAGGACGTCGACGACATCACCGAGCGAGGTGCTGCGACTGCCGAACATGACGCTCGCGCAGAGCGCGAGTGCCAGCGCGGCCAGGCCGAGGAGCAGGAGGAACGCCGACCGAGCGGCGCCGGTACGGGAGGTACCTGCGCCGCTCGGCGGTGCGACCGTGGTGGTTGCCATGAGTGTGGAGTGTGCCTGGTGGCCCTGGTCCTTCGGATACCCGCCCGGGGTTACTTGCCGGCGGTCTTGACGGCCTGGTCGATGATCGGCAGGTAGCGCTCGATCGTCCAGGGCACGGTCAGCGGGTTGATGATCGAGGAGGCGGTGACGAAGGAGTTGTCGTTGCTCGCGACGACCGCGCCCTTCTTGATCGCGGGGATCGCGCCGTACAGCTTCTGGCCCTCGATCTCCTCGCGGTTCTTCGCGTCCGTGTAGAACGTGAAGATCAGGTCACTGTCCTTGAGCTTCTCGGCGTTCTCCAGGCCGATGAGGGCCGAGTCGGTGCCGGGGGTCTCCTTGAAGCCGTTGACGACCGGGTCGACCTTCAGGCCGAGCGAGGAGACCATCTTGACGCGCTGCTCCTCGGGCTTGAAGACGCCGAGGGTGCCGGGGCCGGAGTTGTAGATGTAGGAGAAGGTGACGTCCTTGTAGTTCGGCCGGGTGGCCGCGGCGTCGGCGAGCTGCTTCTCGATCTTCGTCTTGAGACCGTTCGTGTCCTCGGTCCGGCCGAGCGCCTTGCCGATGATGTCGATCTGCTGGTCCCAGTCGGTGCTCCACGCCTGGTCGGGGTAGGCCACGGTGGGGGCGATGTCCTTGAGGACGTCGTACTGCTTCTGCGTGATGCCCGACCAGGGGGCGAGGATGACGTCCGGCTCCAGCTCGGTGATCGCCTCGAAGTCGATCTCCTCGCCGCCGGCGAACTGCTTGGGCAGGTCGTCGCCGGACTTCTTGACAGCCTCGTTGATCCACGGGAGGTAGCCGGACTTGTCACTGCCCCAGGGGTAGCTCTCGATGCCGACCGGGGTCTGGCCGAGGGCTATCGCGGTCTCGGCGGAGCCCTGGCCGAGGGTGACGATGCGCTCGGGCTTCTCCTCGATCTTCGCGGTGCCGAGCGAGCTCTTGATCGAGACGGGGAAGGCGCCGCCGCTCTTCGCCGAGTCCTTGGCCCCGCCCTTGTCCTCGTCGCTGTCGCCGTCCGAGGAGCAGCCGACCAGGGCGACGGCGAGGGCGACGGTGGTGGCCGTGGCGGCGAGGGTGCGGCGGCGCATGCGGGTGAAGCCGAGCATGGAGGGTCCTCAGGTTGACCGAGCGAATGAAGGTTAGGCAAGCCTAAGCCAGAGGTGTCGGCGCCTCAAACAAGCCCCCCTTCCGCACGGCCGGACACCGGTGCCGCACCTCGGGGCGGACGGCCCGGCAGAAGCCCCGCCTGGCACACGGGAGACAGGGACGCGAAACCGTCGCGCAGCAGCATGTGATCCGCGGATGGGCGATTGCCCGGCAGGATGAACATTTCGCGGCGTCGAGTCCCGCTCCGCACGTCGGCGCATCACCACAGGGGCGATGCGCGATCCGCGTACTGGCCCCCGGAGCAACGCCGTTGCTTCACCACCGTCATGGCTGCGCCACCTCAGCAGGAACCCGGGTTCGAGATGCTGACGGTTCGTCGGCCGACGGCGGACCGCGTCTTTCGTCCGGCTTCTTCCCTGATGCGACCCCGCCCGGTCGAGGACGATCCCACTGTCCTGACTATCCCGAATGTCCTGACGGGTCTGACTGTCCTGGCGACCGAAGCCGTCGGCAGGACCCTTCGCCCGCACAGCGGGATGTGCGTCGCCTTGTGCGCTGAATCGTTATGGAAACCGCGCCCGAACCGCACCGCTGACCACCGCCCGTGCGCCCTGAACGGCTCGAACGCTCTGAACTGGCGGAAGCAGATGACCACTGCGAGGGCCTGACCGGCCGTGCCCACCCCTCCTGCGCCAAGTGCCACGCCAAGTCGGTCCGGTAGCGGCGGAGGCACTCGCTGGGACCGGAGACGCCGGCCAGGCCATGCATCAGCGGCCGATGCAGATGAACCGCACGTAATGCGTGTATGCCAACCGCCGCCGACGCATCCTGGCGGCCTCGACCGAGCTGCTCAGCCCCGCGTGGAGCACACTGTTCTGCTGCAGTGCGACAATCCGTCGACTGAACTCCTGCCGCTGTAGCGCGGCTTGTTGGCCTGCGAGCGTGTGCTTCTGGGCAAGTCGTGTCCGACCATCCTCCAACTTGCTTGCGCGCCCGCGCGCGCAAGGCTTCAGTAGCGGGCTCGACCGCCTTGCGCTGATCGGCGAGCTGGGACCGGCGTCGGGTGATGCCCTGTTCGATCTGCTGCCGCTCCGCGGTACCGAGTGACTTCGGCTGACGGGCGGCCGCGGAGGCGACCACGTCACGGCGCCAGACATCGAGTGCGATGGCCTTGGCCTCGCCGATACCCGTGACGTTGACCAGCCTGCGGTTGCTTCTCCCCCTTGCGTGTGCCCGACTCGGTCGGGCCTGGCTTCGAGCACACGGGCCCGGCCGTTCACCGCCATGTCGCGGCAGCCGTGATGGCGTCCCCGCCTCGAAGCGCCCCTCGTCGCCCATCAAAGGCGGCCGCGGAACGGTACCCGGCCAGGAGATCATCCAGTTTGTGGAAGCGTCCAGTGACGGACGCCGGTTGACCGTGGTCGCCGGGCACGGCTCCTGTGACAACGGGCCCGTAGTCACCACCCTGGAAACCACCGGCAGCGTGGTCCTGATCGGTGATGTCGATGTGCGCGAGGGCAGCGAAGACGCCATCTGCACGAAGGAACTCCTGGCCCGGCAGGCCACCGTGAAGCTGGACGAGCCGCTGCGCGACCGTGTCCTGCTGGACGCGACCACCGGTAGGCCGATTCCGTTCAAGCCGCTGCTCGGGCCGTTGACCACCTGGAGCTGACCATCGGAGGCCTGCTCCTCGTGGCCCCGCTACCGGACGGCCCCCACGCCAGGTTCGGGGGGCCATCGCGCTACGCCCGTTCAGACGCAAAGCTTCCGCCACACGGACGCGAGACGGTGTCGTACGCCTCCCGGGTGCGGTCGCCAGCCTCACAGTGCCCGCATGACTCATACCCGCAAAGCGTGGCTGTGCGTGGCCGCGCTGCTCGCGTTGACCCTGAGCGGTACTCCCGCCCTCTCCGCCACGCCGTTGTCGACATCGCCGCCCGGGCATCAGGACCGCGCCTGCGCGGCCACGCCCAAGCCGCACGGGCAGGCCCGGAAGATCGCCAAGATCGTGCGCCAGACCCGCGAGGAGCTCGGACTGAAGGCCGCGCTGGTCAAGGTGACCGTGCACGGGCGCGAGGTCGTCACCACCGCCACCGGCGAGACGATGACCGGCGTCCCCGCCACCACCGACATGCATATGCGGGTCGGTGGGGTGGCCATCGGCTATCTGACCACCGTCCTGCTGCAACTCGCCGACGAGGGCCGGGTCAGCCTGGACGAGCCGGTGTCCCGGTGGCTGCCCCGCCTGCCGCACGGCGACAAGATCACGCTGCGGATGCTCGGCAGCTCGACATCGGGGCTGTACGACTACGTGACCGACCCCGGTTTCCTCGACGCCGTTCACGACGATCCGTTCCGGCAGTGGACCCCCCGTGAACTCATCGCCATCTCCACCGGTGAGCCGCTGTGGTACGAGCCGGGCACCAACTGGAGCTACTCCCACGCCAACTTCGTGCTCCTGGGAGCCGCCCTGGAGAAGATCACGGACACCCGGCTGGACCGGCTGCTCCACGAGCGCATCATGCGGCCGCTGGACCTGCGCGAGACCCGTAACCACTTCACCCCCGAGATGCCACGGCCGGTCCTGCACGCCTTCAGCACCGAGCGCGGTACGTACGAGGAGTCCACCTTCTGGAACCCGTCCTGGACGATCGCGCCCGGGGCGGTGCTGACCTCGGACATCTGCGACGTGGCCCGCTCGGCGGAGGCCATCGGGTCGGGGAAGCTGATCTCGCGGGCGGCGTACCGCACCCTCCTCAACCCCGGCACCGTCGGCAAGGGAGGCCCGACCGAGACCTGTCCCGCCACAGTCTGCCGGGCGCAGACCGAGGCCACCCACTACGGGCTCGGGATGGTCGTCAGGAACGGCTGGGTGTTCCAGAATCCGGTGTTCAACGGCTACGGCGAAGTGATGGCCTACCTGCCGGAGAAGGGCGTGGCGATCGCGGTGGCCACGACGACCGGCCCCTCCTCGCCCGAGGGCAACACCGCCGAGGCGGTCGCCTCACGCATCGCGGCCGTGCTGACACCGGACCATCCTCTGTTCGGCTAGCGGCAGCGAACCCGTCCGACCGCAGGTGGCCCAGGTCCGTCAGCATGCCACCGATACGATCACGGCCATGACGGCTTTGGAACCCGACGATCCTCGCGACCTCCGGCGGACATCGCGTCGGAGGACGAACCAGGGTGACGTTCGATGCTCTGGTGCACCATGCGGTCGACCTCTCCGGCGTGCACGGTCGGCGCCCGCGCATCATGTACGTGGGCACCGCCATCGGGGATGCCGAGCACTTCACGACCCGCATGACCGAGGCCGCGCGAATTGCCGGATTCGACCTGACGCCTCTGCACCTGTTCCCCATGCCCAACCTCGAAGATGTCGAGGGCTCGGTCCTCGACCACGATGTGGTCTGGGTCATGGGGGGCTCGGTGGTCAACCTGCTCGCGGTGTGGAGAGCGCATGGCCTGGACCGCGTCATGCACCGTGCCTGGCAGGCCGGTGTCGTGCTCAGCGGAGTCAGTGCGGGCTCCCTTTGCTGGTTCCAGGGAGGTGCCACCGACTCGTTCGGGCCGGAACTGCGCCCGGTCACCGACGCACTCGGTTTCCTGCCGTACGGCAACGGCGTGCACTACGACTCGGATGAGGGTCGACGTCCGTTGATTCACCAGCTTGTGGCGGACGGCACCATGCCCACCGCTCACTGCACAGACGACGGAGTCGGCCTGGTGTACCGCGGAACGGAACTGGTGGAAGCGGTGACGGAAACTCCCGGCAAGGGTGCCTACATCGTCAAACGCGACGGAGCCGGGGCGGTGGAGGAGCGCATCGAACCTCGCAGGCTGAACCTCGTAGGCTGACCGCGTCCTGGAGCACATCCCGGGCCATCGCGCCGAGGTCATCGGCGCCAAGGTCACCCTCGACGTGGCCACCCTCCTCAAAGCCGGGGCACCCCGCACCTGATCCACAACTGAGCTTGCTCCGCTTTGACGGACACCATTGGTGTGGTGGTCAGGCCGCGAGCGCGGTCTCGTACTCGGCGGGACTGCGGTAGCCGAGGCTGC
>NZ_JBIDBC010000052.1:0-26665 GCF_043202835.1 Streptomyces sp. NPDC048142
GCTTGATCGACCCCAGCGACCTCGCCAACTACGTCATGCACGCGACAGCCGCAGACCGCGAACGCGAATCAACCCACTAATTCGTCGACGGCCCCCGTCCTGCGCGTCCCCTGGGCCGTCCGCCTTCTGCCTTCTGCCGTCCTGCCTCTCGCCCTTCCGCCCGGTTGTTCAGCCCGATGTCGCCGGAGCCGAGGAGTCCGCAGCCACCGAGACGGCCAGCAGGCCCAGGGCGGTGCCCATCAGGTAGCGCTGGGCGCGAAGCCAGGAAGGGCGGCGGGCCAGGAAGACGGCGATGGCTCCCGCCGCCAGGACGATGCCCAGGTTGAGGGTGAGGGCCACCGCGATCTGGACGGCGCCCAGCAGGAAGCCCTGGAGGAGGATGTCTCCCGCCTCCAGGCTGATGAACTGCGGGATGAGGGAGAGATACATGATGGCGATCTTCGGGTTGAGGAGATTCGTCATCAGGCCCATCGTGAACAGCTTGCGCGGGGAGTCGTGCGGCAGGTCCTTGGGGGCGAAGACGGAGGTTCCCCCGGGGCGCAGGGCGGTCCAGGCCAGGTAGACCAGGTAGGCGGCGCCGGCCATCTTCACGGCCACGTACAGCTCGGGCACCGCGAGGAAGACCGCCGACAGGCCGAGATTCGTGGCCAGCAGATAGACCAGGAAGCCCGCGGCCACGCCGCCGAGGGACACCACTCCCGCGCGTCGTCCCTGGGTGATGCTCCGGGAGGCGAGATAGATCATGTTCGGGCCCGGGGTGAGCACCATGCCCAGCGCGACCAACGCGACCCCCAGCACCCCGCTCAGCTCAACCATGCTCGTCCGCCGCTCTTGTTCGTGCCCTGATCGATTCCCCGGTTGATGTGCCGGTTCATGCCCGGTTCATGCCCCGGTTCCTGTTCCGGCGGAGGGGCCGCCGCCGTGAGCTCCGGCTGTGCCGCTCGGTGCAATGTGAGTCTAGGTTCACGTTCCATCTCGGCTCAATAGCAGGCATTGCACTCAGTGCAATGCTGTGCTTCGATGCCGCTCACCAGGGAGGTGAAGCCCGTGAAGGATTTCCGGTCCGTCGCCGACGTCGTGGCGGCGGAGATCGCGGCCGGCCGGCTCAGGGCGGGGGAACGCCTGCCTCCGCAGCGGGAGTTCGCCCGGCGCACGCCATCGCCGATTCCACCGCCGTCCGCGTCTACCAGGAGCTGGCCCGCCGCGGTCTCACCGTCGGCCAGGTCGGACGCGGTACCTTCGTCACGGAGGCGCCCGGCGCGCCCGCCCCCGCACCGGCCCTGTCCGAACCCGCCGACAGCCGGGTCGACCTGGAGCTCAACCACCCCGTCGTCGCCGAACAGGCCGGGCTGCTCGCCGCCGGCCTGGAGAAGCTGGTGCGCTCCGACCGCCTGGAGTCGGTGCTCCGCCCGGTGGGGCCCGCCGGCACCCCCGCCGCCCGCGAGGCCGCCGCCGCACTTCTCGCACGGGGCGGCGGGCGGCCCGACCCGGAACGCGTCCTGTTCGCCGGGAACGGCCGGCAGGCCATCTCCGCCGCCGTCGCCGCACTGACCCGGCCGGGAGCCCGGCTGGGCGTCGAGGAGCTCACCTATCCGGTGCTGAAGGCCATCGCCGCCCGCCTCGGCGTCACCCTCGTACCCCTCGCCATGGACGAGGACGGGCTGATCCCGGAGGCGGTGGGGGAGGCACACCGCGCCGATCCGCTGCACGCTGTCTACGTACAACCGGTCCTCCACAACCCGCTGTCCGTCACCATGCCCGCGCGGCGGCTCGACCAACTGGCCGACGTGCTGCTGACATCGGGGATCCACGCGATCGAGGACGCTGTCTGGGCTTTCCTCCGGGACGACCTGCCGCCCCTCGCCTCGCGGGCCGCCGAGCGAACCGTCCTTGTCGACAGCGTCTCCAAACGCCTGTCCCCGGGCCTGTCCCTCGGGTTCGCCGTTGCCCCCGCCGCGCTGGCGGGCCGGGTGGCGGGGGCCCTGCGCTCCGGAGGATGGACGCCCATGCGGTTCCCCCTGGAGGCGATGGTGCAGTGGCAGGCGGACGGCGCCGTCGACACGCTCGTACGGGCCAAACAGCGGGAGGTCGGGGCGCGGCAGGAGATAGCCCACCAGCACCTCGGCGACTTCCGGACGCGCAGCGACCCCGCATCGTGCTACCGCTGGTGGGAGCTGCCCAGTCCATGGCGCGCCGACACCTTCGTCGCCGCCGCCGCACGGCAGGGCATCGCGGTGACCCCGGCCGCGGCGTTCTCCGCCGGCCGCCACCGGGGCCCGCACGCGATCCGCCTCGGCCTGGCGTCACCCACCCGAGAGGTCCTCTCCAGAGCCCTCGCTACCCTCGCCGACCTCGCCCGGTCCACACCGGACGAGCTGGCCGGGGAGTGAGACCGCACGCTCTATGAGTTCCGTTCGGACAGAAGGCTGAACGGTTGGGTGAAGCTCATGCCGTGAAGCCGTGGTGGAAGCGCACGGCTTCACCGAGGGCCGCGCGGGCTCCCTCGAAGTCAGCAAGCCGGGCGGCGACCGTGGCCACCGCGAGCCGTTCGGGCAGGGCGGCGGAGAACTTGAGCCCGTGTACGGCGCGGCGATCGACGTCCGGAAGAACGAGAGCCGGGCTACCGCTCGCGGCCTCGTGGCTCTCCCGCCACATATCCTGCGTCAGGTCTTCACGCAGCCGCACGTAGCAGTCCGTGGGGCGTTGGACGGGATCGGCGATGGACGGCAACGTCGCCGCCAAGGTCGCGTTCGCGCGGTAGCCGGCCCAGGTCCACCACCGGACGTCCGTGCCCTGACGGCTTACCAGGGTCCGAGCCGGGTGTACGAGTGCAGGTGCCTCGTCCTCCCGCCAGCCGGCCAGGCAGACCTCGGCCCGACGGGTGAGGGAGACCGGAGGGTCCTCCCCGAGAAGCACCGTGCGCATCGCACGGGTGAGGTGGTAGGAGAGGCCGAGGACCGAACCACTGCTCCACTTGGCGACCCCGCCCCCGTCCGCCGGTTCGACGAAGGCTCGTTTGCGGGCCCAGTCGATGAACGTTACCTGCCAGCTACGCCCGCCGAGCAGGAGCCGACGGGGCCCGGGGCGTTCCTCGGTCAGCACCGAGGGGTCCATCTGCCCGATCTCGGTACGGCCGGCGAGGACGGTGAACTGAGGCGGTGCGGTGAAGGACGCTGTGAGCTCGATGAAATGACGCCGCCCGAAGCGCCGTTCCGCCTCGGGGCCGATGAAGAGAAGTCCGTCGTCCTCGTCAAGGAAGCCCTGCGTCACCAGATGGCGCAGGATTGGCGTCGCCGAGGCGTCGAAGGGCACCAGACCATTCCATTGCATCGGCCACAACCGGTCACCGACGCGTTGCTGCTGGAGCGTGACCGCGAGCAACTGCTGGGCGACCAGGTGGCGAGGCTCGGGCGGCGGGATCACCGGCTCCACCCATCCCTTCCTCCACAGGAGGAGCAGTGCGGCCGCCTGAAGGAGCGTGTCCTTCCGGGTAGCGAGAAAGAGGCAATTGCGGGTGCTGCCCGGACGTCTTCCCGTGCGTCCGATGCGCTGGAGGAACGAGGCGACGCTGCTGGGCGAGTCGATCTGGATCACACGGTCCAGGTCACCCACATCGATGCCCAGCTCCAGTGTCGAGGTGGACACGATGACACAGTCCCGGGCCTCGGCGAAGGCTTGCTCCGATCTGGCCCTTTCCTCCGCCGAGAGTGAGGCATGCGACAGGAACGCGGTCACCTCCCGCTCACGCAGGGCTGCTCCCAACTGTTCGACCTGTCGTCGGGAGTCGCAGAAGACGAGCCGTTTCTCGCCGCGGTGCAACGTGGCGATGAGCTTGGCCGCGTTCTCCAGCGAACCGACGTAGTCCAGTTCCACCTCGCCCGTCGGCGCCGGGCCGCTCGCGGAGGGACCGGGCGCGATCACGCGAGCCGGCCGCTTCCCCGCCCCCGATCCCTGAAGCCAGGTGAGTAGCTGCTCCGGGTTGCCGACGGTCGCCGAAAGCCCGATCCGCTGGATCGGACGCCCGGTAACGCGTCCCAGTCGTTCCAGCACCGCGAGCAGATGCCAGCCACGATCGTCACCCGCGAAGGCGTGAACCTCGTCCACGACAACCGCTCGCACGTCTCCCAGCAGGTGCGCGTGATCGGTCTTCACGCCGATGAGCATGGCCTCCAGCGACTCCGGAGTGGTGAGCAGGATGTCCGGCCGGTCGGCACGGATGCGCTGCCGCTGCGACTCCTTGGTGTCTCCGTGCCACAGGGCTGCTCGTCTCCCCAGCCACTGGGCGTAGCCGTCGATGCGCGTCACGAGGTTGTTGAGCAGCGCCTTGAGTGGGCACAGGTACAGCACGGATGTGCCGGACCAGTGCTGCTCCGACATGGCTGACAGGATCGGCAGACAGGCTGCTTCCGTCTTCCCGCCCGCCGTGGGAGCGAGGAGAACGGAGTCCTCACCGTCCATCAGCGGCCGGATCGCAGCCCGCTGCAGCGGGCGCAGGTCCGGCCAGCCCAGTGTGTTCACCACATGGTGCAGGACCACCGGATCCAGGCGGTCCACAGGATCCTCGGACACCGGTGGCTGCCCCATCACACGTCCAGTTCGATGTCGTCCGCCGAGCGGCCGGCTGCGGAGTTCCGTTCCACGTCGGTGAGTTCGTTGCTGCTCACAGTCAGCCGGTAGTGGCGGCGGGGGTCGAAGTCGTCGAACTGGTCGACCCGGTCGAGGACGTCTCCGACCAGCTTCTTCAGGAAGAGCCGCGGTGCCACTCCCACCTTGCCGCCGAGTGCACCGCCGACCGCTCGGGCGAGTTCGGCGACGTAGGCGTCGTCGACGACGGACACGATGCGGTCGGGGGCCGAAGCCCCCGCCGCGTACAGGTCACGGATGGTCAGACCCAGATCGACCAGGGATTCCTGGGTGAAACCAGGAAGGCGCAGCTGTACCGCCCGCGGGTTGTCGAAGCGCGGGTCGGTGGTGAAGTCGGTGGCCAGCCGCTGGGCGAGCGGGGCCAGGCGTTGCGCGCCCTGCTGCCCGTCGTAGAACGCGGGCGTACCTGTGATCACGAGATAGAGGCCGGGGAAGCGGCCCGAGTGGATCTCGTCGATGAGCTGGCGCAACGCGTTGAGGGCTTTGTCCCGGGCATCGGAACGGACCCGCTGGAGCGTCTCCACCTCGTCGAGCACGACGAACAGTCCACGGTGCCCGGAGTCGCGCAGCACGGTCAGGAGTCCTTGGAGGAAGCCGAGGGCACCGAAGTGATCAAGGTCGCCCCGGACGCCGGCCGACCGCCGGGCAGCCGCGGCGACATGTGGCTGGCCGCCCAGCCAGGCGAGCACGGCTGCCGCTGTCGCTTCCTCGCCGTCGGCGAGGGCCGTCCGGTATCCGCGCAGGGCGGTCGAGAAGGACGGGGCGTGCCGTGAGACCTCGGCCAGCCGGGTCGTCAGCAGGGCCTCGACCTCACGGGCCAGCTCGTCCTCGCTTGCACCGGCCGCGAGGGCGTCCTCCTCCAGCGCGTAGAACCAGGCGTCCACGATGGGCCTGAGCGCACTCGGCGGGAAGCTGGCCGTGGCCATCCGCTCGGTGAGCCTTCGGTAGACGGTTTCCAGCTTGTGCAGCGGTGTTTCGGTTTCCGAGACCTGGATTTCGGCGACCGCGAAGCCCAGGCGTTTGGCCCGCTCTCCCAGCCACCGGGTGAAGAACGTCTTGCCCGACCCGTATTCGCCGCGCACCGCCTTGAACACGGCTCCGCCCGAGGCGACCGCGTCCAGTTCGCCGTCGAGCGCGGAAGCGAAACGGTCCAGACCAGTGGCCAGCAGGTCGAGTCCGCTGTCCGGTACGGCCCCGCGCCGCAGCGCATCGATCACGGTGCGACGGCGGGCGGCAGAGGCGGGAGGATTCGGTTTCGCTGAACTCACCGGCCCAGTCTCTCACCCGGCATGATCAGGACCCGGGGCTGTACCGTGAGGGCTGTCTCCCCCTCCTTCATGGTCGGTGCCGGTGTGAAACACTCACGTTGTGTTGCTGACCTATGTCGATGAGTCATACGACCAGGACCACTACTGGATGGTCGCTCTCGTCGTGGCGGAGAAGCATCTACGTCCCTTGCACCGCGCACTCGACTCCGTCGTGGCCAAGGCAGCGGACCACTATCCCGTGGACCGTCATGCTGAACTGCACGGTCACGCACTGGTGCAGGCCCGCGACGACTGGACGCGGATGGGAAACAAGGGCCACAACATGGTGCGCGCCCGCATCGGTGTCTACGCCGACGCCATGAAGGCGATCGGTACACATGACGTACGGGTCATCGTGCGAGGGCTCGACCTGCGGCCCCATCGCAGCAGCCATTCCGGTCCCGGAGTCTGTCCTTCGCCGCACGAAGTAGTTCTGCGGCAGCTGCTGGAAGGCATCTGCGAACACGTGCAGGTGCGGGATGAGCTGGCCTTGGTGATCGCCGACGAGATCGACGGGGCTGACGACCATCGACGGCGTTTCCGTGACTACCAGCAGACTGCCGTGGGCGGCAGTGTGGGCGACAATCTGCCGTGTCTCGTGGACACCATCCACTTCGCACCCTCGAAGGCGAGCAGGCTGCTGCAGGCGGCGGACCTGATCGCGTATCTGCACCGCCGGTTGGTCAGTGGACAGGACGGCGATCCGCGGGCGCGTCGAGCCAATGAGACGCTCTGGTCGTACGTGGCTCCCCGCATCGCCCATAAGCACTGCTGGGTGCCTGACCAGCACACCTGCTGACACGTCGGACCAGCCTGTGCCGGTCTTCACTCATGAAGCACAAAGGCCCCGCTTCCGCGGGGCCTGAGGCGAACCGGGCGTCAGTTTCTGGAGACGTCCCTGAAATCGAGGCTAGCACGATGGCACGCGGTGCGACTGCCTGTGCACAGCCCCGATGTGCTCCCGTTCAGTTCAGCTCGAACTGCTCTCGCAAGAGCCCTTGGTGCAATCGCAGGGTCCGGCCGTCCGGCAGAGTTTCCAGGACCTGTACGCCGTCGTAGTTGAGCAGCTGACGCAGTACGGCAGCGAAGCCGTCCGCACGGGTGACCGGAAACTCGGCGCGCTGGGCCAGGGCCGTCACGGGCAGGGTGCCGCCCGCATCGACGAGCGCCTGGACCGCCTGCCGGAACCGGTCCAGCTCGCGCTCGCGCGGTTTCCGGGCGAGCAGCTCGACCTGGTCCTGGAAGGCAGCCGACCCGAACAGCCGGTGGACCAGGATCTCGGTCTGCGTGCGCAGCTCCGTCGTGACCAAGGCGTCCCCGGTCTCCTCGGCCGGGACCAGAACGACATCGAACAGCGAGTCGTGTGTGCGCGCCAGCTCGGCCTGGGTCTTGGACGGGGCCTGCCGGCTCGGCTTCTTCGCAGGAGGGGCGGTACCGGAAGATGGCGGTACGGGAGCCGGTGCGCGCTCGTCCAGGAACCACCATGGAGGCCGCTGGTCACCCAGCTCACGCCATTCCTTCGGGGGTGTCGCTCCGAAGGGCAGGAAGGCCAGAACCGGGATGGTGAACTCCGCGAGGGACGCCCCGCCGTGGTAGCCGGCCTTGAGCGCGGTGTAGCGGGAATCCGCGTCCCACAGGGCGACGATCGACCCACCGGGATCGGGCCGGACGACCCGGGGCCCGCTCAGCGAGACCTCAGCCGCCGACAGCGTCCCGCCGGGCAGACGGTGGCGGGCCGACTCCGGGACGCTCGCATCGGCCTTCGTGCCGCGCCGGTCCACGACATGCCCGTGGTCGCTGGTCAGGAGCACGGCCATGCCCTGGGCCGCCGCCACCCGAAGCAGTTCGACCAGGCCCGGGATGTCGGAGGCACGCCAGGTCCCGTCGCCGAGCTTCTGCTCCTTGGCGAGCCGGTCGTCGATGGCGTTCAGGACGACAGCCACATGGGTGCGTCCGTCGGCGAGGGCTTCGCCGAGGGCGGGGCCGAACACTTCTCCGGCGCTCGACGTGCGCAGGTCGTCCTTGTGAAACACGGCCGCCGGGGCACCGCCCCACAGCTTCTGCTGAGGGAAGAGCCTCTTCTCGTCGGCCTGGGTGCCCTTCATGAGGCGGCCCGCGAACAGAGAGGTGCGGGAGACGGCGGTCAGGGTCGGCAGCGCGGCGGCCATGGCCCGCCGGTGCGGCTCGCCGTCCTTGACCGGATCGAATTCGGCCCATGTGGAGCGCAGCTCCTGGCCGAGCTCGGTGGCGATCGCGGCGCTCATCCCGTCCAGGACGAGGAGGAGGACACGTCGGCCGTCGGAGCTGCGGACGATGGGCTTCACCACCCGGTCCAGGAAGGTCTCCACCGTGAGCATGGAGCCGGGAGGTGTGCCCGCCGCGGTCCAGGTGGCCAGCGACCGCGCGAAGTCCCGGTCGATTTCATGGCGGCGTTCGCGGACACGGGCGCCGAGCTTGTCGTACGCGGACCGAAGTGCGGGGTCCGGGTCGCCGCCGGCCTCGATGTGTTCCAGCGCCTGGTCCACCCACCCGGTCTCCGCGAGGTGGCGCTGTATTCCGGCGCCGGTCGAGTCGCACGCGGTGGTCGGTTCACCGGCGAGCCACTGTGCCAGGCGCCCGCCCATCCTGGCCCGTCGGATCCGGATCCTCGCCTCGGGGTCAACGGCCCGCCGGTGTTCCTCCAGGTTCCGGAAGGCGTCCGTGAGAGCGCCGGTCCGCCCCGATTCCAGGACGTTCCCCACGGCGGCGAAGCGGGCTTCCAGACCGGTCGGGAGGAGCGGGCTCGCCTGAGCGGCGGCTTCCGCCCCGAACTGCCGGACGAGTGAAGCGGCCCGGTCCAGAACGGTGTCGCCGATCCGACGTGCCTCCCGCGTCTCCTCGCTCTCGGAGCCCCCGCTCCGTGCGGCGGCGGTCAACAGGACGCCCAGGTAGTCCTCACAGGCACGGCCGAAGGCGGACGCCAGGTGGTCGAGCCGTTCCCCCGTGGCCAGGGACTGCTCTCCGAACCATCGCTCGGCCCGGCCCCGCGCCAGGTAGACCTCGGCGTCCGGAACGGCGTGCTGCCACAACGCGGCGCAGACCAGCCCGAACGCCACCGCATCCTCGCCGTGTTCCGCCTCGACCAGGGCGAGGAGAGCCTGTCCGGCAAGTCCTGCTTGGTCCTCCTCCCCCAGGAACTGCCTCAGCCCCGTACGCTCGGGGCCGCGCAGTTCGAGCAGCCGACCGGGGCCACCAGGGCTCAGGGACCAGCTCAGCAGGGCGTGGGTGTCCAGCGCATCGTCCGTCCTCCGGACGCGGTACGCCGGTCCACCCGACTCGGTGTCGTATCTTCCGAGCCGCAGTCGGCGCAGGGCGAGGGCGGACAGAGCTTTCCGCCGGGAGAGCACACCGCCCGCCAACGGAGGCCAGCCGCCGGGCGGGGTGGCGTCCAGGAGGGCCTCGGCAGCCCAGTTGGCATGCCGGAGCCGGGTGTCGACCTGCTCGGCGCCGAATGCCTCACGGACCACATCCCAGCTGTCGAGCGTGTCGATGCGCTTCTTGTGGACGCGGGCCAGGATCGCGGGGTCGAGTTCGCTCTGTTCGCGGTCGGTCAGGATGACGAGCACGGCGGGGCCGGCGGAGTCCGCGGTGATGGCGGACTCCGTCTTGTTCTCGAGCGGCTCACCGAGGTGTCGCAGGAGCAGTTCATGTACGGCGAGTGGCGAAGGGGCTGTGGAGATGCGGGCGGTACGGCCCTCGCCCCACACCGGTTCGGCCGGACCGTCCCACTGGGGGGCCGAACGAAGGAGGACGGCACGGCGTCGCCCGGCGCCGGTGAGGGACGGGGCCAGCGATGTCTGGGACGACAGGTACTGGGTGATCGTGGCGACGTTCAGCCGGGCGATCGCCGATGTGCTCGTGCTGCTCATGACTCGACGACCCGCCAGGTGATCTCGACCGCGGTTCCCGGTTCGCGGGCCGCCAGATCAGCGATCTCGGCCTGGAGCTCGGCCACGGCCCGCGCCGCGGTCGTGCGCCCGCCGCCCGACCGTCGACTCCGAGAACCGCCCGGGGCGGGCTCCGCGACCCGGTCGGTGGGAACAGGCGGGTGACTGGTCCCGGTGTTCAGCGGCACCTGGTCCGCGCCGGGAGTGGTCGGCGGGACCGGGGGAGGGGGAGTGACGGCGGCCCGGTTGCGCTTCACCAGCGCCAGCACTTCGCGCTGGGTGCGGGCGAGGGCGTCCTTCAGGTCGATGGTCCGCTGGTCGCTCCCGGCCGCGTTGCGCAGGGCATCCAGCAGGGCCTGCCCCTCGGGCCCTTCGTTGACCGCCAGCTCCAACGTGGTCCAGGAGGTGTCCGTCAAGGCGCGGGCGACGTCCTTGGCCTGGGTGATCGAAGAACCGAACCGGTCCGCGCTCACCTGCCCGAGGTCGAAGGCGGCCAGCGCGTCCACCGTCTTCTTGGCCCCGGCCGCACCCTGCCCGGCACTCTGGCCGAGGGCCGTCAGCAGCTCGACGGACCGCCGGGCGAGGGGCAGCCGTGCGGCCTCGTCGGTGCTGTCGAGCCGGAGGAATCCCGCGTGCTCCTCCAGCTTGGACACCAGACTGATCGCGTAGTCCTTGTGGGCGTGGGCCGCCTGGACGATCTGGCGGGCGAACTGGTTGACCATGCGACCGCGCCGCAGCGTGGGAGCGGGCTCCCCGAAGATCGTGGCGAACCGCTGACGAGCCGTTTCCCAGTCCTGCTCGGAGGGCCGGGGCTGGCTGCGCAGCGCGTCGTGATCCTTGATCTGGGACAGCTCCGGGGCGGGGTCCAGCGGCATCCCGCTCCGTACCCACACACGGTCGTCCATCTCCGCGAACGCGGCCACGATCAGCCGGGTGAGGAAATCGGGCAGCCCGCGCGGCTGCGGCAGATCGGTCCAGTCGGTGAGGGTGATCAGGGAGAGGTCACCGGCCACCCCACGCTCCCGCGCGAGCTGCCGGAAGTGGTCGGCCCAGAAGAGCGACAGCTCGAAGTACGCCTCCTTCTGCTGGCCGAGACGCAGCGGCCCCGCGATGCGCTGGAGCAGCTTCCGGTCCGCGGCCGGCACCTCGGTCCGGTGATCACGGGCCTCCGCCGCCGCCCGGATATGGGTGAAGACCTTGCGGGCGTCGGCCGCCTTCAACGGGATGCCGGTGTGGTCCGGGTCCAGGTCCGGGTGCTCGGGGAACTGATCGGCCAGCAGCTTGCCCGCCACGTGTCGCAGCCCGTCCCGCATCGACTGACCGAAGGAGAAGACCAGCCCGTCGATGTCACGCAGCGACTGGAGGTGTTCGGAGAAGCCCAGCTCCACATCGGTGGGCTTCTTCTCCGCCAGCCCGTACGCCTGCTTGAACGCGGCCTTCACGTTCTTCAGAAGCGACTCCCGCTGGGTCTCCAGCAGCCCCTTGGCGCGGGCGCGGTTGTCCGCGTTCAGGTGACCGGCGTACTGGCTGTCGAACCGCTGCTCGTCGGAGAGCGCCTTGTCGATGACGACGAGCCGGCAGAAGTCGGTGTACCGCTGGGCGGAGAGGTGGGCCGGCAGCCAGGCGACCGTGCGCCACGGCTCGCCGTCCTTCTGCTTCTCCCGGAGCCGTCGCACCCGGTTGACGTCGTCGATGGGTCCGTACTCGCCCTCGTCGTACGGGAGGTCGACGACGATCCGCCAGAGACCGTCCTCGTTCGGCGAGAGATCGTGGTCGGGCAGCTCCTCCTCGTCGGCGAGGTTGCCGAAGAGGACTTCCGCGCTGCGGCTCGTACCGCGCCAGTCGAAGTTGACGCGATTCGTCAACTGGCCGTGCTCGATGGCGAGTTCCTCGGACAGGAGTCGCTTGGCGAGCGCCTGCCGGTTGCCCGGGTTGTCGTTGACCTTGGCGTTGGCGATGACGGAGTCGACGTCCACACCGGTCAGTTCGAGCCGGACACCCGGGTTCGTTTCGGTGCCGGTCTCCTTGATCTCCGGGAAGCGCCCCGCCCACTCCGCGATCTTGTTCTTCAGGATGCCGTACTCGCGGCCCGGGATCGGGGCGACGACGGAGCCGTAATTCAGCGCGGACAGCCGGCGGATCGTGAGGTCGGAGAGCGCGGGCACGCTGGGCGCGAGCGCCGACAGCAGCAGGGTGCCCACGATCCGGTTGTCCCCGACGAAGATCTTCACCCGGCCCCGCAGGTCCGGGTCGGCGATGCTGTCCGGGCCCCGGTGGGTGTACTGCTCGACGTCCTCCTCGGACACGTTGTGCGTGGCGAGGAGGTAGGGGCGCAGCTTGGTGCGGTAGAGCTTGTCGGCCGCCTCGAAGACCACCTTGAGACTGTCGGTGAACGGCTTGTCGCCACCGGCCGTGATCAGCGGGTAGAGATCGCCCACCGGGATCAGGTCCCCGAGCCGCAGCTCGTCCCGGTGGTCGGCGAGCAGCTGCCCCATCAGCTTCATACCCGTCCGGTTGCGCTGGAGGGCGGAGGAGACGTGGACGAGGGTGTCCATGAACGCGGGGGAGAACGGGTACGTCAGCCGGAAGCTCTCCTCGTCGGCCCCCACCCCGTCAGCCCCCCGGTCCGAGCCCAGCAGGGTGTCCCAGACCTCCTGGCGGACCTTGCGGGTCTTCTCGAACTCGGCGTTCACCAGCGCCGCCGACTCCGGGTCCTTCGGGGTCAGCAGCCTCGCGTGTGCCACCTGGGGCAGGTTGCGGTCCTCCAGCGTGATCTTGTCGAAGCGACCGGACGCCAGGCTCAGCGTGTCCTGGATGGACGACTCGGCCGCCCCCGACACCTCCTCGCCCACCAGCTCGCGCAGGTCACGCTGGCGCGCGATGAACGACACCACGGGAACGGCACGGCGTGCGTCGCCGCCCTCCACGAAGTTGGTGATCTTGCTGGCCTCGCGCGCCACGAACTTCTGGTCGTGGATCAGCGTCGCCAGCCAGAGGATCAGCTCGTCCAGGAACAGGATCAGCCCGTCGTACCCGAGGGACTTGGCATGCTCGGCGATGACGGAGAGACCCGCGTCCAGCGACACGAACCCGTGCTCGTCCTCGGCGGCGCTCCTCGTGAAGCCCGGCAGCAGATGCGCGTTCGCGTCCTCCACCAGCCGGGCGCGCAGCTCGGCCGGCGTCGACGGGCTCACCAGATTCAGCGCACGACCCGACTCGTGCACCTCCTCGGCGGCCAGCGCGGTGTCCAGCAGCTCCGGCTGCCAGGCGAACGCCTCGCCCCACTCGTCGTCCTCGTCAGCGCCGTTCGCCTCGGAGGACGCGAGGCCGTCGATGATGAACCGGTCCCCGTTGCGCTCCCGCAGCGACCGGATGGTGTCGAAGAGCGCGTCCGTCCGGTACACCTGCGGAGTCGAGGCCTCCGGGTGCAGCTTCTTCACGTGCGTGACATAGCCCCCGAGCACCCGCTGCTCCAGAGCCTTCGCCCCGAGCATGTGGTACGGCACCAGCAGGAACCGCTTCCCGTCGGTGCCCAGCCACTCGTGCTTGGACAGCACCGGGTCGAGGTCGACCCGTGCCCGCGCGGCGGGGCTGCCGCTCAGCAGGGCGTGCAGCACCGCCATGAAGTGCGACTTACCCGAACCGAACGAACCGTGCAGATACGCCGCCTTCGACGTGTGCCCGTCGAGCGCCGCCTTGATCAGCCCCAGCGCCTCGTCGAAGTTGTCCCGCAGCCGCTCCGTGACCACGTAGTCCCGCAGAGCACCCTCGGCGCCGGCCGGGGTCGTCGCCTCCGAGAGCCGGAGGACGAAGTCCGAGGTCGACAGGGACTCCTTGATGTCGATGACATCGCGGAGCAGGGGCGGCTGCTGGACCATGGGCGGTCTCACTCTCCGGCGGGCTGATGGCAGGTGGTGTGGTCCGATCGTATGGCTTGGGTACGACAGCGGACCAATGATCCCGCCATCCCGGGACCGCCCCGCGTCAGACGGGGGCCAGGTCCTTCGCCACGGCCTCCGGGCTGACCAGGGAACGCAGCTTCTCCCGGGTCTCGGGGTCGGTGGAGTAGATGATCGTCCCGACCATGCCCCGGGTCAGCAGCACCTTGTACGTGTTGCGGATGAGCCGCGCCACATCGTCGTCCGGGGTCGCCTTCGTGAAGACCGGGTCCTTCGACGCCGTACGGTCGACCACCCACTGGTCGGTCCGCCACACCAGATCCGGCCCCATGATGACGCCCGACCAGTCGTACTCGAAGCCCTGGGCGGTGTACACGCATCCCACCTGCCCGAACCCGGCCGGATCGGTCGCCCACAGCGCCGACTGCGGCGCACCCAGCAGAGACCGGTCACCCGCCAGGTTCCACGGCCGGGCCCAGTCGCCGATGACGACGTCGGTGGGCAGGGCGGACATCTCCGGCGTGATCTTCTTCGTCCACTTCCAGCAGTACCCGGCCGCCATGCGCGCCCCGTACTTCTCCGCCCGCCTGGCGATCAGGAAGTCCTCCAGCTCCTGCGGGCTCTCGGCGGTCCGCAGCTCCACCTTGCCGTCCGGCTCCCATACGACGGGCCCGTCGCCCTCCAGCCCCAGCAGGTTCGCGACCCACTTCACGTACGCGTCGCTGCCCCCGCAGCGGAACTGGCTGTCCAGCTCCACCACCACGCAGTCCAGTCCCATCGCGGCGGCGGCCGCCCCGATCTGCTCCTTGGTCCCCATCTCACCGGGGCGCACCACCTGGTGCTGGTCCAGCAGGAACACCGGTACGCGGGCGGCCTCGATCAGTTCGGCGACCTGGGGGCGGTCGGTGCGCAGCTCGGCCTTGGTGTAGCGGTTGGCGGACGTCTTGCGGAGCCGGTGGGCCTCGTCGCAGATGACGACGTCGAGATCGTTGGGCTCGGCGGCCATGAAGCTGTTGAAGTACATGAACAACTTCTGCACCTCGGGCTTCCGCGACCCCGCGACCTTGCGCATGGTCGTGGTGAACGACGAGGACCCGGTCGCGTGCAGAGCGGTCTCGCCGCGCCGGTACAACTCCCCGAGGAGCGACAGGGCGATCACGCTCTTCCCGGAACCCGGCCCGCCGGTCACCACGACCACCTGCTTGTGGTTCGACCGCTTCGCCTTCCGCACGGCGGAGAGCACCAGCTCGTAGGCGACCCGCTGTTCGTCGAGGAGCACGAACTGCTCACGGTCGCGCACCTCGGCTGCCGCGACCGCCATCAGCTGCTTGGAGGGACGCACCTTGCCCTGGAGCAGGAGGTCGGCGGAGTGCGCACCGGACTTCGGAGCGAGCCGGGAACGCAGGAAGTCGAGGAACGCCCCGCGCTGCTCAGCGGTGTACATCAGACCCTGTACGTCCTCCGGCACCTCGCGCAGGGAGCTGACGCCGAACTCCGTCGCGTTGTGCAGGAACGCCACCCCGGCGACCGACTCCGGGATCCGCTCCAGCGCGCCGTTGAACGACAGCAGGTACGAGACGTAGCCCCGCACCTGCTCGACGGGGTGGAGCACGGGCCGCGGGTAGGCGTCGATCCGGCACAGCAGCGGCTCGTCCTCCTCCGCGTACGCCTGGCTCCACTGCTTCAGCTCGACCACCACGTACGACGGTTCCCCGGTGACCGGGTGCACCCCGGCGAGCAGCACGTCGGCGCGCTTGCTGGTCAGCGGCAGGGAGTACTCGATGAGCATCTCGACCTCACCGAGCCCCGCGTCGAGCAGCGCACCGGTGAGAGCGGGGATGCTGCGCTTCCAGGACCGCACCTCGGAGTCCCCGGGACTGCGGCCGTGCGCGTGCTTGAAGTTCTCCATCAGATGCAGCGACAGCGAACCTTCGAGGTTGCGGGCGGCGACGGACGCGGCGGACTCGCGGAACAGCAAGGAATTGCCCCCAGGCAGCACGAAATGACTCGTGCGGGTGGGGGCATGTCCTCTTCAGTCCGCTGACGCGGAACGGAAGCCCGGCGGGCCGCTGAGATGATCCTTCTCATCCTAGGACGGGGGTGTGACAGGCGGCGATGCTTTTCGAATGGGAGGCCGGTAGGGCCCCTCCGGGCGCGTGCCGCCGATGGCGGCTGCCGAGGTCAGAAGGGGTGCGGGTGCCGACTGCGGGCGTTGACCTCGGCGAGCTGCGCGCTCAGGAACTCGGCCCGGCTGAGCGGTCGTAGGTGGGCCGGGTCCGCTTCCCACTGCCTGCCCCCGCCGAGCGGCCGGAGCACGACGTGCGGGCTTCGATGGCCGGCCACCAGCCCGACCCGGCCGCTCCCGCTGTCGTGGACGGCCACCCCGACCCCGGGGACGCCGTCCACGGTCACCGGGCCAGCCCGTTGGTGATCGCCGTCGCGAGGGCGTGAGCCACGGGCGCGGAGCACACGCCGAGGTGGACGAGGGCGTACCGGATCTCGCCGGACCGCTCTGTTGCCTGCTGCTCGCGGTCGTTGGCGTTCTCGCCGCTGCCGTACGGGGAGGGCGTGCCGTCTTCGCGGACGGCGTCGGCCCACGGCGTACGGACGTCCATCGCGGGAAGCTGGATGCCGGCCCGGGAGAGCGCGGTGGCGAGGGCGTCGCGGGCGTCCAGGGCTTCTTGGACCTTGGCGGCGCCAGGGAGCCCGCCGGGCGGAACCGGGACGCTGGCGGTGGTGGCGGTGGTGGCTGCGTTGTGCTGGGGCGTCCGGCGGGGGAGGGGCGGCTTCGAGGACATGTGGGGGCCTCTTCTTTCGGCTGGTTGTTGCGCGGAACCTGCGCCCCGGCCGTAGGTCGTGAACTACCGTGCGTGAGGGGCTCGTTACGAGAATGTCCTGGTCGGGGGCGGAGTCCTGCCGAAGCCGGGGCAGCTTCCCCGGCCGGATCCGCAAGTTCCACACGTTCCACGTTTCACGGAGGGCGCGATGCCGACGAGGCGAGCGGTCACGGGCCGCAGCAGGGAACCACGAGCACGGTTCGCGGAGGAGTTACGCCTCCTGCGCACGGCGCGCGGCCACAGCCTGCGGCAACTGGGCGACCGGCTGGGCTGGGACTGGTCGCTGTTCGGCAAGATGGAGAAGGGCGAGACGGTCGGCGGCCCGGAGGTGGTCCAGGCACTGGACACGCACTACGGGACGCCGGGGTTGCTGCTGGCGCTGTGGGAGCTGGCGGTCAGTGACAAGACCCAGTTCAAGGAGCGGTACCGGCGGTACATGGCGCTGGAGTCCGAGGCGGTGAGTATGTGGCACTTCGCGGTGAGCGTGCTGCCGGGGCTGTTGCAGACACCTGCGTATGCGCGGGAGTTGTTGGCGTCGGGTGGGCTGCACGGTACGGAGCTGACGCAGCAGGTGGACGCGAGGATGGGGCGGCGGAGCTTGCTGGAAGGGGAGGGTGCGCCGCAGTTCCGGACGATCCTCTCGGAGGCGACACTGCGGACGGCGCTGCGGGATGTGGGCGAGTGGCGGAAGCAACTTGAACACCTGGTGGAGATGGCCGAGCGGCCGAATCTGACGCTTCAAGTCCTGCCGCAGGAGGCCGGGTTGCACGGACTGTCGAGCACGGACGTCTGGTTCCTTCGACTGCCGGATGCTCGTACGGTGGCTTACACGGAACATGGCTACGGAGGCGATCTCATCGAGGAGAACGTCGAGGTGGAGCGTGCGCAACGTGCGTACGATGCCACACGTGACCTGGCGCTTTCCCCGGCCGAGTCGCGAAATTTCGTTCTGCGCAAGTTGGAGGAACTCTCGTGCGATCCATCAACCTGACCGCCGCGGCCTGGCGCAAGAGCAGCTACAGCAATCAGGACGGCGGTGCGTGCGTCGAGGTGGCGGACGGCTTCACCGCTGTGGTCCCGGTGCGTGACAGCAAGAACCCTTCCGGGCCCGCGCTGACGTTCGCGGCGGACGGCTGGTCGTCGTTCGTGTCTGCTGTGAGCAACGGCGAGCTGAGCGGCTGATCTGGTTCTGGTACGAGATGGCCCTCGCTGACACGTTCAGCGAGGGCCATCGACGTCATCAGGCGCGGGCTACTTCCTCTTGGCACCCCGCTTGACGGCGACTGGCCGCCAGGCGCGCAGGTCGTCGTCGGTGAGCCCGTTCTCGCCCTGGACCATCTGCCGGTCACCCCGGAAGTACGTGGCGGGGGAGGAGCTGAAGGTGGCGTCGAACTCGTTGTGCCACTGGTCCAGCCAGGGCTGGAGTTCGAGCAGACCCGCGAGGAACGGGGTCAGTTCCTCGGCGGTCAGGGCCTCGTGGGACGCGATGTACGCGTCGAGCGCGTACGCCTGCTCCCGGTGATCCCAGCCGGCCCAGCCGTACAGCTCGGGTGTGGCCGCGTTGCTCTGCCCGTACGAGATGAACCGCTCCTTGGGCACGTCGAGCTTGCCGCGCGCCTTCCAGAAGGAGGGCCGCAGGAAGTCGACGGAGGTGTACTTCGGCGGTACGGGAATGGTGTCCCGGATCTTCCGCTTGGCCAGCTCGTCCGGGGCGGCGTCCTCCTGCCGCTGGAGATCCCACACGTGCTCCCAGTCCGCACGCTTCTTGAGCCCGGAGGGCTTGTAGCGCAGGGCGGCGAGGAACGGCACATGCTCACCAGCCATCAGCTCAGAGACGACGACGTGTAGTTCCTTGTGCGGCTCGTAGATCTTGGAGACGGATACGAAGTCCTCGTCACGGGAGAGCGCGTCGGTTAGACGGGAGAGGGTGACGAGGGCGGGCATGTCGTTCTCGTCGAACCAGTGATCGCGCTTCTCGATCCGGTCCAGCAACCAAGAGCGGAGAGCCTTGTACTGGAGAGCGTCCCACCCTTCAGTGGCCCAGCGACGTTTGTATTCGGGCCGTTCGATCATGCTGATAGCCTGGCTCGACTCGATGGCGTCGATGCGTTTCTGGACTGCCTCGCGGTAGGCGGCGGGCCAATGGGTAGGAACTTTGGTGATTGGCTTTGAGTTGTGCCGCTCAAACCACACGGTTTTTCGGGTGCCAGCAGATTCCTGGCGAGCGAGAACAATCTCAAACGCACGCTCACCGAGAGAAATATTGGGCAGGTTGGCGGAGTTGGGTACGCGCAAGTTTTCTGAGAGAAGCCCGTATGCAGAATAGACCTCCCAGTCCAACTCCTCTTGGAGTGCAATCATGCGCGTCCGAGTCGACTCCCACACGGCCTTTGCCTCGCGGAGGGTGGTGGCGGTCGGGATATTATCAGCTGCCACAGCAGTCGGGCTGTTGGCGGTCAGCCTCTGAGTTAGTGCATCAATTTTTGCGGCCAACTGATCGGGATATGCGGCTGGTAGGGGGAATTCCTGAAATTTTGTTCCAGTGAACTCGTAGAACCTTTCCCACTCGTCATGCATGAATCCGCCGGTGCCGGATTGGCTTCCCTTGTCGTGGCTCACCATTTTGAGCCAGAATCCCGCGGTGGAGCTATTGAGTAGACCGAGAAGCCGCAAGTGGTCTTCTTCGCTCGCCCCGCTCCGCAATTTGATTACAGGGGTTGTTCGAGTGAACGCGCTTCCGCTGCGGTCCAAAATCACGTGATTGTGTGTAGCGACGAAGGCAAAGTTTAGAGACCACCGGTGGGCCTCTGCGTCCCTCGGGAGTTGATGCCATTCCCACCACGGGCGGCCATCTGCGAAGTATGTGCGCCCAGAGAAGGTCGAGCGGTTGCCTAGTTCAGTTCGATTGGGCCAGAGAATTCGCTCGATATTTGGCATCGATGTCAAAGGTGCAATTGAGCGCGTTTCATCGTAAGGGTGGATCGTCCAATGTCCGTTGGCGAGAGTGAAATCACGAACCTCGTCCCCCACTCCAACTGGTCTCACATAAGCATTCTCAGCTCGGCGATTTTTGAGCGCACTGAGCGGAAAAGTCAATGCTTCGTCAGCGTGTGTGTCGCCGTAGAATCCGATTCGAGCAACGTGGGACTTAAGTGAAGTTGAGCTTGTCTCTGATAGTTTTTCGACCAACTCCAATCCGCCGGCAACCAGTATCCATGGCTTTGTGCTGAAGTACCTCTGACGATCAAGGTCATCGACGGAGATCCATTGACTGGTGGAACCAACTTCGTCAATCTGTTTCACGATAGCCTTCCAGACGAAGCCATCTTCAGCCTGTTTCGGGGCGAAGGGTTCTCCCTGAACGCTGCGTACGGTTCGGATGGTGGGAGAGCGAAGGCTTCCCTCTCGGTTTTTCCCGACCAAGATGACGGTCGGTGTGCCATGCCCTGGAATGTATGCGCCGGAGGTATCGATTACTTCTAGCAATTCTACGCGATCGCGGAAGTAATTCTCGATGAGCCGTGTTCCGAATTCGCGTTTCATGAAGGAATTTGCTGTAATCTGACCAATAATTCCGTAGCCGAGATTGTCACCTCCCCCTCGCTTGGCTAGTTCAAAAAATCGCTGTGCGAATGGAACTGATAGTGCGTATGTTCCGCCGCAGGCGTTGTACAGCCCTCGGTAAAGGGCGTTGAGTTTTCTGTCCTTCACTGTGACGTATGGCGGGTTCCCTACCACCACGTCGTATCGCCCCTGCTCCAGAATTCGGGGGTGCTCATGCACATCCTCCGTGGCATAAGCGAACGAGGCCAACTCATCCTCGCCCCCCCCATCCCCATCCAGCGTCAGGTTCAGCTCCAACTGCCGAGCCTTGATCAGCGAGTCCCCCACCGCCAAGTGAATCGGCCACTCATACCCCGCCGCCTCCCCCAGCGTCCGCACCCCGCTAGCCGCCATAGCCGCCACCAGCAACCGGAACCTCGCCACCGCCACCGCGAACGGGTTGAGGTCCACCCCGTGCACCGAGTCCAGCGCGGCAGCCACCCGCTCATGCACATCGCGCCCCGGCTGCCCCTCCGCCCACAGCCGTACCAGCCGCCGGAACGCGCCCAGCACGAAGTGCCCCGATCCGCACGTCGGGTCGATCATCTTCAGGCCCTCGTACCCGAACTCCCGCACCGCCGGGGTCATCGTCCGGTCGAGGATGAACTCCTCCACGAACTCCGGGGTCTGGAGCAGCGCGTACGTCTTCCGGGCCGCCTCGCTCAGGTCCTGGTACAGGTCGCCCAGGAAGCGGGTGTCCCAGCCCTTCGTGCCGTCGCCGTCCTCCTCCAGCGGGTCCGTGAAGTCGTGGACGAGCACGCCCTCCTCGTCCCTCGCGCGCCAGAAGTCGACCAGGTCGCGGGCCCCGTCGTGTGACAGCGGGATCTGGAACAGCGGGTTGTGCTTCTTGTCGAAGAGCAGCCGGCCCGCCTGGCCCGCGCCCAGTTCCTCGAACGCCGTCTCCAGCCAGCCCCGGTACGTCGGGTCGTCCGACGTGGACACGTAGTCCTCGAAGCGGGCCAGCGCCAGGTCGCGGCGGTCGTCCTCCGGGGCCGTCAGGTACGGCTCCGGGATCAGGCGGTTGTCCTCGCAGAAGCGGACGAAGACCGTGCCCAGCGCCCACGCCACCGCGACCTGCGTGACGCGCTCGTCCAGCCAGGAGTTCCAGGTCGCCGCCGTACGGCCCAGCTTCCGGGCCCGGTCGTACTCGGCACGCAACCGCGTACCCACCTCGGTCACGGCCTTCACCTGCTGGGACAGGTCCGTCTCGGCCGCCTTGACCTGCTGCTTCAGGTCGTTCAACAGAGCCTTGCGGTCGATCACTTGGATTCTCCCTGGTGTTCCTCGATGCCGCTCCTGGCGGCGGGTACGGACCGGTGGACGTCGTCCACCCACGCGTCCGGAAGTTCGATCCACTCGCCCAGGCCCGCCTGATAGGCGACCGCGACCTGGCCGAGCTTCGGTTCGCGGGCCGGGTCGCCCTGCGGTACCAGCAGCCACAGCCCCCGCCCGCCGTGGCGGGCCGCCTGCGCCAGCCGGTCCAGGACGCCCATCGCGTCGTACCGGGCGAAGACGTTCGCGTCCGTCAGCAGCACCGGCGGAGTTCCGGGGCCGCCCTCCGCCAGCAGTTCCCGTACACGCGGTTCGACCGAGCCCCACGCCGTACGCGCGTACTCGGCGAACTTCACCGCGCCCCGGTGCCCCGGCTCCGCCGCGTCCGCCTTCAGCAGCGTCTCCCACGTCGGCTTCGTGCCCGGCGGGACCAGCGCGTGCAGGGCGTCCAGGAAAACCTGCGTCGCCGACACCGCGTGTGCGCCCAGCGCGCCTTCCCCGGTCTCGCGCGCCAGGGACCGTACCGCCTTCGGCGACAGGTCCTGGCGTACCGTCAGGACCCGGTAGCCGTCCTTGCGGGCCGACGCGACGAGGCGCTCGTCGGTGCGTACGGCGGCTGCTACCAGCGGATCGTCCGCGTAGCGGGTGACCGCGCCGAGGTTCGTCGAGCGGCCCCAGCTGTCCGTGGTGAGGTAGCTGGACGCCGCGTCCATCCGGGTCGGGAGATAGCGCAGCGTCCCGGTGTCCTCGCGGGTGGCGAGGGTCAGCTCGAAGCCCGCCTCGCGCAGCGCCTTCGTCAGCGGGCCGGCCGTCGGCAGGTCGGCGGTCGTGCCGCCCCGGCCGTCCGGCACGACCAGCTCCGGGAAGCGTGCCCGTACGCGCTCGTGCACGTCGTCGCCGGTGATCCCCGGCTGCCGTGCCTCCGGCGACCCCGGGATCAGACGCACCAGACCGGCCTGGGTCAGGCGCAGCGCGCGGACCAGGTCGAGGTCACGGGGGTAGATCTCCAGGCGGGGGGTGGCCGCAGCGTTCTCCGAGGCGGCGGCGGCCAGCTCCACCAGGCGGCGTTCGTCCCACTCCACCGTCCCCGGCGGCGGGGCGACCGCCGCCAGTTCGCCGAGGACCGTCGTCGCCGTCGGCAGGGTGTCCAGCTCCGCCAGGCTGCCCGCCTTCCTGCCCAGCCGGGTCGCGTAGTCGAGGAGGCCCGGGGCCGTCGGGGTGTCCGGCGGGTCGCCCGGTGTCCCCGCCTCCTCGTCCGGCTCCCGGACGTCCAGGGCCAGCAGACCCGCGCCGAGGGACTCGTCGGTGGCCCCGCGGTTCGCCTGGTGCTGGAACTGGGCGCTCTCCGGGTCGAACTGCTCCAGCTCCACCACGGCCCGTACCGCCGCCAGGGCCAGCGCCCGGCGCTGCTCCCGCTCGGACAGCTGCGTACCGCGACGCACCGCGAGGGCGTCGGCGATCTCCGAGGCGGACGCGATCCGGCCCAGCCCCTTCAGGAGATCCATGATCTCGGCCCGCAGCGCCTGGACCGCCGGGTCCTTCCTCCAGCGCTTCCGCTCCTCCTTGAGCATCTGGTAGACGCGCTGCGGGGTGATCCCCACCAGTTCGGCGACGTCCTTCGGACGGGGCCAGACTCCGATGTCCGGCAGGACGCCCCGCTCGTTCGGCAGGCGCAGCAGCAGGCGGACCATCTCCACCTTGTTGCTGTTGGAGCCGTTGTTGTTCAGTTCCGGGACCAGGAGTGTGGCGAGCGTGTCCAGGCTGACCGAGCGGAGTGCCGCACTCGACAGCCCCGCCGCCTTGCCGTCCGTGGCGAGGGCGTCGAGCACCGCCGCCTCGCCCGAGGTGAGCTGCGCCAGCTCCTCCTTGGCCTCCGCACGGCCCCGGGCCGTCAGCGGTGAGACCGGCGCCTCGCGCAGCAGCTCGCCCCACTCCCGCTGACGGCGCTGCACCTCGCCCCGGGTCTTGGCGCCGAGCCCCGGTGCGTTGACGAGCTTGCGGCGGCTGTAGTCCAGGAGACCGCCGACCGTGGTGATGCCCAGGTTGTAGAGGAAGGACTGGGCGGCCTCGGTGAGCCCGGCCGCCGACAGGTGGGTCTCGCGGGTGACGTCCTTGGCGAGGCGGTCGCGCTGCTGCTCCGCGCTGAGCGGCTCGGCGTCCGCGATGGCGGGCCGGCCGGCTTCTTCGGAGACCGGGGCCGGGGTGTTGGTGGGGCGGGAGAAGCTGGACGGAACGGTCTGCGAGGCGTCCAGGAAGATCTTCCGCCAGGCGTCCCGCATCGGCTTCAGCTCGGGGTAGCGCCGGGAGGCGTCCCGGTGGAGGGCCTTCTGGAAGAACGCGACCAGTCCGTCCCGTACCGCCGGCTCGAACGCGTCGGCCGCGACCGTCGGGTGGGGGAACTCCTTGTGGTCGGTCTGGCGGGGCAGGACCGAGCCGTCCCCCCACTTGGGCAGTTCGCCGGAGGCCATCTGGTGCAGGGTGACCGCGACGGCGTACCGCTCCGCGTGCGAGTCGTAGGCCGTACGCGTCAGTGTGCCGATGAACGGGTCCAGGTAGCCGTCCGTGCCCGCCTCGTACTCCCGTGCCGGGTAACCGGCCAGCGAGAAGTCGATCAGGACCAACTCGCGCGTGCGGTTCGGGCGGACCCGGATCGCGATGTTGTCGGGCTTGATGTCCCGGTGCCAGACGCCCTCGCCCTCCAGGAAGTCGACCGCACCGAACAGGTACTCCCCGTACGCCTCCAACTGATCCACCTGGAGGCGTCCGCTGTCGCGGAGCTGGCGGGCCACCGTCTCCTGGCGGCGCCGGGTGCGCTTGCCTCCTGTCTCCGTGCTCTCCGCGTCGTCGTCCCGCTCGTCGCCCACGTACTCCAGGGCGAGCAGCGTCCGCTCCGCGATCCGCAGGGGCTGCGGCTCGACGAGGCGGATGACGCGGGAGTCCGGGCGCAACCGCCCCATGACCTCCGCCTCCCGGACGAGCACATCGCCCCGGCCGTCGGACAGGGCCACCTTCAGGACGGCCAGCGGCCGGGTGCCGCGCGCCCCGGCCTCCAGGTCCCGGACCAGGAAGGCGCGGCTCGTCGAACCCGTACCGAGGCGTCGGCGGACCTCCCAGCGCCCGCCCAGGACATCCCCGGCGACAGCTTCCAGCGGATCCTTCTCCGGGGCCTCGATCACAGGCGGTGTGGACGGGGCGGTGAGCGCGTCCTCGACCAGCTCCAGCATCTCCAGGAACTCGTCGACCGTGGAGAGCCGGTGCTCCGGGCGGTAGGCGGTCGCCTCCTGCACCAGCTCGTCGATGTCCTCCGAGAGACCGTCCACCAGCGAACTGGGCCGCAGCCCCTCGCCCGCCTCCAGCCGGGCCAGCAGCTCGGCCTGGCTCGCGGCGGGCGCTCTGCCGGTGACCAGGAGGTAGGTCAGAACGCCGAGCCCGTACACGTCCAGATACACCGGGTCCGCGCTCGGGGCCCGCAGTTCGGGGGCGAGATAGGCGTCCGAGCCCTCGGCGAGGTGCGTCATCGACAGGGCGGTGGGTGCGAGCCGGGACGAACCTGGTGCCGTGCCGCTCTGCTGCGTGGCGATCTGCCAGTCGGAGATCTGCAGCTTGGGGGCCAGCCAGGCGGCCTCCTCGCCCAGATCGTGATCACGTCGCCCCCGGTCACGGGGTACGACGTGCACCGAGCGGGCCGCCAGCGCCCGGTGGAAGATCCGGCTGGAGTGGGCGGAGCGCATCGTCTCCGCCAGCTGGCGCACCAGCGCCATACGGCCGAGGATGTCGAGCTTCTCGCCGTACTGGAGCAGGTACTCGTCCAGGCGCAGGGTCTGCGGGTGGTAGTCGAAGATCAACGCGGGCCCCGCCGAGTGACCCGACGGGTTGTACTGCTTGAGCTGCACCACACCGAGATGCTGGAACCTCTGCAGCACCGCGGCCTCGCGCCGGGCCGCGTTCTCCACCGACCGGCGAATGGTGGCGTCCGAACCGCGCTCCCGCAGGTAGACGCGGACCCGGGCGGTCTCCGGCAGCTCACTGTGTTCAGCCAGGTAGTCCGCCCAGGTGGGCCCGGTGTCGAAGGACTTCCGCTTCAGCTCGTACGGACCGACCTTGAACTCGGCATCGCTCTTGCGGATGCCGACACGGTCCAGCGCGTTCTTGATATCCCGGGAACCGGGCGCGGTGATCCGGCGGCGCTCGTCGCGCGGCGGCTGCTCGAGCATGGTGACCAGCTCGTCGACGGTGTAGACGCCGTTCTGGTCGTTGGCCGGGAGGCGGATGCGCAGAGAGCCCTCGGTGAAGCAGACCGCCTCGCCCACCCACACCCGCCTGCCGTGCTGGCCCAGCAGGCCGGCCAGCTCCTTCGCCTTCTTGTCGACCAGATGCAGCGGGTTGCCGTGCGGGATGCGACGACCCCTCGCCGTGGTCTGTACCCAGGTGCCGTTCTCGCTGGTGAGGGAGCCGTGCCAGTTCTTCAGCTCGATCATGCAGACACCGCCGGGGGCGACGACGAGCAGATCCACCTCACGGACGTGGCCGCTGTTCGCGGTGAAGATGAAGTTGGACCACGCCCGCCACGGATCGGAATCCGGCAACTGCTCGCGGATGGCTTTCAGCCCACGCCGCTCGTGATCGAACTCGGACTCGGTGACCGTGGTCCACCGGCCTTCTCGCATGCGCTGTCCCCACCCGTTGGTATCCGTATCCCCGTGGTTACACCCGGTTGACCCGTCGTGTCGAGCGAGTCGATGGCAGAGGTGGCACCCGGGAGGAGAAATCCTAACGTCGCCGCTCGGCGCGGAGGCGGCCGCACAGCTCCTGCCGGGACATGGTTGGTGGACGGCTCCCAGGAAAGCCGTTCGGAGAAGGTGAGCCGCTTTTCCTCGCCTTTGCACAGCGTGAAGTGCGAGGGGTCGGCAACGGAGCTTTCGAACTTGTACTCCCGCTCCTCACCGTTGTAGCCCGTGCACTGGACGGTGAAGTCCAGACAGATCCCCTGTATGGGCGTGTCGCGCACCCCGCCCCTGAGGAAGACCTCGCCCTGTACGTCCCCACTGGGCCGCCTGAGCCTGGCGTAGGCAGCGGCGGTTGTGGGCTTGATCCGCTTTGACGGACATTCGAGATCAGGGGTTCGTCCCCGGGAGGATGTCCATCATGGAGAGCATGGGGAAGAAGAAGCCTCGCCC
>NZ_JBIDBC010000053.1:0-26609 GCF_043202835.1 Streptomyces sp. NPDC048142
CGCACCCACCCCATACGACAACGTCGGCCTTCAAGACCACAACCAGGTCTTGAAGGCCGACGTCACGCCAGGCCCCGAATTAACCAACAGCGTCCGGGAACACCGGGGCCTCTGTTCGGGCCGTCGCACCTGCTAGGGAGAACACGACCCATGAAGAGCATCGCAGCATGTCAGGCCGCCGTTACGGCTGCCGCCCCGTTCGACGGTGAGCCGTCGGACGCCGAGCTGGACGCGATCGAGCTGGAGATGCCCGCCATTCTGGCGGACGTCGCTCTGCTGGACGCGCAGATCATGACCATCGACCGGACCCCGACCGAGCTGGATGCGCGGCGTATCCGCCGGGCCCGCCGGCGGGTGCTGGCCGCCCGCCGGGACCTGGCCAACCGCACCACCTCGGTGGCGCTGTTGGGCGGTGCGGCATGAGCGACACGGACATCACCGCCGTGCGGCGGGCGCTGCTGCTTGTGTTCGGCGGTATCGCCCTGACCGTGCTCGGGTCCTCGCTGGCCACTGCCACCGGCCGCCCGGTCTGGCGGGTCGTCGCGGTCGTCGGCTGCCTCGTTCAGGCTGCCGGGTGGGTGCTCTGCGCCCGCCGCACGCGGGGCGGTGCGGCATGAGCGCGCCGACGATGGGCGGGCTGTCCGCTGCGGTCGCCGTCCTGGCCTCGCTGATGGCCCGGTTCCCGGACCTGCCGGCCGTCGACGTCCACGTCTCCACCGTCTACCCGGACCAGTTGGAGCTGTCGGCGCACAGCGGCCTGACCGCGTTCGAGGCGTGGCGTGAAGCCCTGGGCATCGACCCCTGGTCCGTTGTTCACGGCGTTCAGAGCGGGGGCACCACCCACCGCCTGAACGCTCACACCGTGTTCACGGGCGTCCGGCTGTGCTTGGTCGGCTACTCCGAAATCGCGGAGCCCGTGGCGGGTTGGGGGGTGGCGTCGTGAACGCTGTTCAGATCCGTTCAGCGGAACGCGCCCTGTCGGTCGGGACGTGGTTGATCGTGGGCGGCGCGATGCTGTTCTCCATCCTCACGGTCACCCCGCTGATGGAGCGCCACAGCCCGAAGGGGTGGGAGTGGACGGCCCCGATCCTCCCTCTCGTCGTGGACGCGGCGGTGGTGATCGTGGTGCGGCTGGATGCGGTGCTGGCCGGGATGGGCGGGCACGGGGGCCGGTGGCCCATCGCCCTGCGGTGGATGACCGGCTTCATGACCCTGGCCCTGAACGTCGCGGACTCCGCGCTCAAGAAAGACCTGGTCGGGGCCGCTGTCCACGCGGTCGCACCGCTCCTTCTGATCGTCACCGCAGAGACCGGACTCGCCTACCGGCAGGCCATCACCGCCGCCCAGACCGCCCGCGAAGCCCAGCTCAAAGCCGAGCGGGCAGAGCGCGAGCAGGCCGCCACCGAGCGCCGCGAGGCGCAGGAGCGGCGGGTGCGTGAGGAGCGGGAGCACGCGGCCCAGTTGGCCCGTGAACAGCGCGAGCACGAAGCGCTGATCGCCCGTGAGCAGACCGCCCGGGAAGAGGCGGTGCGGCGGGAGGAGCGCGAGCGGGCCGAGGTCCGGGAGCGGGCTGAGCGTGAGGCCCGTGAACGCCGTGAACGCGAGCGTGAACAGCAGCAGGTCGAGCGTGAACGCCTTGAACGCGAGGCCGCCCAACGGCGCGAGCTGGAGGCCCGGGAGCGGGAGGCTCGTGAGCGCCGTGAGCGTGAGCGTGAACAGCAGCAGGCTGAGCGTGAACGTCAGGCATTGCTGTCCGCCGGCCCCGCCGTGGAGAAGCAGGACGAGGAGCGGGCGCGGGCCACGGTCCGGGCCGCGTTCGATGCCGGGCTTCCCGTCCGGACGGCTGCCGAGCTGTGCGGCTGGTCGGTCGGCTGGGTCTCCACCCGCTACCAGGAACACCGCGACACCCCCACTGCCGCCGCCCCGGACCTTGAGGGAGCCACCGCATGATCACCCTGATCCGCACCCGCACCCTGAACGCCCTGCGCGGCAGCCTCACGGAAGCTGAGACGGAAGCCGAGGCCGCCCGTGCCGAGGCCGAACTGTGCCTGGAGCAGAGCGGAAACATGCTGGACGCCGCGTCCCGGGCCGAGGACGCGGCGGAGGAACTCCGGGCCGCACTCGACAAGGCCACGGTCGATGTCGCCCGCCTTGAGGGCGAGCTGGAATCCCTCCGTTCCCAGTCCCTGCTGGACACCGAGGACCGCCAGGCCCTGCGCATGCTGCTGCGCACCACCCGCATGCACAACCAGCGGGCCCAGCGGGTCTACGTCCTGTTCCACCACGGCGATCTCCACAGCGTCCACCCGACAGCGGAAGCGGCGGAGATCGCCGCTGAGGCCGAAGGAGCCCCGCGCTCCAACTGGACCACCCAGACCCCCGGCGCCGCCCTGCCCCCGGCATCCGAGGTCACCTGGCGGGTTCAGCCTCTCCCCTTCGGCACCACGACGGCATGAGCAGCCTGTCCTGCTACCGGTGGCGTCTCGCCCCCGACGGGTTGGCCACCCGCCGTCAGCTCCGTGCGCTGGGGCTGCGGCCGGGTGGTCAGGACGTCGTCGCGGAACTCCACCGGCCCCGCCGGCGCAAGGCCCCGTTGGTCGCCTACCTCTACCGCATCGACCACGCCCGCCCTGTCCGGCCCATGACCCCGGGCCGTGCCGCTGCTCTGGCTGCGGCGATGCGGGCCCGCCGTACCTGCCCCAACTGCCGTACGGACGTGGGCTATTGCATCCCCCGGTCGCTCGGCATGTGCGTCCCCTGCAACGACACCCCGCCTTCGTCTTCCTGACCCGGAAGGAACTCCCGCCATGTTCGGCAAAAGCAAGCGCAAGGCCGCGACCACTCCCACCGCGCCGAGCGACCAGTACCGCCTGAAGGCCACCGGCCAGCGGGTCACTCTCCTGGAACACCTCGGTGGCGGTGAGGTCCGGATCGCGATGGACACCGCCCACGTCTGCCGGGACGACATCGTCAGCGTCCGCGACATCACCCCCGCCTGACCTCTCAAGGAGAACACCCATGAAGCAGCGCCGCCCCGTTCAGCTCACGTCCCTGGTCCACTACACCGGCCGCGACGACCACACCACCTACCGGACCGAGGCGGTCAGCGTCGATGTCGCCCGGCAGTGCATCCGCCGGGCCCGCGTCCACGGCGTGGCCGTGACCATCTACCCGACCACCGACCGCACCGGCGACGCCGTCCAGATCGCCCACGTCCGCTTCGGCCCCGGCCACTGGTCCAACGTCGACGCGGTCAGCGACATCTACGAAATCCCCGTCGCCGCGCTCCTCGACCTCTGACACGGCAGGCACCCATGACCCCGAACCTGCCCGAACCCCGCCGCCCGTCCGTCGTGAACCTCCCGGACGGCACCCCCGCCTACACCGACCACCTCCCCGCCTCCTACCAGCCCTCCAACGCGATCCCGCAGGTGGTTCACGTCCACCAGGCCCCGCCGGACCGGACGGTGCAGCGTCTCGCGCTCGGCTCCGGCATGGGCGCCGGGGCCGTCGCCGCCGGCGTCTACTTCGGCCCGCTCCTCGTCGGCGTCCTCACCGCCATCGCCGCGAACCTCGCGCTCCTCGCCCTGGTCGCCTCCGTGTGCGCCTGGGGCGTCGTGACCGTCGTGAAGTCCGTGAGCGACGGCAAGACCCGTAGGAGGCGGTAGCTATGGACCCGTGCGCGGATCACTGCCCGCAGGAACTGGACCACGAGCGGTACGCCCCTTGCGGGTGCACCCCCGTCGACGAGTGACAGCCCGCCTGACGACTGCCCGCGTCGCCCCGGCAACCCCGGGGCGGCAAGGGGAGCCGGACAGACCGGCCCCACCCGAGGAGGCTGAACATGACCGCATACCCCCGGCAGGACGGCACCCCGCTACCGGCATGGGCCGACCTGCGACCGGACACCCAGCAGTGGCTGGCCGAGCAGGTCCCGCACCGGCTGCAACGGCTGATGTACGAGAGCAACGCCGTCGACGTCCCCGCCGACGCGTTCGCCGCCCACACCGCCGCCGCTGACGAGAAGCTCCGGGAGCTGCTGCGCGACGACCCGAACGCCCTGGCCTACTTCAATGGCTGGACATTCGCGGCCGTGACCGACACCACCGACCCCATGCGCGCGGCCGAAGCCGAGTACCACCTCTGCGACGCGCTGATCGAGTACGGATTCCAGCACCACGACACCCCCGGGCAACCGGTTCTCGACACCTCCCTCTACGGCCTCTACGAGGCGGAACGACCGGCCTGACGGCTGCCCGCCGCCCCCGAACCACACGCGGTCCGGGGGCGGTTGGGGAGCCGGACAGTCCGGCGACACCCCATGGGAGGTTCCCTGTGTACAGCTACACCCGAGCCGAGTCCCGCGAACGCGCCAAGCTGTTCCGCAAGGGCTTCCGCCAGGCACTAGCGGACTGCGTCGACGCCAAGGTCACCGCCCGCATTGAGGCCATCGACGCCATGGCCGCCGAGCGCGGGCAGCGGGAGCTGAAGGCGCTGCATGAGGTGCAGGCCACCGCCCGCCAGAACCTGGCCGCCGCCAAGGCCGCCGAGCGGACCGCTCCCCGAACCGACAAGACCGCCGCCCGCCAGGCCCGCAAGGACGCCGAGCAGCGCGTCCGCCTGGCGGAGCGGGCCGTTCACAAGGCCGAGCGCAGCTGAGCGGGGGTGGTCGGCCCCGGCCAAGGAAACCGGCCACCCCCTCTTTCCCTCCGTCCCGAACCATCGAGCAGGAGGAAGTACCAGCATGACGGACACAACCACGCCGGCCGCGCATCTGCGACCGGTCCCCGACCTGGACGACGACACCGAGACCACCGCGCCCGTGGCGGTCGACAACCCCGCGCTCCCGGAGCCGAATGTCACCGTCGAGAAGCGCAAGCCGGTGCTGGCCGGGTGGCTGACCGACCGGCGCGACTTCACCGCCACCGCCCGCCACGCCGGCGCGAACGCCGGATACAGCGCCCTCTTTCACGGCGTGCGGCTCCCGGTGTACGCCGGTCGGCTCGCCCTGATGTCCCCGCGGGGAGCCTGCCGGTTCGTCGCCACCACCAACCGGTGGGTCTGGGACCGAGAAGCCGCCCCCCTGCGGGCGGCGGCCGTCCGTGCCGAGGACGTCGAGGAGTACATGCGCCTGGCCCGGCTGCGGGCCGGACGGGTCCGGCTGCGCGGCCTGGTCGCCCTGGTCGCCGCCGTGTTCGGCGTCGGCTTCGCCCTCTGGCTCTACGTCATGGCCCCCGCGCTGATGTACGCGTTCGCCGCCAGCGGGGTGCTCCTGCTCGGCACGGCCGGTCAGCAGCCCGACGCCCCGGTCATCGGCCCCGCCGTTCTCAAGACCGAGGTGCAGAAGCTCACCGGGTCGATCGTGCTGCGCGGTCTCGACTCCATCGGGAACGCGAAGATCTCCGCCGCGATCAAGAAGGGCGGAGAGATGAACGGGCTGCGCTTCACCAGCGAGATCGTGCGCGACGGTCCCGGCTATCGCGCCGACCTCGATCTCCCGTACGGCGTCACGCCCGAGGACATCATGGAGGCCCGCAAGCCGCTGGCGTCCGGGCTGCGCCGCAAAGTCGGCTGCGTCTGGCCCTCCCCCGACCCCGCCGAGCACGAAGGACGGCTGGTCCTGTGGGTCGGGGACAAGCCGATGAACGAGACCACCAAGCCCGCCTGGCCGCTGCTGAAGTCGGGCACGGTCGACCTGTTCAAGCCTGTGGTGTTCGGCAACGACCAGCGCATGCGCGACGTGTCCGTCACGCTGATGTTCGCGGCCGTGGTCGTCGGCTCGATCCCTCGGATGGGCAAGACGTTCCTGATGCGGCTGTTCCTCCTGATCGCCGCACTCGACCCGCGCGCCGAGCTGCACGCGTTCGACTTCAAGGGCACCGGCGACTTCGGAGCCCTGGAACCCGTCTGCCACCGCTACCGGGCCGGTGAGGAGAACGACGACATCGAATACGTCCTGGACGCCCTGCGGGAGCTGAAGGAGGAGCTGCGCCGGCGGGCGAAGGTCATCAAGTCCCTGCCGCGCTCCCGCTGCCCGGAATCCAAGGTCACCCCCGAACTCGCCAGCGACAAAAGCCTGGGGCTGCACCCGATCGTCGCCGGGTTCGACGAGTGCCAGGTGCCCTTCGAGCACGAGGAGCACGGCAAGGAGATCGAAGCCATCTGCACCGACCTCGTCAAGCGCGGCCCGGCACTGGGCATCGTGACCCTGTTCGGGACACAGCGCCCCGACGCGAAGTCGCTGCCCACCGGGATCAGCGCGAACGCGGTGCTGCGGTTCTGCCTCAAGGTCATGGGACAGCCCGCCAACGACATGGTGCTCGGCACGTCAATGTACAAGGCCGGGTACCGGGCCACGATGTTCTCCCGCTCGGATCGGGGCATCTGCTGGATGGCAGGTGAAGGCGACGACCCGCGCATCGTGGCGTCCGCGTTCGTGGACGCGGTGGCCGCCGAGCAGATCGCCGCCCGCGCCCGCCAGGTCCGCGAGGAGTACGGCAACGTCACCGGCCACGCCATCGGCGCGGGACCGGAAAAGTCCGGGCAGTCCGATGTGCTGGCCGACGTCCTCGCCGTCATCGCGCCGGACGAGAAGGCCGTGTGGTGCGAGCGCCTGGCCGCCCGCCTGGCCGGCGCGCAGCCGGACGTCTACGGCGGGTGGAAGGGCGAGAACGTCACCGCCGCCCTCAAGCCCCACGGCATCAAGGCCGGGCAGGTCTGGGGCCAGACCGACACCGGTGAAGGCAAGAACCGGCGCGGCATCGACCGCACCGACATCACCGCAGCTGTCACCCGACGTAACCAGAACAAGGCTGCCGCCTGACCCCAGCAGCGTTGCTAGACCTAGCACCCCCGGCTGCTAGGTCTAGCACCCCCGCTAGCAACCCGCACCCGCCCTGAGCTGCGACCTAGTGTCTAGCAGCCCACCTGCGGAAACACCCGGAAACCCGCCTGACGAAGGGATGTGAGCCCCTCGTGGCGCTCGCTAGCCTCCTCATCCTCCTCACCACCGCCGGTTACGCAGTGTTGTGCGCGGTGCGGCCGTTCGCCCCGTGCCGGAAGTGCTCCGGCATCGGCGTCCGCACCCGCCGCCGCACCATCACCCTCTGCCGCCGCTGCCACGGAACCCGCGCCCGACTCCGCATCGGACGCCGACTGCTCAACAACAGCCGCACCATCCACTCGAACGGCACCCGACCCCACGCCGCCGACCGGAAGGCCACCCCGTGGCAGTGACCCTCTCCCTCGTCGCCCTCTTCGGGCTCGTCCTGTTCTTCCTGCTGCGCTCCGGCAGCCTCACGCCCGGCGGCGCGTTCACCGCCGCTGGGTTCGGGTTCTTCCTCGCCTCCACCGGGGCCGCCGGGCCCATCAACGAGATGGCGGCCGCCCTCGTCGACGCCATCCCCAACATCTGAGGAGCACCCCGTGCGACTGCGCATCCGGCACACCACTTGGCCCCGGCCTGCACTGGTCCTGACCGACACCCCTCGCCCCCGCTGCCCCGACTGCTGGGGCGAAGGCGGCCACGGCCACACCAACGTCACCGCCGAGGGGGAGTTCGACGGCATCGACTGGTACTCCTGCCCCTGCTGGGACGAGAACCGCCGATGGGTCCTGCTCCCCTTGCCCCGCCGTACCCCGCCCGGCGGCTACTCCGATGAACCGCCCTTCTGACCGAAGGAGCCCTATGCACCGCGAAACCTGGATCTTCACCCGCAACGGGGAAGAGCTGGAGATCACCCTCTTCGAGCACCCCGACCCCACCGTCGAGCCCGAGGACTTCGAGGTCACCACCACCGACGGCACCGAGGACGAGCGGGCGAGCTGGGACGGCGCACGCAACGTCATCACTCGTTCCCTCATCCCCGACTACACCGCCAAGGGCTGGCACCTCACCCACCACCACCCCATGCGCGACACCCCACACGGCCCCCACTGGCAGTGGCACTGAACCACCAGACACACCGAGAGCGGCCCCCATCCGACCAAGAACCGGGGCCGCTCTCGTCTGCCAGCACTGCTCACAGAACTGGAGACACCAGCATGACCCATCTCGACACCGCCGCGCACTCCGCCAGCGGCAACATCAGCCTGTGCACCGGGTCCGGTGCCCTGGACCTGGCCGCGACCGAAGACACGGGAGCGGTGGCATGAACACCCAACTCCTCACCGCCGCCCTGGACGCGGCCGGGCGCGGGTGGCACGTCTTCCCGCTCCGCCCCCGCGACAAGCGCCCCGCCCTCCACGGTGAGACCGCCTGCCCCGCCACCGGCGACTGCGCGACCGGTCACCGGAAGTGGGAGCAGCGGGCCACCACCGACCCCGACCGCATCCGCGCCGCCTGGTCGGCGGGGGCGTTCAACGTCGGGATCGCCACGGGCCCGTCCGGGCTGGTCGTGGTGGACCTGGACCCGGTCAAGGCCAAGGACCCGAAAGGAACGCCTGGCGGCGTCACTTCCCTGCAAGCGCTCTGCGAGCGCGCCGGGCACCCCGTCCCCGCCACCTACCGGACCCGGACCGCGAGCGGCGGACACCACCTGTACTTCACCGCCACGCCCGGGGCCCGGCTCGGCAACAGCGCGGGCAGGCTCGGCAAGCACATCGACACCCGCGCCCACGGCGGATACGTCGTGAGCGCGGGCAGCACCCTCCCGCACGGCGCGTACGAGGTGGTCGACCCCACCGACCCTGCACCGCTCCCGGAATGGCTGTGCGCCCTCCTGATGCCCCGTCAGCCCTTTCGGGGCCTGACGGCTGCACCTGTGCCGGTTCGGGCCTCTCGGTACGCCGCAGCGGCTCTCAAGGCCGAAACGGCGGCCGTGGCCGGGGCGGGGGAGGGTTCGCGAAACTGGACGCTGGTTCGGGCCGCCCGCGCTCTGGGGCGGTTCATCCCGTCCGGCGACCTCGACCGCAGTGAAGTGGAGCAGGCTCTTAATTCGGCGGGATTGCGGGCCGGTCTCCGCGAGAACGAGTGCCGCGCCGCCGTGGCAAGCGCTCTGAACTGGTCCATCGCCAACAATCCCGGGCGGCCGGCATGACCACCGTCCCGAATCCCCGCCTTAAGAGCCTTCCTGCCATCCCGAACACCCCGCAGGCCGCCAACGCCGCCGCAGTGCCGGTGACCGGTGGCGAGCCGAAAGGCGTCGCCGGAGGCGTCCGCGTTGCTGTTCTCCCTGACCCGCACACGGTCACGGTGACCGGTATCCGCCCCGGTCTCACGGTGCGCGGGCTCGGTCGCAACCAGATCCCCGTCGCCGACTGGCTCTGCGCCTGCGGCCACCACGAACGCGCCCGGGGCCGCGAGCGCGTCACCGAGGTGACCACCCGCGCCCGCGTCGACCACTGCCCGCACACCGAGCAGCACCGGAGGAACGCCGCATGAACACCCCCAACCAGGCCGCCGGGCCCATCGACGGTGCGGCGCTGCTGAAGGCGGTGGAAGCCTTCCACCGCCGCTTCAACGTCTTCCCCCGGGAAGCCGCCTACGTCGCCGTGGCTCTGTGGGACGCGCACGCGCACCTGCTGGACGCGTTCGACTCCACCCCCCGCCTCGCCTTCCTCTCCCCCGAACCCGGGTCGGGGAAGTCCCGCGCCCTGGAGGTGGTGGAGACCCTGGTCCCGCGCCCCATGCTTGCCGTGAACGCACGTGCCGCAGCCCTGTTCCGGTCCGTCTCCGACCCCGCCGGACGGCCCACGATCCTGTTCGACGAGATCGACACCGTCTTCGGGCCCAAGGCCGGGGACAACGAGGAACTGCGCGGCTTCCTCAACGCCGGTCACCGCCGCTCCGGAGTCACCTACCGATGCGTCGGAGACGGGGGCAATCAGACGGTGGTGGAGTTCCCCTCCTACACCGCCGTCGCGGTCGCCGGTCTCGGCTACCTGCCCGACACCATCACCACCCGCTCCGTCATCATCCGCATGCGCCGCCGAGCACGGAACGAGACGGTGGAGCCCTTCCGGGCCCGGCTCCACGAAGCTGAGGGGCAGGCGCTGCGGGAACGGCTCGCTCAGTGGGCCGACACCGTGCGGGAGGATATCGCGGGCCGGTGGCCGCAGATGCCCGACGGTGTCAGCGACCGGCCGGCGGATGTGTGGGAGCCGCTGTTGTCCGTCGCGGACGCGGCCGGGGGCGACTGGCCCGAACGCGCCCGCGCCGCCTGCGTGGAGTTGGTCAACGCCGCCCGCGCCGACGACAAGGGATCTCTCGGTATCCGGCTGCTCACGGACCTGCGGGACTACGTGATGGCGGGCATCGACCGGATGCCGACTGTCGCGATCCTGGACCGGCTGTGCGCCTTGGACGAAGCGCCGTGGGCGGACATGAGCGGGCGCCCGCTCGACTCCCGGGGCCTGGCCAAGATGCTCGGGGAGTACATGACCGAGGACAACACCCCGGTCAAGGCCCGCAACATCAAGACCGCCGGAACGGTCCTCAAGGGCTACTACGCCGCCGATCTCCACGACGCGTGGCAGCGGTACTGCCCCCCACCCCCTCAGGAGCCGCTACCTCCGCTACCTCCGCTACCGGGCAGGTCAGCGACCCGGAAACGGTAGCGGCAACCCTCTTCCCCTCCGCTACCTGAGCGCTACCCGCTACCGGCCCCACCTCGTCGTAAGGCAGGGCCGGTAGCGGCATCCAGCCGCTACCGCTACCCCATCCGCTACCACAAACAAGCCCCTGACCAGGGCGGTAGCGGAGGTAGCGGAGGTAGCGGACCTGACAGGAAGGGGCCGAAGGGTCCCGCCCGGACACCCACCAAGGAGATGCAGCCTCCATGGACACGGCACCCACCGCATCAACTCCACAACGTCGCCTACACCGAGTGGAGGCCGCCGCCGAGATCCTCGGCGTCAAGCGTTCCACCGCGTACGAGGAGATCCGCCTCGGGCGACTTCGCACCGTCCGTATTGGCCGTTGCCGACGTATCCCGACGGAGTACATCGAGGACTACGTCGAACTGCTCAAGCGTGAGGCCAGCGCCGTTCTCTGAACCGCCAGTCACCTCTACCCGGGCCGCGTCCACACGGACGCGGCCCGGGTCTTTCACGAAGGGCCACCATGAGCGAGCCGACCGGCCGCAGTCGCAAGGCCAACGGTGAAGACTCGATTTACTGGGACAAGTCCAAGGGCCGCTTCATCGGAGCGGTATCGCTCGGCTACACGCCTGCTGGCAAACGGCACCGCCCGAAGGTGTCAGGCAAGACAAAGACCGAGGTCCGCCACAAGCTGAAAGAGCTCAAGAAGGAACTGGACGCGGGGCTGAAGTCGTCGGCGACGTACACCGTCGCTCAGGCCGTGAACGACTGGCTCGACAAGGGGCTGAAGGGGCGGGAGAAAAGCAGCATCGAAACCTACCGAACCCTCGCCCGTACGCACATCACGCCGTACCTGGGTGCGGCCAAGCTGCGTGAGCTTGAAGCGGACCTGCTCGATGAATGGCTGGATGACAGAGCGACGGTTCTCGCGTCACAGTCCTTGAAGATGATCCACTCGATCCTGCGCCGCTCTATCAGCCATGGCCAACGGAGGGGAAAGGTCGCTCGAAACGTTGCCGAGCTCGTGGAGGTTCCGAAGGGGCGCGCTGGCCGTCCCAGCAAGTCGCTCACGCTGGAGCAGGGCGAAGCGGTCTTGCAAGCCAAGGCAGGAAGCTGGATTCATGCCTACGTCGTCCTGTCACTGCTCGTCGGTGTGCGACCGGAAGAGGCGAGACCACTCACCTGGATTCACGTGCACCTCGACTGCGAGGCGGGAGACCGACCGCACGTCGACGTATGGAGGTCGGTGCGGCGACACGGAGACACTAAAACTCGGAAGAGCCGTCGATCGCTGGCAATGCCTCACCAGGTAGCCACAGTGCTGAAGGCATACAAGGCTCGACAGAAGACCGAGTGCGAAGCCGCCGGTAGTCCCTGGACGGAGGCACGGTTGGTCTTCCCCAACACGGACGGCACCCTGCGGAGCGCGCTCAACGTTCGGCGCAACTTCAGATCGCTTCTCACCGAAGCGGGCTTCCCAGAGCCGCACCGCTGGACGACGCGGGAGATGCGGACCAGCTTCGTATCCCTGTTGTCAGACCACGGCATCCCCATCGAGGTGATCGCTCGGGTGGTCGGCCACAGCGGTACGCACATCACTGAGAAGGTCTACCGCAAGCAACTGCGCCCGGTGATGTCCGAAGGTGCGGAAGCCATGGACGACATCTTTGGTGCGGGGCCGGCGACTGCGGCGGAGTAGCACGTGATGGGGTCTCCGTGGCTCCCACTTTGGCTCCCCGGCTACCTCTCTCGCTCCCGCCCCATCCCGCTGACCTGCGTGGACGGGTTACGAGGGACCGCGATGACTGTTGCGGTCGCTTTAAGGAGCTGTTAGGCGTGGGCTCAGACAGTCCCGCCGCCCCGCATGCCCCGCCGCTCCGCATGCCCCGCTGCCCCGCCGCCCCGTGCCGCCTCAGCCCGTCCAGCGGTAGCGGCGCTCCGGGCGGCCCGTGCCTCCGTAGCGCAGGGTCACCTCGGCGCGGCCGGTGGAGGCGAAGTACTCCAGATAGCGGCGTGCGCTGACCCGGGACAAGGCGCCCGCCTCGGCGCACTCCGAGGCCGAAAGGCCCTCGGGGCGTCCGCGCAGGGTGCGTTCCACCAGCTCCGCCGTGGGGGCGGCCAGGCCCTTCGGCAGCTCGCGCGAGCCGGGCGGACGGGTCCCGAAGATCTGGTCGACGTCCTCCTGGCGGGCCTCTCCCAGCTCGTCCAGGCGGGTGCGCAGCGAGGCGACATGGCGCATCTGCTCCTGGAGGGCGGACCGGCTGAACGGCTTGATCAGATAGTGCAGGGCCCCCGCCCGCAGCGCCGCCCGGATCACCCCCGCGTCCCGGGCCGCCGTGATGAACAGGGCGTCCGCGCTGGGGCGTGAGGCGTCCCGCTCCTCCGCGGCGCGCAACGCGCGCAACACCCCGATCCCGTCCATATCGGGCAGATAGATGTCCAGCAGCACCAGATCGGGGCGCAACCGCTCGGCCGCCCGCAAGGCATCGGCCCCGTTGTGCGCCACCCCGACGACCGCGAAGCCGTCCATGGCGGACACATAGCGGCTGTGCAGTTTCGCGACCATGAAGTCGTCGTCCACCACCAGCACCGTTGTCACGCCGCCACGCTAGGCCGCGACCGCAAGGACCACAACGTCCGTTGATACCGGAAGAGAGACAGCTCCTCGACGCACAGGCAACATGTGGGCCACTTCACAGCGAAAGGCGGAACCTGTGCGACTGCGCACTCTCCTCGCCCTGTTCGGGGCCACGTTGCTGGTGGTGGTGGGGCCGCCCCTGCTCGCCACCGGTGACGGCTCGGACGCCGGCACCCAGATTCCCGGGCTCCGCTTCATGGTCCCCAACACCCCCGGCGGCGGCTACGACATCACCGCACGCACCATGGCCAAGAACGCCGAGGACGCCGGACTCACCCACAACATCGAGGTGTTCAACCTGCCGGGCGCCGGCGGAACGGTCGGTCTGACCCGGCTCGTCGGTGAACGCGGCAACGGCAAGCTCGCGCTCTCCATGGGCCTCGGCGTCGTCGGCGCCGTCCACACCAACAAGTCCCCGAGCACGCTGGCGGACACCACCCCGATCGCCCGGCTCACCGAGGAGCCGGACATCGTCGTCGTCTCCAAGAACTCCCCGTACCGGACCATCGCCGGTCTGCTCGCCGCCTGGAAGAAGGACCCGGCCCGCGTCCCGGTCGGCGGCGGTTCCTCGCCCGGCGGCCCGGACCACCTCGCCCCGATGCTCATGGCGCAGGCGGCCGGAATCGCCCCGAGGACGGTCAACTACGTCCCGTTCGACGGCGGCGGCGAACTCCTCGCCTCGATCCTCGGCGACAAGGTCGGCTTCGGGGTCTCCGGCCTCGGCGAGTACCGCGACCAGATCGAGGCGGGCGAACTGCGGCTGCTCGCCGTGACCGGCCCGAAGCGGGTGCCGGGCTTCGACGCCCCCACCCTGCGCGAAGCCGGACTCGACACCGAGTTCACCAACTGGCGCGGCGTCGTCGCCCCGCCCGGCCTGTCGCCGGCCGAACGCGACAAGCTCACCGGTCTGATCCGCGAACTCCACGGCTCGAAGCAGTGGAAGGAGTCGATGAAGAAGAACGGCTGGGACGACGCCCTCCTCATCGGCGAACCCTTCGGCGACTTCCTCGACGAGCAGGACCAGCGGGTCGCCACCGTCCTCAAGGAGCTGGGTCTGTGACCACCGAACCCACCGACCCCGCGGGGCAGCCGAGCACCGGCCCCGCGGGGCAACCGGTCGCCGAACCCCCCGACCCCGCAGGGCAGTCGGGCCCCGCTCTCGCGGGGCAGTCGGCCTCCGACCCCGCAGGGCAGTTCCCCTCCGGCCCCGCGCAGGAGGGGAACACCACCCTCTCCTGGCTGCGCGAACACTCCGAACTCGGCGTCTGCCTCCTGCTGTTCGCGCTCGGCGTGCTCGTTCTCACCGACGCCTTCACCATGAGCGTCGACATCGCCCAGCGCGGCCCCGTCGGCCCCCGGACCGTCCCCTTCGTCATCGGCGGCCTGTTCCTCCTCATAGCCGTCCTGCTCGCCGGTGACGTCCTGCGCGGCGGACGCGGCGAGGCGGAGGGCGGCGAGGACGTCGACCTCGACGAACCGGCCGACTGGCGCACCGTCCTCCTGCTCACCGGGGTCTTCCTCGGCACCGCCGTCCTGATCGGCCCCCTCGGCTTCCCGATCGCCGGGGCGCTGCTCTTCTGGGGTTCCGCCTACGCGCTCGGCAGCCGGCACCACGGCCGCGACCCGCTGATCGCCGCCGGCATCTCGCTGGCCACCTACTTCGTCTTCGACAACCTGCTCGGTGTCCCCCTCCCGGGCGGCCCGCTGATGGGGGTGCTCTGACCGATGGATTCCCTCAACTCCCTCATCGACGGCTTCGGTACCGCGCTCACCCCGATGAACCTGCTCTGGGCCGCGATCGGCGTCCTGCTCGGCACCGCGATCGGCGTGCTCCCCGGCATCGGCCCGGCGATGGCCGTGGCGCTGCTGCTCCCGGTGACGTACGGACTCGACCCGACCGGCGCGTTCATCATGTTCGCCGGGATCTACTACGGCGCGATGTTCGGCGGCTCCACCACCTCGATCCTCCTCAACACCCCGGGTGAGAGCGCCGCCGTGGTCGCCGCGATCGAGGGCAACCCGATGGCGAAGGGCGGGCGCGGCGCCCAGGCGCTCGCCGCCGCCGCGATCGGTCACTTCGCGGGCGGCATGATCGGCACGATCCTGCTGGTCGTCCTCGCGCCGACCGTCGCATCGCTCGCCATCGGCATCGGCGCCCCCGACTACTTCGCCATCATGGTGCTGGCCTTCATCGCCGTCACCTCCGTCCTCGGTGCCTCCCGCATCCGCGGCATCGCCTCGCTCCTCATCGGCCTCACCATCGGGCTGGTCGGCCTCGACCGGATGACCGGCCAGCAGCGCCTCACCTTCGGCTCCCTCCAACTGGCCGACGGCGTCGACGTGGTGATCGTCGCGGTCGGACTCTTCGCGATCGGCGAGGCGCTCTGGGTCGCCGCCCACCTGCGCCGCTCCACCGGAGAGCCGATCCCCGTCGGCCGCCCCTGGCTCGGCCGCGCCGACCTGAAGCGCACCTGGAAGCCCTGGCTGCGCGGCCCCGCCATCGGCTTCCCCTTCGGGGCGATCCCGGCGGGCGGCGCGGAGATCCCCACCTTCCTCAGCTACGTCACCGAGAAGCGGCTCTCCAAGCACCGCGACCAGTTCGGCAAGGGGGCCATCGAAGGCGTCGCAGGACCGGAGGCCGCCGCCTCCGCCTCCGCCGCCGGGACCCTCGTCTCGATGCTCACCCTCGGGCTGCCCACCACCGCCGTCGCCGCCGTGATGCTGGCCGCCTTCCAGCAGTACGGAATCCAGCCCGGCCCCCTGCTGTTCGAACGGGAACCGGAGCTGGTCTGGGGCCTCATCGCCTCGCTCTTCGTCGGCATGGTGCTGCTGCTCGCCCTCAACCTGCCGCTCGCCCCCGTCTGGGCGAAGCTCCTGCGGATCCCGCGCCTCTATCTGTACGCGGGCATCCTCTTCTTCGCCGCCGTCGGCGCGTACGCGGTCGGCGGGGAGTCCATCGACCTGGTGATCCTCCTGGTCATCGGGCTGATCGGGTTCGGGATGCGGCGCTACGGGCTGCCGGTGCTGCCCGCCGTCATCGGGGTGATCCTCGGCCCGGCCGCCGAACAGCAGCTGCGCCGCGCGCTCCAGATCAGCGACGGGAGCGTGTCCGGCCTGGTCAACACCCCGTTCTCGGTGACCGTCTACGCGATCGTGGTGCTGATCGTGGCCTGGCCGCTGGTCAGCCGGCTGATCGTACGGCTGCGCGGTGGCCGGAAGACAGCAGAGGAGTCCCGCACTGTCAGTGGCGGCTGAGAGCATCGGCACCATGACCACGATCGACTGGGACGCGGCGGCCGGATCCTTCGACCAGGAGCCCGACCACGGGCTCCTGGACCCCGCGGTGCGCGACGCCTGGGCCGGGCGGCTGGAGAGCTGGCTGCCCGCCACCCGGGGCGATGTGCTGGACCTGGGGTGCGGCACCGGCAGCCTCTCCCTGCTCGCCGCCGGCCAGGGCCACCGCGTCACCGCCGTCGACCGCTCGCCCCGCATGGCGGAGCGGGCCCGCGCCAAGCTCGCCGGAACCGGCGCGGAGGTCCTCGTCGGGGACGCCGCCCGGCCCCCGGTCGGGGAGCGGGCGTTCGACGTCGTCGTGGCCCGGCACGTCGTCTGGCTGCTGCCCGACCCGGCGGCGGCCCTGGAGCACTGGTTCGGCCTGCTGAAGCCGGGCGGGAGGCTCGTTCTCGTCGAAGGAGTGTGGGGCGGCGCCGGTCTGTCCGCCACCGCGCTCACCGGCCTGCTCTCCGCGCACACCGAGCGCATCCACCACGAGGACCTGGCCCCCGACAGTCGGCTGTGGGGCAGACAGGTCGACGACGAGCGCTATGCGCTGGTCGCCCGCGCGATGCCCCCGCACCGGCACACCGAGGTCGTCGACGTCCACCTGATCCTGCGCCGGGGCCCGGACGTCCTGCTGGCCCGCCGCTCCGGCACCGGCTATGCGGACGGACTGCTCCACATGCCGTCCGTTCACTAGGCAAGCCGCATGTCGAGATTCAACTTGTCGAGCTTCGCACCGCGAGCGTATCCGTGGTGATGCGGCAGCGCGGGCGGCGTCCGGCAGGAAGTTGAGCCGGAAGGCCGCCGGGTGGAGTCGATGCGGACCGCCTCGTCGATCCTTTAGTGGGTCGACTCGGTCTCTATCTGACTTGCACCGATCGGGGGCCTGTCAAACAACGAGCGGCTCTGTCCCGGAATCGGTGGTAGCGCTGTGTAGTGACCACTGGAGGAGGATGCGGTGGCGGAGCAGGGGAACCCGGCTCCGGGCGTTGGTGTTGGTGATGTGGCTGACAGGGAAACGCTGACTGGGTCGGTCACGCGAGAGACGCATTTCACTTCACCTTCTGGAACTTTGGAGTCGATCTTGCCCCTCTTGTCGCGGTTGTCGATCTTTTCTTCCTCGATACGTTCACATCGCACCACACAGGTGATGCACATGTGTTCAACGAGACCGAGGGATCATGACGATTCATATACCTGGACCGGAGGAGCGCGGGCGGCCTTGGTCCGGGAGGAGCCTGCGCTATATAGCGGGGAGTCTGGCCCTGGCTCTGTCCGTCCCACTGTTCGACGGCAACATCGCGATGGCCACACAACGCCAGGCACCTGCCGCACCGGAGAAGCCGGTCGTCACGCAGGCGGCGGACATTCCGTCCGCGCGTGTGGCCGCCCGGTTGTCGGGCAAGCGTGTGGAGGCGCTGTCGGAGCGTACGGAGACCTCCACGACCTGGGTGAACAAGGACGGTTCACTCACCACCGAGCTGACCGCGGGTCCGGTCCGCTTCCAGGACGGCACCACCGGTGACTGGCGGGATGTCGATCTGGACCTCGTCAGCGTGGCTGGCGGCGGAGTGGAGCCGAAGGCCCACCCCCAAGGCCTGAGACTGGCCGGCAAGACCGGTGCCCCGGCAGCTTCCCTGAAGGCGGCGCAGGCGGCCAAGGCCACCGACCTGGTGACCCTCGGCGAGGGTGACGAGCAGATCACCTTGCAGTGGAAGGGCGGCCTGCCCGCGCCGAAGCTGGACGGCACGCGCGCCGAGTACGTCAACGCCGTCCCGGGCGCGGACGTGGTGGTCGAAGCGACCCGTACGGGATTCGAGCAGTTCGTCGAGATCAAGCAGAAGCCGACGACGGACGGCTACACCTACACGCTGCCGCTGAAGGCCAAGGGCCTGAAGGCCAAACAGCAGTCCGACGGCAGTGTCGTCTTCACGGACAGGAAGAACAAGAAGACCGCGGTGATGCCCGCGCCGGTGATGTGGGACTCCACCGTCGACGAGCTCTCCGGCGAGAACATCCGCCGGGTGCCGGTGGCGATGAAGGTCGTGAAGAAGGGCTCGACCATCGACCTGGTCGTCACCCCCGACGCGAAGTTCCTCGCCGACCCGGCCACCAAGTACCCGGTCATCGTCGACCCGTCCACGTCGGCGCTCTCCAACGTCTTCGACACCTACGTCCAGCAGGGTGAGACCCGAGACTGGTCCACGGATGTCGAGCTGGACCTGGGCAACCCGGGCACGAAGAACGCCGACGGCACCCCGCGCACCGCCCGGTCGTTCATCTCCTGGAACACCGCGCCGATCTCCGACGCACTGGTGACGGACGCGAAGCTGTCCCTGTGGAACTTCCACTCCGGCAACTACACCGGCTCCTCGTGCCCCACCCAGCCGTGGGAGGTGTGGTCCACCGGGGCCGCGTCGACCTCCTCGCGCTGGACGGCCCAGCCGGCGTGGACCGCGATGAAGGCCACGTCCTCGGAGACCAGGGGCAACTCCTCCTGCTCGACCCAGCCCGACGGCTGGATCAACGCCAACGTCACCACGATGGTGCAGGAATGGGCCTCCACGAAGGCCGCCAAGTCCCACATGGGACTGCGCGCCTCCAGCGAGACCATCACCGGCCAGTGGAAGCGGGTCAACTCCGCCAACGCCGCCGCCAACCCGCCCAAGCTGGTCGTCACCTACAACTACCGGCCACGCACCGGCACGAAGCAGGAAGCCGGCCCGCCGTACTTCTCCTACGGCGGCGCCTACACGGTCAACACCCTGACGCCCACGCTGCGCGACACCTTCGTCGATCCCAACGGTGACAAGATCCAGGGCGCCTACCAGATCTTCGACTCGGCCACCGACACCCAGGCCGGCGCGGTACTGCGGTCGGCGTTCGTCCCGTCCGGCCAGCCCGCTCCGGTCGTCGTGCCCGCCGGGGTGCTGACCAACGGCAAGACCTACAAGTTCCGCAGCAGCCCGTACGACGGCACCCACTACAACCTGGGCTGGTCGGCGTGGAAGACCTTCACGGTCGACACCACCGCCCCCTCCGCACCCACCGGCATCACATCGACGGACTACCCGTCTAATGCCTGGGTCAAGGGCGCTGGCCAGACGGGTACGTTCACTGCTACGCCGAACGGTACGGACCACAACTGGCTGGAGTGGTCGCTGGACGGCGTGACCTGGACCAAGGTGGCGACCGGCGGCTCCAGTGCAGCCAAGGCCATCACCATCACCCCACCCAGGGACGGCACGCACACCCTCCAGGTACGCGCGGTCGACAAGGCCGACAACAAGTCCGAGGCCATCGACTACACCTTCCACGCAGGGCCTGGCGGATTCGTCCGGCCCAGTGAGGGAGAGCGCACCGCGCGCCGCCTGCCGCTGGTCGCCGAGGCGGACGGAGCCAAGTACGACAATGTTTCCTTCTCCTGGCGCCGCTCCGAGGCCGACTCCTGGGTGCAGATCCCTGCTGGAGACGTCACTTCGGAGGGCACCGCACTGACCACCTGGCCCGTGCCCATGAGCAATGGCAGGAACGCACCGCTCGTATGGAACGCCGTCCACACGGTGCAGCCCAGTGGCGCTGTGCAGATCAAGGCTGACCTCACCGGCCCGGACGGGGCGGCTGGATCAACACAGCCGCTCACCGTCGTCGTGGGCCAAGACGTACAGGCCAACACCCCGGGCCGGGTGGGCCCCGGCCTGGTCAACCTGCTCACCGGTTCCTATACCCTCTCGGAGTCCGAAGCCTCCCACTTCGGACTGTCGGTTTCGCGTACCGCTACTTCGCGCGACTCGGACACAGACTCCGACGGCAGTGGGCAGGTGCCGATCTTCGGGAAGGAATGGTCGTCGGGCACAAGCGCCGAGACCACGGACTCCAACTACTCCTACATTCGCAAGATCTCCGACACGGCCGTCGATGTCGTCACCGGTAGCGGGGACATTGTCCACTTCACCGCGAATGCCGCGAGGACCGGCTGGATCGCCGAGCCCGGAGCGCAGAAACTGACGCTCACCGGCAGCGTGAGTACTACCTTCACTGTCACCGACTCGGATGGAGCAGCCACCAAGTTCAGTAAGCTCGACCTGACCTCCGACGTCTGGAATGTCTCATCCTCGGTGCTCAATGGGAAGGATGAGACGACTACCACCTTGCTGTCCGAGACTGTGACAGTGAACGGGGAGAAGCTGGCCCGTCCCAAACGGATGGCCGGAGACACCTCTGCAGTCTCGGCTGCCACGTGTGCGGCCACCCCGGCGGCCAAGGGGTGCCGCGCTCTGGAGTTCGTCTACGCCACCAGTACGACTGCTACCGGCAGCACGCTGGGCAACTATGTCGGGCGTGTTGTCGAGATCAGGGCCTGGGCGACCCAGCCGGGCGCATCAGCCGCTACGAGCCACGCCGTTGAGACCTACCGCTACGACGCCAACGGGCGTCTGCGGGAGAACTGGGACCCGCGGATCACTCCCGCGCTGAAGACCACCTACGCCTACGACGCCGCCGGCCGGGTCGTCGAGTACGGCGCGGCGGGGCAGTTGCCCTGGACGCTCACGTACGGTCAGGCGGGCAGCAGCGCAAGCAGTGGCGAGGGCATGCTCCTCAAGGCGTCGCGGCCGACCCTGAAGCCGGGGACCAAGGACGTCATTGAAGGAACGTCTGTCACCAGCATCGTCTACGACGTTCCGCTCACCGGTGCCAAGGCTCCCTACCAAATGGGAGGCTCCGAGGTGAAGGCATGGGGGCAGACCGTTGTTCCGACGGACGCGGCGGCTGTCTTTCCGCCAGGCTCGGTGCCCGCTGCACATAGCGGCGCCGATTTGAATGCCTCGGCCTACGGTGCCGCCAGCATCCAGTACATGGACGTTTCCGGTAGCCGGGTGAATACTGCTAGTCCTGGCGGTCACATTCTTTTCACCGAGGAAGACCGCTTCGGGAACACGGTCCGGGAGCTTTCTCCTGCCAACCGTGCCATCGCCCTCGGCCTTACCGCCGCCGATAGGGCTGTGCAGGATGAACTCGGCATCTCTCAGCTGTCCAGCGCGGAACGTGCTGAACTGCTCTCCGGCCGACAGGTGTACAACGAGAGTGGCACACGCAAGCTCGAAGACTTCGGGCCTCTGCGGCGGATCGAGCTCACAGCCGACCTCAAGTCCGGAACCACCACTTTGGCCCAAACCGGCACTCCGGTAACGGCAAGGCCCTGGGTTTCCTACGAGTACGATCAAGGGCGGCCCACCGACGGAAGTGCAGCGGTAAAAGACCAGAATACCAAGGTCACTTCAGGTGCCCAGGTGCGTGAACATCCCGGTGTGCACGCTGAAACCCGTGTGACCGAGAACGTGTTCGACTGGGTCAAGGGCCTGCAGGTCAAGACCGTCCAGGATCCGGGCGGATTGGCCATCACCTCGGCCACCGAGTACGACGAGCAAGGTCGCGTTCGCAAGCAGCTCCCGCCGGGCGCATCAGGCACCGACGCTGCCACGCGAATGACAACCTACTGGTCTGCCACCGGCTCCGGGACATGCGCTGGCCGTCCGGAATGGGCCGACCTGATCTGCTCCACGGGGCCGGCTGGGTCGATTACGGGCGGAGGCTCGAACCCGGCGCAGCTGCCTATCACCACCATCGAGTACGACTGGTGGGGCGGCACATCGAAAACTACGGAAACCGCCAATGGCGTCTCTCGCGTCACCACGGTCACGAGCGACGAAGCCGGCCGCCCGCTGACGACGACCATCACGGGTGGCGTAGGCGCTGCGGTTCCGGCAGTCACCACGGAGTACGACCCGACAACTGGCGAGCCGGCCAAAACGATCTCGACCACCGCCGGAACGATCACTCGCGTTTACGACAAACTCGCGCGCATGCTTTCCTACACGGACGCTGACGGTGGCGTGACGCGCATGGAATTCGATCACCTCGACCGGCCACTCAAGATCACTGACAGTGTTCCGTCCACTGTCACTTACACCTACAACACGGCAATCGAGCCCCGCGGCCTCCCGACGAAGCTGGTGGACTCCGTAGCAGGCTCCTTCGAAGCCGCCTACGACGCCGACGGAGGTGTCACCACCGAGAAGCTCCCCGGTGGCTACACCCTCACGCATGGCAGGAGTACTACGGGGAACGGTGTCGCACGCACCTACACGCGTGACAGTGACGGAGCAGTCGTCTTCGCGGACCGGTCCGGTGAATCCATCCACGGGCAGCTCACCGCGCGGGCCGGATGGTCGAACCAGTCGTACACCTACGATGCGGTCGGGCGTCTCACCACTGTGGCTGACACTGCGGAGACCGTGTGCACCCGCCGCAGCTACGGATTCGGCACACGCAGCAACCGCATCTCGCTCAGCACGGCGAGCGGTGCCCCCGGCCTGGACTGTCCGACAAGCGGAGGCACCGTGAAGACCTCCGGCTACGACAGCGCCGATCGCCTTGTCGACGCCGGCTACACCTATGACGCCTTCGGGCGCACCACTGCGGCCCCCGGGCACGGTACTCTCGCGTACTACGCAAACGACCTAGCCCATCAGCAGACCGTGAGCGGCCAGCGCCAGACATGGCAGCTCGACGCGAAGATGCGTTTCCGTTCCTGGAAGACCGAGACCGGAAGCGGTTCCACCTGGACCCAGACCGGATCGAAGATCAACCACTATGACAGCGACACCGACAATCCTCGTTGGATCACCGAGGACGCCGCAGGCACGGTGACCCGATACGTCGAACCTGTCACAGGCGGCCTTGCCGCAACCACTGGTAAGACCGGTAATACGGTCCTGCAGATCACGGACAGCCACGGCGACGTGGCCCTCCAACTGCCTCTGGACAGCAGTCAGGCACCCATCGCGCTGGACAATGACGAGTACGGCAATCCCCGGGCGGGTCAGACGGAAGCCCGGTACGGCTGGCTGGGCAACCAGCAGCGTTCCTCGGAGACGCTGACCGGCCTCACCCTGATGGGCGTCCGGCTCTACGACCCCTCTCGTGGCCGTTTCCTTCAGTCGGATCCTGTCTACGGTGGTTCTGCCAACGCCTACGACTACGCCAACGCCGACCCGTGCAACGCCAGTGACACCACCGGCATGTCCCCCAACTGCGGCAAACGCCGGATCAAGAACGGCTACGGCATGCGGATAATCATCCAACGAGCCGGCGGCGGAATGGGGCGTGACATTAAGGGTAAGGGTTCGTACCCGTACATCGGCTACTACATCAACGTTCAGATAATGGGTTTCGCCAACCGATTCCTGGCCAAGAACTTCACTTACGGGGAAGCGTGGGGCAGCTACCCTGGCCGGGGTAAATCCCAGAAGCTGTACAAGATGCAACAAAAGGGCAGCTGGCAGAACAGGGAAAAGATAGGCTGGGCCGTGCATTTCAAGGTCAAGGTCAGACCCGGTAGTCGAGTATGGGCGTACGGTGCCGTACTCGTCCTCGGATGGCGGGGGTGGACAGCAGATATGTCCTATTCCTGTAACGCCAAAACATAACGTCCCAGCCTGACCTAAAGCGCGGTGGCGATGTGGCGTGACCTTCAGGTCGCGCCACATCGCCGTTCAATCTCCTAGCTTCGATGAAACGGAATCGATGAACCCGCGACGATCAATGTCACAAATTGCCCGAGAAGCCCTGGAGAGGGGTAGTGGCAGTTTTCATTCGCTTTCGGGTGGGCCAGCTGTCGCTGACGTTTGGATCAACGGCAGGATTGGTCTAGTGCTGATGCTGCACCGGCGAGATGATGGTCTCGTGGCCGAAGAACTCTACCATTCAGTGTGTGACGAGAAGGGGCAATGGTCAGAATGTGACCACCTCAATGGAGGTATTGCCGGAATTGATATAGAATCCCCTGAAGGAATTGCGCAAGCTCTCGCGGGAAGCTTTATGGAAATCGTCTCTGAATCCACAGCGCTGATCTTCACCGGCTGCGCGGACAATGAGGAAGCCGAGGAAGAGGAGATGGAGAGCCTGCAACCGCTCCGTATCCTGAACGTCCTTGTCGCTGACGAGGTTGATTTCCTCGAGCTCGAGTACCTCACTCGCAACTCCCCTCCGACCTCGGGGCGGCGCATCAGGGAGGTGAAATCCCCATTGAACTTGATCGTTCTTCTGCCGGGCGAGCACGTGCTCGTATCCCCCACGGAGGGAGACTGCGCGTTGACGTCGCAGCTTGGCCCGGCGTGGGAAATCGCCAATTGAAAGGAGCGCGACGCTGACGGGCGGCTCGTTGGGCGCACGGGTGGGGAAGGAGCGCGGTACTGACACGGCAGCTGTGGCCGTGAAGGCCACGGTAGTGCAGGGGCCGTGGCGGGACGGTTTCGGAAGGGCCGCGAGCTTGCGGACTGCTTCCCGCGCCGTGAGACGCGGACGATGCTGTACGAGATGACCGAGGCTGTGCTGACGGGGCTGGAGCGGATCAACTGCTGGACGCTGGCGGAGGCGGTGGGGCACTCTGGCCCACACCGGCTGCAGTATTCCGCGCATAAAAGATGCGCTCGGGGAGGACGCCTCCTATGCCCCGGGACAGCGGTGTTCGCACGACCGACGGGGCAGGCTCCAGTCGTCGGTCGCCGCCTCTCTTCCAGCGGCCAGGCTTTATCGCCTGGTCGTCCCGTATCCCCGGGCTTTCGATGACGAGGCACCACAGGGGGTTCACTTGTGTTCGTCCGCCCGGCCTTCTCCCTGCCCGGATGCTCCCCCTGACGGATCGGGGGCCCTTGGGTCTGTTCCCTGAGCTTCGCACCTTCGACGGGCGGGACCCCACTATGCCTTGTCAGCGCCGATTGGGCAGCAGCGTCACCCCGGAAACTGCGGCGAGTTCAGCCTTGGTCTGGTCCAGTTCGAGGGTGTGTTCAGCGATGATCATTCGCATGGCCTTGGTCCTCGCCTGTTCCTGGCGGAGCTCGTCCTTCAAGTCGTCGACCTCGGACTTGAGTTGACGGTTCACCTCAACGAGTTCCTGCATCGCGGTCGGGATGGAGTCCTGGGCCTTGGCGCGCGCCTGAAAATCCTGGATGAGATCGGTGTGCCGGTACACCACATCCCGCCGCAGCTGGCTCTCGGAAATCAGCTCCGAAACGGTCAGCTTGCCGGTCTTCGAGTGCAGCGGGGTGCCCTCCAGGAGGAGTTCGGCCGCAGCCCGGATCGCGGCCCGGTCGGCATCTTCGTCGCGTGGTCGGCGTGCCATCATGGCTCCTTTGTCGTCGGGTTGGTGTCGGCCGGGTCCGCGTGGTGGTCCTCGATGATGGCCCGGCTGTTCTTCGCCAGCGCGGCTGCCCGGTCTCGTAGGGGGCGTGGGCTGAACTGGTCGGCTGCCGCGGCCTCCCACTGTCCCTGGAGGCGCCGTTGCTCGACGATGTTCCGGTCGGTGTAGACGAGGTTGGTGCAGCTCGACTGGCACTCCGCCTCGTTGGGGCCGTCTTCGGGCGGCAGTCCCGCGTCCAGTCGTGCCTTGTGGCAGGCGGCCGTTTCGAGTCGCCACACGCAGGTCATGGCTTCACCATGCTGGATGTTCGGGTTCGTCTGGTCGAGCAGTCGCTGGACGTTCCTGCAGGCGGTGACGACGCGTCCGGCGAACCGAGCTTGCCTGCGTACGCGGTGCCGGTATTCGCCGGCGGCGGGGCCGATGCGTGCCTCCTTCGTAAGGCCGCTGAATTCGGCCTGGGAGGCGTGTGTACCAGCCTGCAGCTGGTGGTATTCGACCCATGCGTCTCGTGCGTCCGGGCCGACCGCCTCGATGACGTGCAGCGCCCAGGCGAGCAGTGAGGTCATGGTCGCCGGTGCGATCCGCGGCCACTTGTTGGACCGGCCCCCAGCTGGGCTCTTGAGCTCATTGTCGGAGGCGCCGGGCCAGGGGTAGCCGGTGGCCAGGCGTCCCTCGGCTGGTAGATGCCGTCCGTACAGCCACAGGGTGCGCACTGCGGCCAGGATGTCTGCCTTTCGTCCTGGTTTGCGCGCCAGCGCAAGAACGTAGGCGCGGTAGGCGTCGAGGTGCTGATCGGTGACGTCGCACAGGCGTGAGATGCCCGCCTTGACGAGCCACTTGGCAAAGACCTGCAGGTCTGAGCTGCCCCGAGTTTCGTAGAGTCCGATCTTGATGGTTCAGGCGGACTGCGGGACTTGCTCCTGGCTCTGCCAGAAGGCTTCCTCGTACTCG
>NZ_JBIDBC010000054.1:0-26561 GCF_043202835.1 Streptomyces sp. NPDC048142
CAACTGTCTCCGCGTCATGCACACCGGACTACACGATCCACCCCCGAAGCGAGGGCGAATCCCGCAGATTGATCACGACTCGATACAGGCCCTAAAAAGCCTCGTCACACACACTCACCGCCGCACCCGCGGCATGCCCAGCCCGATCCACGAGATGATCTCCCGCTGTATCTCGTTGTTGCCGCCGCCGAAGGTGAAGATCACGGCCGAGCGGTAGCCGCGTTCCAGTTCGCCGTGGAGCACCGCACCGGCCGAGCCCTCCTTCAGCGCGCCCCCGGAGCCGACGATCTCCATCAGCCAGGCGTAGGCGTCCCGGCGGGTCTCGGAGCCGTGGACCTTGACCGCCGAGGCGTCCTGGGGCGTGAGGGTGCCGTCCTGGAGGGCGGCGACCATCTGCCAGTTGAGCAGCTTCATCGCGTCGAGGCGGGTATGGGTGCGGGCGAGCAGGGCGCGGACCCAGCCGAGGTCGATGACCCGGCGGCCGTCGGCGAGCTTGGTGTCGGCGGCCCAGCGCTGGACGTTGTGCAGGGCGCGGATCGCCATCGTGCCGTGGGCGGCGAGGGTGACGCGTTCGTGGTTGAGCTGGTTGGTGATGAGCCGCCAGCCCTTGTTCTCCTCGCCGACGCGACGGGACACCGGGACGCGGATGTTCTCGTAGTAGCTGGCGGTCGTGTCGTGCGAGGCGAGGGTGTTGATCAGGGTGCAGGAGTAGCCCGGGTCGCTCGTGGGGACCAGGAGCATGGTGATGCCCTTGTGCGGCGGGGCGTCGGGGTCGGTGCGGACGGCGAGCCAGACCCAGTCGGCGGTGTCGCCGTTGGTGGTCCAGATCTTCTGTCCGTCGACGACGTACTCGTCCCCGTCGCGGACGGCGCGCGTCTGGAGAGCGGCGAGGTCGGTGCCCGCCTCCGGTTCGCTGTAGCCGATCGCGAAGTCGATCTCCCCGGCCAGGATTCCGGGCAGGAAGTGGGCCTTCTGCTCGTCGGTGCCGAACCGCATGATCGTGGGCCCGACGGTGTTCAGGGCCATCAGCGGCAGCGGTACGCCGGCCTGGGCGGCCTCGTCGAAGAAGATGAACTGTTCCATCGGGGTCAGTCCCCGGCCGCCGTACTCCTTCGGCCAGCCGACCCCCAGCCAGCCGTCGGAGCCGAGCCTGCGGACCGTATCGCGGTAGAAGCGCTTCTGGGCCGCGGGTTCCGCGTAGCGGGCGCGGGCGTTGTCGGGCACCAGGGTCGCGAAGTAGGTGCGCAGTTCGGTGCGCAGCCGCTGCTGCTCAGGCGTGTATGCGAGGTGCACGGCCCCTCCAGAGTCTCGCTTCGGCGTCGTCCGTGTGCGGCGGCGCACACAGTAGAACGTGTTGCAAGAATCCGGAAGGGCCGAAGAACGTACGACAGTCGCGCCCGGCCCGATGAGCGGCTGGGCGAACGGCCCGGTGAGCGGCGCCGGGGGGCGCCGCTCTCGGTCAGCGCTTGACCGCGCGCAGGACCACGAACTTCGCGTCGCCCGCGACCGTGGTGCAGTTCCCGAAGATCCGCCGCAGGTGAACGTGGTACGAGAGGTGCCGGTTGCCCACGACCCAGAGTTCGCCGCCCTGGCGCAGGACGGTCCGTGCCCCGGCGAACATCGTGCGGGCGGTCGCGTCGGTGGTGGCGAGGTGCGAGTGGAAGGGCGGGTTGTTCAGCACCAGGTCCACGCTGCCCGGATCGAGGTCCCCGAGACCGTCGCCGACCAGGAAGTCGGCCTTCGCGCCGTCCGGTGCGCCGGTCCGGAAGGTCTCCTCGGCCGAGGCGACCGCCCCGTAGGACTCGTCGACGAAGGTGACGTGCGCCTCGGGGTTGGCAATGGCGGCGGAGAGCCCGAGGACGCCGTTGCCGCAGCCCAGGTCGACGACCCGGACGGCCCCGCCACGGGTGGGCAGGTGCTTCAGGAAGAAGCGGGTGCCGATGTCCAGGCGCTCGGCGCAGAAGATCCCCGCGTGGTTGACGGTGGCCAGGCCGGAGACGGGTCCCACGTCGGCGGGCAGCTCGTAGCGGTACGGCCACGGGCTCGGCGTACGCGGCAGCGCGGGGTCCGGGGTGCAGAAGATGAGCCGCGCCTTGCGCACCGCGAGGGAGGTGCGCGTCGGGCCGATGATCCGCTCGAAGAGTTTGAGCGTGGAGGTGTGGATCTCCTTGACCATGCCGGTGCCGATGATCACGGTGCCGGAGTGGACGGCGGGGGCGATCCGGTGGAGCTGGTCCTCCAGGAACGCCAGGGACTTGGGCACCCGGACGATCAGGACGTCGATCCGGTCCGGCGGGGTGTCGCGCGAGGACAGCAGCCGGACCGCGTCCTGGTCGAGACCGTTGCGGTCGAGGTTGGCGAGGGTGGCGCGCCGGGCCAGGCAGGAGTCGCTGATCTGGACGGGCCGGTGCGCGGCCAGCGCGGTGGCGAGCGCCCCCCACCGGTCTCCGACGACGGCGACCGTCCCCGAGAGGTCGACCGGGCCCGCCTCGGAGTCCGTCAGCTGCCGGAGCAGGTATTCGTCGGCGGCGTCCCACGCCCGGAAGGGGTCGCGCGGGTGGTCGGGGTAGCGGGCCAGCTCGAAAGCGCCCTGTGAGGTCGTCAAACGGTTCATATGTCACTCAGGCTAGCCGAGGGAACCGGGGGCGCCCCACACGCTCCCCGGCCCCTGGGCCGCCTTCACCCGGGCGTACGGCTCCGCGCACCGCCCGCCGGGTGCTCCCGCAGGCCCCACGGGGCCGTCAGGGCAACTGCTTGTCGATGGCCGACCGCCCCTCGGCGGCCAGCTTGCGCCGCGCCCATTCCAGGGTCCGGGGCGTCAGGTCCCGCCCGGAGGCCAGCACCAGGTCCTCCGCGCTCGGCCGGTCGCTCGCGCCCGTGTGCAGGAGCCGGTCGGGCGTGACGCCCCCCGGCCCGGATACGGCCGCGGTTACGGATTCGGGCTCTTCGCTCATGCCGCCTCCTCGTCCTTGCGGCAATTCTCGCCCCCCGCGGACCCGGCCGCATCCGATGAGCTCCCATCGCTCCCTCCGGCAGGCTTCGCCTCGGCCCGGACCCTGCGCGACCGGGCCGCCGGACAGCGCCGGGCGGGGACGCCGCGTCCGCCTCCGGAGGCCTTGGGCCGCCGGGGCTCACGGCCGCCCGAGAAGATTTCCCCCAACCTGATTCTTGACCTGCACATGATAGATACACAGCGTTCACCACAGGGCACGACGCGTGGGGAAGGCTCCTGACCGACCACCTACCGCACGGCCGCCGCCGGGGCGCCCCCACCCAGGGCCCCCGGCACGTCCGCGATTCGGAGAGGACACCCCCACATGTCCCGTCGTCATTCGTTCTACGCGCGTCCGCTGCTGGCCGCGGCAGCGGCCGTCACCGTACTCGCCGGCACCGCGGCCGCGACCCCCGCGGCCGCCTCGCCCGACGCTCACACCACCACCACCGCCACCCTCGACGACACGTACTACCAGGACGCGCTCGGCAAGACCGGCGCCGAGCTGAAAGCCGCCCTGCACACGATCATCCGCGACCAGACCAAGCTCTCCTACAGCCAGGTGTGGAACGCCCTCAGGGCCACCGACGAGGATCCCGCCAACTCCTCCAACGTCGTCCTGCTGTACACCGGGCGCTCCCGGTCCAAGAACGACAACGGCGGCAACGTGGGCGATTGGAACCGGGAGCACGTCTGGGCCAAGTCGCACGGCGACTTCGGCACGACGACAGGTCCGGGCACCGATGTCCACCATCTGCGGCCCACCGACGTCCAGGTCAACTCCGCGCGCGGCAACAAGGACTTCGACAACGGCGGGAGCGAACTGGGCAACGCACCGGGCAACTTCACCGACGGTGACTCCTTCGAGCCGCGCGACGCGGTCAAGGGCGACGTCGCCCGCATGATCCTCTACATGGCGGTGCGCTACGAGGGCAACGACGCCTTCGCCGATCTCGAACCCAACGACCGGGTGAACAACGGGTCGGCGCCGAGGATGGGCAGGCTGTCCGTTCTGAAGCGGTGGAGCCAGGAGGACCCGCCGGACGCCTTCGAGAAGCGCCGCAACGACGTCATATTCGACCGCTTCCAGCACAACCGGAACCCGTTCATCGACCACCCCGAGTGGGTCGGGGCCATCTGGTAGGCCCGATCCGCCCGGAAGTCCCGGATCAGCCCTCCCCGGCCAGGGCCCGCGCGCAGCCTTCGACGGCACTCTCACGGGTGGCGTAGCGCGGCAGGTCCTGGCCGGTCCGCTCCCGTACGAGGTCGGGCGGGCCCAGCAGATCCTTCGGATCGACGACCGCCGCGCGCCGCCCGTCGGCGGCCAGCCGGGCCAGCCCGGTGTGCAGCATCGCCAGGGCCACGGAGTCGACGGACGTGACGTCGTGCAGGTCGAGCACCACCGAGCCGCCGTCCGGCCCGGACTCGTCCAGGGCGTACAGCACGCGTTCGGCGGCCGTGAAGTCGATGGACCCCTGGGCGACGACGACGCCGACCTGTTCGTGGAGGACCCGTTCGTGTGCGGCCGAGGGCGCCGACGGCAGATCGTCCGCGGTCGTGACGAGGGTGACGGTGGAGCCCGGGAGCGCCGGGTTGAGCATGAGGTGGAGCCCGTAGCGCCGCGAGAGCGCCTCGAGAGCGGCGTGGCCGCGTACCGAACTGCCGGTGGTGTCCAGCGGCGGGCTGTACGTGGCGAGTCCGAAGCGGGCGGGGCCCACCGCGATGAGGCCGCCGGACACCCCGCTCTTGGCGGGCAGCCCGACGCGCAGCAGCCATTCGCCGGAGCCGTCGTACATGCCGCAGGTCGCCATGACGGCGAGGACCTGGGCGGCGACCTCGGCGGAGACGACCCGCTCGCCGGTGACCGGGTTCACGCCGCCGTAGGCGAGCGTCGCGGCCATCGTCGCGAGGTCGACGGCGTTGACGCGGATCGCGCACTGGCGGAAGTAGCGGTCGACCGCCAGGACCGGGTCGACGGGCATGGTGCCGGTGGAGCGGATCAGGTACGCCAGCGCCCGGTTGCGGTCCCCGGTCACCGACTCGGAGCTGAACACCTCGTCGTCGACGTCGAGTTCACGCCCGGCGAAGCGGCCGAGGCAGTGCAGGATCCGGTCGAAGGCGGGTTCGTCCGGGGCGTCGAGGATCAGGGCGGTGGTGACGATCGCGCCGGCGTTGACCATGGCGTTGGCCGGCCTGCCCGTACCGGGTTCGAGGCTGATGGCGTTGAACGCCTCGCCGCTCGGCTCGGCGCCCACCCACCGGCCCACCTCGTCGAGGCCGAGGAGGGAGAGCGCGAGGGCGTAGACGAACGGTTTGGAGACGGACTGGAGGGTGAAGGGGACCTCGGCCTCGCCCGCGCTGTAGCGGTGTCCGTCCATGCTGACCAGCGCGAGCCCGAAGGCGTCGGGGTCGGCGAGGGCCAGCTGGGGGATGTAGTCGGCCGGTTTCCCCTCCCGTACGGAGACGAACTGTGCGCGCAGATTCTGGAGCGAGTCGGTCACCGCGTCGGCGGCGCTCATGGCCCGCGCCCCCTCAGCCGCGCTCGGTCCGGGCGACCCGGGGGACGGTCTTCACCCCGGCGGTCCGGCGGCTGTCGGCCCGAGCGGTGACCGCGCGGTCCGGCGGCGCGCCCTCGATGCCGACGACGACGGTGTCACCCCGGCCCTCGACCTCGTCCGGCCGTTCGGCCGCCTTCTGCCGCACGCGTTCGGACTCGGCGGACACCGAGGCCGCGAGGGGGGCCGGGGCGCGGGCGGCGAGATGGCCGCGCGCCCGGCGGGCGGGGAGGTTCGCTTTCACGGACGGTCCGTCCAATCCAGGAGAGGGGGATCCGGGTACGGAAAAGGGGGATCCGGGTGCGGAAAGGGAGGCGTGCGGAACTTCCGGACCGTGGGCGTGGAATCGCGACCTCCCGCACTCCAGGGCAACAACTCGCTCATATTAGGATCAAAAGGTATGAATTGACTCGTCGAAGCATCCGCTTCATACGGGAGCGGGTTCGAGCCCCGGGAGGGAACGATGGATACGGACGCCCTGACCGCCGACCTGTTGCGGGAGCTGCGGGCGACCCGGCCCTATCCGGCCCTGTCCCTGACCATGCCGACCCACCGCAAGGCCCCCGACAACGCCCAGGACCCGGTCCGCCTGCGGAATCTGGTGGCCGAGGCCGGGCACCGCCTCGACGCCGACCCGCAGGTCAGCCGCGAGGTCCGGGCCGCCCTCCAGGACCGGCTGGAGCGGGCGGCGGGCGAGGTGGACCCGCGCCGGGCGCTGGACTCCCTGGTGCTCCTGGCCACCACCGACGCGTACTGGATCTGGCAGCTTCCGCGTACCGCACCCGAACGGGTGGTGCTCAGCGACACCTTCCTCACCCGCAACCTCGTCGCGGCCAAGGCTCAGACACGTACGTTCCGGGCGCTGACCGTCGCCGCCGACCACGCCACGCTGTGGACCGGCACGGGCGAAGGCATCCGGCCGGAGGAGGCGGACGGCTTCCCGCTGACCGCGTCGAAGGAGCCGCCCAACCCGCAGCGCGAGGAGCGGATCGGGGACACCCCGAGCACCTTCACCGACGAGGAGACCCGGAACTTCTTCCGTACGGTCGACGAGAAACTGCGCGCGGTGGTCGCGGCGGATCCGCGCCCGCTCTACCTGATGGGCCTGGCCCCCGCGCTCGCTCTGCTGGACGCGGTCGGGGCGGGCTCCGGGTCCGCCGTCGCCCGGGTCGCCAAGGGAGCGCCGGCCGATCTGTCGTCCGCCGAGGTTCTCAGGGAGCTGCGGCCCGCCCTCGACGAGGGTGCGCGCCTGGCGGCCGCGGAGGTGGAGACCCGGCTCGACCACGCCCGGGGCGCGCACTCCTTCGCCGGGGGTCTCGACGAGGTGTGGGCCGCCGTCCGGGAGGGCCGGGCGGCTCTGGTCGCGGTGGAGGAGCACTTCCAGGCGGCCGTGCAGGTGAGCGACGAGCATCTGGAGCCGGTGCCCGAGGGGCGCACGCAGACCGCCGACGGCACGGTCCGTGAGGACATCGTCGACGAACTGGTCGAAGCGGCACTGGACAGCGGCGCCGACGTGGCGTTCGTCGAGGACGGTTCGCTGGCGGACCACGGCCGGATCGCGGCGGCGCTGCGCTACTGACGAAGCCGGCGGCCGGAGCCCCCGGCCAGGGGCCCGGAAGGGCTCCCCCGGCTCCGCCGTCAGCCCAGGCGGCGGACCGGCTCCCCGTCGAGGAACGCCCTGATGTTCTCCACGGCCTGGCCGTAGTAGGTCTCGTAGTTGGCGCGTGACACATAGCCCAGGTGCGGGGTGGCCAGCAGACGCGGGGCGGTGCGCACCGGGTGGCCGGCCGGGAGCGGCTCGCTGTCGAACACATCCGTAGCGGCCCCGGCGATGGCCCCGGCGTGCAGGGCGGCGAGCAGGGCGTCCGTGTCGACGACGGCCGCCCTGGAGGTGTTGATCAGGTAGGCGGTCGGGCGCATCCGGGCGAGTTCGGCCGCGCCGACCAGGCCCCGGGTCCGTTCGCCGAGCGCCAGGTGGACGGAGACGAAGTCGCTGGTGGCCAGCAGTTCTTCCTTGGAGGCGGCCAGGGTCGCCCCGACCTCGTCGGTACGTTCCTTCGTGAGGTTCTGGCTCCAGGCCAGGACGTCCATGCCGAAGGCCAGGCCCACCCGCGCCACCCGGCCGCCGATCTTCCCGAGCCCCAGCAGACCGAGCCGCCGGCCGTGCAGATCGGCTCCGAGGGTGGACTGCCAGGGCCCGCCCGTACGCAGGGCCTCCGCCTCGGGGACGATCCCGCGCGCCAGGCCCAGCAGCAGCGCCCAGGTGTGCTCGACGGGCGGGGTGGCGGAGCTGGCGGTACCGCAGACGACGACGCCGTGCCGTTGCGCGGCGTCGAAGTCGATGACGGAGTTGCGCATTCCGGAGGCGATCAGCAACCGCAGCCGGGGCAGCCGGGCGAACAGTTCCGCCGGGAAGGGCACCCTCTCGCGCAGGGTCACCACGATGTCGAAGCCGGCCAGGGCTGCGGCCGCCTCGTCCTCGGTGGCGAGGTGCTCGGTGAACGTCACGACCTCGACGTCGGCGGTCACGGGTGACCAGTCGACGACGGTGGTGGCCACGGACTGGAAGTCCTCGATCACGGCACAGCGCAGCTTCATGGCGGCCCTCCGGTGGGTCTCGGGTCGCCGCCCATGATCGCTCATCGCCCCGTCGGCGGGATCAGGGCCCGGTGACCGACGCCGTCAGCCGCCCCACTTCCAGTCCACGACCTCCGGCAGGTCCGTGCCGTGCTCGCGGATCCAGGCGTGGTGGCGGGTGCGGACGTCGGCCATCTCCTGGCGTACGGCGACGGCCCGGACGCCGAGGCCGGGCACCCGGTCGATGACGTCCATGACCAGCCGGTAGCGGTCGAGGTCGTTGCGTACGACCATGTCGAACGGCGTGGTCGTGGTGCCTTCCTCCTGGTAGCCGCGCACATGCAGGTGGGCGTGGCCGGTGCGGCGGTAGGCGAGCCGGTGGATCAGCCAGGGATAGCCGTGGTACGCGAAGATCACCGGCTTGTCGCGGGTGAACAGGGCGTCGTACTCGGCGTCCGGCATGCCGTGCGGGTGCTCGGAGCCGGGCATCATGCGGGCGATGTCGACGACGTTGACCACACGCACGGCCAGCTCCGGCAGGTGACGGCGGATCAGGTCGGCGGCGGCCAGCGTCTCCTGGGTGGGCACGTCCCCGGCGCAGGCGAGGACCGCGTCCGGGTCCCGGCCGCGGTCCTCGGTCCCGGCCCACTCCCAGGCTCCGGCTCCGCGCGCGCAGTGGGCGCGGGCCTCCTGCGGGGTGAGCCAGTCGAAGGTCGGCTGTTTGCCGGCGACGATGACGTTGACGTGGTCCCGGCTGCGCAGCGCGTGGTCGGCCACGGAGAGCAGGGTGTTGGTGTCCGGCGGGAGGTAGACGCGCACGACCTCGGGGCTCTTGTTGAGGATGTGGTCGACGAAGCCGGGGTCCTGGTGGGAGAAGCCGTTGTGGACCTGGCGCCAGACGTGCGAGGTGAGCAGGTAGTTGAGCGAGGCGACGGGCCGCCGCCAGGGCAGCCGGCGCGAGGTGCGCAGCCACTTGATGTGCTGGTTGACCATGGAGTCGACGATGTGGGCGAACGCCTCGTAACTGGAGAAGAGCCCGTGCCGTCCGGTGAGGAGATAGCCCTCCAGCCAGCCCTGGCAGAGGTGTTCGGACAGCACCTCCATCACCCGGCCGTCGTGGGAGAGGTGTTCGTCGGTGGGGAGCCGCTCGCCCTGCCATGCCTTGCCGGTGGCCCCGTAGAGGGCGTCCAGCCGGTTGGAGGCGGTCTCGTCGGGGCCGACCACCCGGAAGTCCCTGCGGCCGGCGGTGGCGGCCATGACGCTCTCCAGGAGGCCGCCGAGCACCTTGGTGGGCTCGTGGAGCGCGGTGCCGGGCTTGTCGACCCGTACGCCGTGGTCCGCCGGGTCGGGCAGGGGGAGGTCGCGCAGGAGCAGCCCGCCGTTGGCGTACGGGGTGGAGCCGAGCCGGGCCTCGCCCTCGGGCACGCAGGCGAGGACCTGTTCGGTGGGGCGGCCCTCCGCGTCGAAGAGTTCCCCGGGCCGGTAGGAGCGCAGCCAGGCCTCCAGCTGCCGCAGGTGCTCCGGGTGGTCGCGGACGCCGGAGAGCGGGACCTGGTGGGAGCGCCAGGTGTTCTCGACGGGCAGTCCGTCGACCTCCTCGGGGCCGGTCCAGCCCTTGGGGGTGCGCAGCACGATCACGGGCCAGCGGGGGCGTTGGGTCACGCCGTCCTCGCGGGCCGCCCGCTGGTACGTGCCGATGCGGTCCAGGGCGGTGTCCATGGCGGCGGCCAGCGCCCGGTGGACGGTGTCCGGGGTGTCGCCGGTGACGTACAGGGGGTCGTGCCCGTAGCCGCGCAGCAGCTGGTCGAGCTCGTCCTCGGGGATCCGGGCGAGAACCGTCGGGTTGGCGATCTTGTAGCCGTTGAGGTGGAGGACCGGCAGGACGGCCCCGTCGTGGACCGGGTCGAGGAATTTGTTGGCGTGCCAGGACGCGGCGAGCGGCCCTGTCTCGGCCTCGCCGTCGCCGACCACGCAGGCCACCAACAGGTCCGGGTGGTCGAAGGCGGCACCGTAGGCGTGAGCGAGGGCGTAGCCGAGTTCGCCGCCCTCGTGGATGGAGCCGGGGGTCTCGGGGGCGGCGTGGCTGGGCACGCCGCCGGGGAACGAGAACTGTTTGAAGAGAAGTCCCATGCCCTCGGCATCCCGGCCGACGTCCGGGTAGGTCTCGGTGTAGCTGCCCTCCAGCCAGGAGTTGGCGAGGACGGCGGGTCCGCCGTGACCGGGGCCCCAGACGCACAGGGCGCTCAGGTCGCGGGCCTTGATCACGCGGTTGAGGTGGGTGTGGACGAGGTTGAGGCCCGGCGAGGTGCCCCAGTGGCCGAGCAGCCGGGGCTTGATGTCCTCGGGGACGAGCGGCCGGGTCAGCAGGGGGTTGGCCATCAGGTAGATCTGGCCGACGGCGAGGTAGTTGGCCGCGCGCCAGTGGGCGTCGAGCGCGGCGAGCTCCTCGTCGGACGGAGCGGAGGGGGTGGGGGTGTCGCTCACGGGGCAGGTCTCCTCGTCGGGTGACGGCACACGGGCGGGGCCGGTGTCAGGACGCCTCGGGGCCGTACCAGAGCGTGGTGGCGTTGCAGAACTCGCGGATGCCGTGTCCGGCGAGTTCACGTCCGTAACCGGAGCGCTTGATCCCGCCGAAGGGCAGCGCGGGGTGCGAGGCGGTCATCCCGTTGAAGAAGACCCCGCCGGCCTCCAGGTCGCGGGCGCAGCGTTCCTGCTCGCCCGGGTCGCGGGTCCACACGTTGGAGCTGAGGCCGAAGGGGGTGTCGTTGGCCAGGTGGATCGCCTCGTCGAGGTCGGCGACCCGGTAGAGGGTGGCGACCGGGCCGAAGGTCTCCTCGTGGTGGACACGCATGGCGGTGGTGATGCCGGCGAGCACGGTGGGCTCGTAGAACCAGCCGTTCGCCAGAGCGTCGCCGAGCTGCTCGGGGCGGCGTCCGCCGCACAGCACCCAGGCACCCCGTTCGACGGCGTCGTCGACGAGTTCCTCCAGGTCGGTGCGGCCCTGCTCGGTGGAGAGCGGGCCGATGTCGGTGGCGTCCTCCAGCGGGTCGCCGACGGTCAGGGCGCGCATGCCGGCGGTGAAGTGCCCGGCGAACGTGTCGTACACGTCGGCGTGCACGATGAAGCGCTTCGCGGCGATGCAGGACTGGCCGTTGTTCTGGACGCGGGCGGTGACGGCGGTGGCGGCGGCCTTCTCCACGTCCGCCGATGGCAGGACGAGATACGCGTCGCTGCCGCCGAGTTCCAGCACGGTCTTCTTCACCTCGTCGCCGGCGGTGGCGGCGACGGCGCGCCCCGCCGGTTCGCTGCCGGTGAGGGTGGCGGCGACGACGCGGGGGTCGCGCAGGACCGCCTCGACGGCGCCGGAGCCGATCAGGAGCGTACGGAAGCAGCCCGCCGGGAATCCCGCCCGGTGGAAGAGGTCCTCCAGGTAGAGGGCGGTCTGCGGGACGTTCGACGCGTGCTTGAGGAGTCCGGTGTTGCCGGCCATCAACGCGGGGGCGGCGAAGCGCACCACCTGCCAGAGCGGGAAGTTCCACGGCATCACGGCGAGGACCACGCCGAGCGGGCGGTAGCGGACCAGCGCGCGGGAGGCGCCGGAGTCCTTCACGTCCTCGGGGTCCGGGTGTTCGTCGGCGAGGAGGCTCTCGGCGTGGGCGGCGTACCAGCGCATCGCCTTCGCGCATTTGGCCGCCTCCGCGCGGGCCGCCGTGACGGGTTTGCCCATCTCGACGGTCATCGTGCGGGCGACGCTGTCGCGGTCCTCGTCGAGGAGGTCGGCGGCCCGGTTCAGCCAGGCAGCCCGCTGCTCGAAGGGCGTGGTGCGGTACTGGCGGAAGGTGTCCGCGGCGGCGGCGATCCTGCGTTCGGTCTCCTCCTCACCGAGGGCCTCGAAGGACCGGATCAGTTCGCCGTTCGCGGGGTTGACCGTCGCGATGGGCATGGCAGTGGCCTCCTTGCATCGGTATTCCGACCGTGCCGCGCCGCACCGGTCCGCGCAACGCGGCCCTCCCTCCCCCAGCACGCACCCGGCCGACGCGGATCCTGCGTGCCGGGGGGGCACAATCCGTGTCGGCCGGGCGTGCGGGCTGCCCTTCCCGGTGGTCACACGAGCGCCGCGAGGGGGGTGCGGCGGGCGGTGCGGACGCCTGGCAGCGGGGCGTACGGGACCAGACCCGCGGGCTGCGGCGCCTCGGCGTAGCGGGTGAACCAGACCACCTTGCCGTCCGTGGTCCGGCAGGTGCCCCAGCTGTCGCTCAGGGCCATGACCCGGCTCAGCCCGCCGCCGGCCGGCAGCAACCGGGGCATCCGGGCGCTGTTGTCCGCGACGGACACGGTCACGTGCCGTCCGGTCCAGCGGAGTTCGAGGACGCTCCTGTTGCCGTCGCCGACATGCCGGTGGACGTTGGTCAGGAGCTCGTCCAGGGCCCGGCACACCGGCCGGACGTGCAGGTCGAGACTCCAGTGACGAAGGTGTGCGGCGACGATCCGCCGCAGCTGGGGAACGCGCTCTGCCGACACCTGCAGTTCGACCGAGTAGTGCCGGTCGAGTGGAACGGTCATCGTCGAGGCTCCTCACCACGAGGCCCACGCGCTTCACCCCGTCGTACCTTTCACCCCGTCGTACGAACGACCCCGAACACGAAGCGTGAGCACTGATCACTTCTGGGTCACTCATTAGGGTGCGCCGCGTACGCCGGACGCGCAACAGGGGACCGTCCGTGCCGGTTCCGGTGTGCGGGCCGTCAGCGGCTCTCCAGCCGCAGTCTGACCTCCTCCTCCTGGTCTCCGGCGGCCGTGCCGACGACGCTCACCGCGAAGGCGCCGGTGAGGTGGGTCCGTAGCCGGTCGACGGCCCAGTAGCCGCCCTGGGCGTCCACCGTCACCGGTGCGGTGAGGCGGGCGGGGGTGGCCTCCGCCCTCGGTTCGAGCACGTCGACGGTGGTGACCCAGACGGTCGGGCGGGGGCCGGAGACCTGCGCGGGGGTCTCACCCACCGGATGGTCCGAGGCGAAGGCGGTGGCGAGCACGTCGAACACGGTCCGCGCGTCCTGTGTGTCGCAGCTACTGAGGGAGACCACCACCTCCCGGCCCGCCGGGTGCTCCTCGCCGCTCTGCTCGGGGGTGCTGTTCACCGTGGTTCCTTCCGCTGGGGTACCGGCCTTCCGGACCACTCCAGGCTGACCCCGCATCCGGCCGACGGCGACACGGGAAGCACCCGAAAGAGGCCTGGAGCTACTGGAGGGCGGGCAGGAGGGCTGTCCTGACCCACGGTCCTGAAACGCGTTTCCCGTGAGATACCCATAAAACATGAATTAATGTGAATAGCCGACTGACGCCCTCCTCTCGGGGTATGCGCATTACATGGACGTTCTGCATGCAGTCGATGCCGTCGAGGCGGCCTCCGTGGTCCCGCTCGCGAACGGCCCGGGGGCCCTCGGGATCTTCCTGGGCGTCGTGGCGCTGGCCGTCGTCGCCCTGCTGATCGGCGGCTTCATCCTCAGCAAGCGCAAGCACGACGCCGAGCCGCCGCCGCCCCAGCCCGATGAGCAGCCGGAGAGGCCCGAGCGGCGCACCCACGTCGAGCAGCACGACCCGCATTCCTCCGACCAGTTCCCCGAGGACGGCCATGCCCTGTCGCCGTACGAGCTGAAGGACCACGGCAACGGGCCGCTGCCGCCCGACGAGGAGCGGCCGCGCGGCTGACCGGCCCGTCCCCCGGGGGACGTCGCGCCGGCCCCCTCTGCTCAGGAGGTTGTGATGGCCGGCCCGGCCGCCGACCGACGTACCCGTCTCACGGTACTGGTGGCGCTCGCGGCCAACCTCGTGATCGCGGCGGCCAAGAGCGTGGGCGGGCCGGCCTCCGGCTCCCCGGCCCTGCTGTCCGAGGCCGCCCACTCGGTCGCCGACAGCCTCAACGAGGTCTTCCTCCTCGCCGCGCTCCGGCGCAGCCGCCGCCCCGCCGACGCCCGTCATCCGTTCGGATACGGCCGCCGAGGCCACGTCCCTGACGCGGGCCCTGCACCAGGCGCGCGGCGAGAAGCCCGGGGCTCTGGACGCCCGTATCGACCTCGCGCCCGGGATCGACAGCGAGCGGGTGGAGGAGGTCTCGATGCGTATCAGGGAGGCGGTGGCCGACCGGTGGCCGCAGGCCGACCAGGTCTTCCTCGACATCACGAACGCCCCGCCGCGCGCCGGGCTGTGACCCGGGGCCCGCGTTGCGGGACCGGGCGGGCAGGTCGACGCTGGTTGCTGGACCGCAGCGGCCGGGCAGGACGCCGCTCACCGAAGAAGGCAGTGGACCATGACCGGAAGCGATCCCCGTACGGCCTCATCGGCGGCACCGCTGACGGGGCCGGCCGCACCGTGCTGGGTCACCCTCATGACCCGGGACCTGGCGGCCTCCGAGCGGTTCTACACACAGGTCCTCGGCTGGTCGTTCCGCCCCGGGCGGCTCGGGGCTGACTTCTCCGTGGCCTACCGCGACGAGGTGCCGGTGGCCGGTGTCTTCGCCGTCTCGTCGGCGTACCGGGTCGCGGTGGCCTGGACGCCGTACTTCGCGGTGGAGGACGCGGACGTGGCCGCCGCCCGGGTCCGCGAGCGCAGCGGGACCGTGGCGGTGGGACCGCTGACGCTCGGCAAGGGGCGCGGGGTGCTGGCATCGGACCGGGACGGGGCGTCCTTCGGCCTCTGGGAGCACACCGGACCCACCACCTCGCCGCCGGCCCCGGCCGGCCATGCGCACGCCTGGCTGCGGCTGCGGACCCGGAACGCCTTCGACGCGGCGATCTTCTACGGCGAGGTACTCGACTGGGCGAGCGGGCGGCCGGGCTGCTGCGATGTGGCGTACGAGGGCGAAGAGGTCATCGTGCGGTGCGAGGGGCATCCACTGGCCCGGATCAGCTCCGGAGCCGTGGAGGCCGCGGCCGACCCGCTGGTACGCCCGCACTGGCAGGTTCAGTTCCCGGTGGCGGACCTCGGGGCGACGGTCTCCGCGGCCGGGCTCCACGGCGGCGCCCTCGTCGAGGAGCGCACCGGCTTCGAGGGAACCGAGGTCGCACTGCGGGATCCGGACGGCGCCCTGTTCGCGGTGACCGATGTGCGCAGCCCGGCCTGACGGGGTCTACGAGGCCCCGTCGCCGCCCGCCCCCCGGGCGGGCGGCGTCTTCTCGCCCTCCTTCTCGCCCTCCTTCTCGCCTTCCTCCTCGCCTTCCTCCTCCCGGCGGACGGAGCGTCCTCGGGTACGGGCCCACACCGGGAAGACGAACCAGCAGACCAGGAACCACAGGGCCATCGCGCCGACCAGCCACAGCGCCATTCGGCTGTGCAGGGCGACGCGCAGGATCAGCAGAAGCGCCGAGCACATCGTGCAGAAGAGCAGCACCAGGCCGAGAACGGTCATCCTGGACGCCCAGACGACCGTCTCGGGCTTCATCCGTCGGCCGGTGAGGAGCCGGTGGTACGACACGGGGCCGACGAGCGCCGCCGCGGTCGCCGAACCCAGCATGACCGTGAGGACGTAGATGTTCCGGTCGGTGTCCCCCAGTTCCTCGAACCGCGACTGGAAGACCACCGCGAGCAGGAAGCCGAAGAGGATCTGCACCCCGGTCTGTGTGACGCGCAGCTCCTGGAGGAGTTCGGACCACTGCCGGTCCGCCCGCTCCTCCCGGGTCTCCTTACGGCCTCTGCTGGGTGTCACGTGGCCTCCATTGCTCCTTGAGGGCCCCAGTGCGGGGCTGACGGCGTGCCGATGGCCGGATCCCACGGGTTCCCGCGGCCACGGGCGGATGCCCGTGGACCGGTGCGCGCGGCCCGCCTATGATCACCGCAGGGCATCGCGCGTCGGTCACCGGCCGGGTGGGGCGTGGAGGTAGCCCGTGAGATGCCCGTTGGAGGCATTCCACCGTGTCAGTCGAGTTGAACCACACCATCGTCCATTGCCGGGACAACCGCGAGTCCGCCGAATTTCTGGCGGATCTGCTGGGCCTGACGGTCGGAGAGGAGTGGGGGCCGTTCATTCCGGTCGTTCTCGCGAACAGCGTCACACTGGATTTCGCGACGATTCCCGCCGCTTCGATCACCCCGCAGCACTACGCCTTCCTCATCTCGGAGGCGGAGTTCGACACCGCGTTCGCGAAGATCCAGGAGCTGGGAATCGACTTCTACGCCGATCCCCATCAGAAGCTCCCCGGCGAGATCAACCACAACGACGGCGGTCGGGGCGTGTACTTCCCCGATCCGAGCGGTCATGGCATGGAGCTGATCACCCGCCCGTACGGCGGCTGATCACCACCGGCAGCACCCCGTCCCCGTCCCTGTCCCGGAGCCCGGCCGCGCACCGCGTCCGGGCTCCGGTCGTGCCCGGCACAGCGCCCCTCAGCCGGTGCGGAGCAGCAGCTCGGGGCGGTCCCACAGCACGGCCGGCGGGGCGGCCCGGACCGTGCCGACGGGTTCGGCGCCGATGCTCAGGTAGAAGCCCTCGGCGGGCGGGTGGGAAACGATCCGGACGCCCATGAGGCCGGCGCTCCGCGCCTCTTCACGCAGATGGGTGATGAGCAGTCGGCCGATGCCGAGCCCCTGGGCGGAGTCGGCGACGAACATCAGGTCCAGTTCCGGCGGGTCGAGCAGCAGTGCGTAGAAGCCGAGGACCTGGCCCGTATCGCTGTCGGCGGCGACGAAGACCCGGTGCGTCTCGATGTAGTCCGGTCCGATCCGGTAGCCCTGGACCATCGGTGCGTACGGGCCCTCGTAGGCGCGTGAGGTGCGGACCAGCCGGGTCAGGCGCCCGGCGTCGCCCGGCGCGGCACGGCGGACCACCACGTCGGGGCGCCGTGGGCCGCTCCCGCGCCGTCGCCCTGCCCTGCCCGATCCCATACGGCGAGTATGCGGCACGGTGGCGACAGCTCAGGACGGGCGGCGTTCCTCGCGCCAGCGGCGGACGGTCCCGTCCACGTCGAAGGGCTTGAGGTTCAGCGGCGGGCCCTCGGGAGGCATCCGGACGGCCCGTTCGATCTTCTCGTTCACCTCGGTGAGGATGCGCCGCACCTCGGCCTCGGTGCGGGCCGCGGAGACCGCGCCGGGGACGTCTTCCGCCTCTTTGCGCAGGGCGAGCGCGGGCGGCAGCATCGACACGCCTTCCCGCTGCATCTTCTGCTTGATCCACCAGGCCTCGTCGTACGGCCGTTCCAGACCGGCGATCGGCTTGCCGAAGCCCGGGAGCGCGGAGAAGTCTCCGCGCTGTTCCGCCTCGTGGATCTGCCGGTCGACCCAGGATTCGAAACTGACTCCCGGTGGTTTGCGCTCCGTCATCGCGTGCCCCTCCGACCTGTTCGCCGACCCGACTCATTCGAGCCTACACAGAGCGTCGCTCGGAGCCTTCCGCCGGAGGGCGCCAGCCTCGAACGGGGGATCCGGGGTGCCCGAGTTCAGCCGCGGATCACCAGTCCGTCCCGCAGCCGGTCCAGTGCGGCGTCGGGCACGCGCAGCCCGTTGCGCACATAGCCGTCAAGACCGCCCCAGCGCTCGTCCATGGCGTCGAGCGCCACATCCAGGTAACGGGGGCGGACCTCGATGATCGCCGCGGCGACGGCGGGGGCGCCCCCGCTGTCCAGGAACTTCGCCACGTGCGGGGCGAAGGCGGCCCGTACGGCGGGATTGACCGCGAGGAAGTCCGACCGCACCGTCGCGCGGGCCGCTCCCAGGATCATCAGCAGGACGGCCGAGGCCCAGCCGGTACGGTCCTTGCCCGCCGTGCAGTGGAAGAGCACCGGGCGCGCACCGGGGTCGGCGGCCGTCTCCAGGAAAGCGCGGTAGGCAGCCGCGGCGCCGGGCGAGAGGACCATCTTCCGGTAGGTCTCGGCGAACAGTTCCTCGGCCCGGCCGCCCCCCAGCGTCCGCTCCGCCTCGACCGGGTCGGCGAGCAGGGACCGCAGCCGGGCGGGCGCCACGCCCGGCTGGTCGCCGAGCACATCGGCGACGAAGAGCCTGGCCCGGTCCGGGAGCCGGTCCGGGGCCCACCGGCGTTCGTCGGCGGTGCGCAGGTCCACGACGGTGCGGATGCCGAGTGCGGACACCGCCCGGTCGCTCTCCGGGTCGAGCTCGCTCAGCTGACCCGAGCGGAACAGGACGCCCTGCCGCACCCGACGGTCACGGCCCAGGGCGATGCCGCCCAGGTCGCGCAGATTGACAACGGTGGCGGCCGGAACGGTCCGGGCGGTCTGCACGATGAGCTGCCTCTTTCCCCGATGAATTCCAGGAATTCCACATATCAGGATCAACGTCGCACGCGGCGGGGAAAGCACCACCGGAAAACGTCGGGCGGCACCCCGGGACACCGGCAGGACATCAGTCCGACAGCAGTTTCGTCTTCTGCTCCACGAACTCGGCGTTGGTGAGGACATCCCGCTTCCACAGTTCGGCGAGCCGCTCCAGCCGGGTGATGATGTCGTCCCCCGCGGCGCCTTCCTCACCGGACTCACCGGACTCACCGGACCCAGCGGCACCGCCGGTGCCGAGGCGCTCGTGCGCGACGAACGTGCCGCCCGCCTCGCGGGCCGTACGGGCGAGCTGCGTGGTCCACAGGTCTTCCCGGACGACGATCGCCACGACATCGCCCGCCGGCACGCTCCCGTCGAGCCCGTCGACGTCCTCCGCGCTCAGCACCGGCGCCGCCCCGCCCTCCCCCGTATCCGCGGGAACCGCCCCCTCGGGGTCCAGCTCCCGCAGTTCCGCCGGGGCCAGCACGCCCCCCTCGGCCCGGCGGACGAAGGCCAGATCACCGGCCCGTACGGCTCCGCACGACACGGCGTCGGCGAGGGCGGGGACGAGCGACCCGGTGAAGCGACTGCCGGGGAAGGCGATGACGAGGTACTCCACAGGTCCGACGGCCACGGTCGTGTCCTCTCCGTATCCCGGCGGCCGCAGGGGCTCCGGGGTGGATACGGCATTCCAGGGATGACATAAGAAATCAGGAAACTTCGCACATAATATGCACCACTGTCCCGATTCATACCGATGTCGAGGACCGCCGTGTTGCCGACGGTCCGTCCGTCACGCCGGTTACGCGACTGTATGTAAAGGATCAAGTACATATCCAAGAGGGCAAGGTCACAGCATGTGCCCCTGCTGCTGGTTCGGCGCACTGGCCTAGCATCTGAGCATGACGGTCCAGCCTGCTGACGGGCTCTCTCCGGCCGCCGCGTTCCCCGACCCCTCCCATGACCAGTGGCAGAGCCTCGTCGAAGGCGTACTGCGCAAGTCGGGCAAGGAAGTCTCGGGCTCGGCCGCTGAGGAAGCGCTGTCCACCACACTGGAGGACGGGCTCACCACCCGCCCCCTCTACACCGCCCACGACGAGTCGCCGGACACCGGCTTTCCCGGCTTCGCCCCCTTCACCCGGGGCAGCAGGGCCGAGGGGAACGCGGCCGGCGGCTGGGACGTGCGCCAACGCCCTACCCTGACCGACCCCGCCCGGCTGAACGAGGCGGTGCTCGGCGACCTGGAGAACGGGGTCACCTCGCTCTGGCTCACGGTGGGCGGTCCGGCGGGCGTCCCCGTCGACGGGCTCGCCCGCGCGCTGGACGGCGTCTATCTCGACCTCGCTCCCATCGCCCTCGACGCCCCTGCCGACCTGGACGCCGCCGCGGCCGAGCTGCTGCGGCTGTACGAGGAACGGGGCGTCGCCAGGAGCGAAGCACGCGGCACGCTGGGCGCCGACCCGCTCGGCCACGAGGCCCGGACGGGCGTCGAGGCGGACCTCGCCCCCGCAGTGCGCTGGGCGCTGCGGTGCGACGCGGAGTACCCGGGCCTGCGGGCCGTGGCCGTGGACGCGCTGCCGTACCACGAGGCGGGCGGTTCGGCCGGCGAGGAGCTGGGGCTCTCCCTGGCCACCGGCGTCGCCTATCTGCGGGCGCTGACCGGTGCCGGAATGAGCGTCGAGGCGGCCTGCGGACAGCTGGAGTTCCGTTACGCGGCCACCGCCGACCAGTTCCTGACCATCGCCAAGCTGCGTGCGGCGCGCCGGCTGTGGGCACGGGTCGCCGAGGCCTCCGGTGCTCCCGCCGCCGGAGCCCAGCGGCAGCACGCCGTCACCTCGCCGGTGATGATGACGCGCCGCGACCCGTGGGTGAACATGCTGCGCACCACGCTGGCCACGCTCGGCGCGGGCGTCGGCGGTGCGGACTCCGTGACGGTGCTGCCGTTCGATCACGCGCTGGGCCTGCCGGACGCGTTCGCGCGGCGGATCTCCCGTAACACCTCGACGATCCTCATGGAGGAGTCGCACCTGGCCCGGGTCATCGACCCGGCGGGCGGCTCCTGGTACGTGGAGCGGCTGACCGACGAACTCGCCGCGGCCGCTTGGGTGTTCTTCCAGGAGACCGAGCGGGCGGGCGGGCTGCCCGCCGCGCTGCGCTCCGGAATGGTCGCGGAGCGGCTCGCCGCCACCTGGGCGGCGCGCAGTGCGAAGCTGGCCCGCCGCAAGGAGCCGATCACCGGGGTGAGCGAGTTCCCGCAGCCGGGCGAGCGCCCGGTGGAGCGCGAGCCCGCGGCCGACGCGTACGCCGGGGCTCCGGGCGGGCTGCCCCGGGTCCGCCGGGACGAGGCGTTCGAGGCGCTGCGCGCCCGCTCCGACGCGCACCTCGCGGCGACCGGGAGCCGCCCGAAGGTGTTCATCGCCGCGCTCGGCCCGGCCGCCGCGCACACCGCGCGGGTCTCCTTCGCCGTCAACCTCTTCGGAGCGGGCGGGATCGAGGCGGTGCACGATCCGGTGTCCGTGGACACGGGGACGGCGGCCGGCGCGCTGACCGCCTCCGGCGCGACGGTCGCCGCTCTGTGCTCGTCGGACGCGCTGTACGCCGAGCAGGCGGAGCAGGTGGCCGGCGCGCTGAGATCGGCGGGAGCGGCACAGGTGTTCCTCGCCGGCCGGCCCGGCGATTACGCCGGTGTCGACAGCTTCATCTTCGCGGGCTGCGACGCGGTCGCCGTTCTCACCTCCGTACTCGACCGCATGGGAGTGGCGTGATGCCGACACCGCCCACGGATCGGAAACCCTCCGTTCCCGACTTCTCCGACGTGCCGCTCGCGTCCGGCGCACTGCCCGCCGGTTCGGCCGGGGAGTGGCAGGCGGCCGTGACCAAGGCGGCCGACGGCGCCGAGGCCCCGCTCTGGGAGACGCCCGAGGGCATCACGGTCAAGCCGCTCTACACCGGGGACGACCTGGAGGGCCTGGACGCGCTGCACTCGTACCCGGGCATCGCCCCGTATCTGCGCGGGCCCTACCCGACGATGTACGTCAACCAGCCCTGGACGATCCGTCAGTACGCCGGTTTCTCCACGGCCGAGGAGTCCAACGCCTTCTACCGGCGCAACCTCGCGGCCGGGCAGAAGGGGCTCTCGGTCGCCTTCGACCTGCCGACCCACCGGGGCTACGACAGCGACCACCCCCGGGTGACCGGTGACGTCGGCATGGCCGGGGTGGCGATCGACTCGATCTACGACATGCGCCAGTTGTTCGACGGCATTCCGCTGGACCGGATGTCGGTGTCGATGACGATGAACGGCGCGGTGCTCCCCGTGCTGGCGCTGTACATCGTGGCCGCCGAGGAGCAGGGCGTACCGCCCGAGAAGCTGGCCGGGACCATTCAGAACGACATTCTGAAGGAGTTCATGGTCCGCAACACCTACATCTATCCGCCATCGCCCTCGATGCGGATCATCTCCGACATCTTCGCGTTCACCTCAAGGAAGATGCCGCGCTACAACTCCATCTCGATCTCCGGCTATCACATCCAGGAGGCCGGGGCGACGGCCGACCTGGAGCTGGCGTACACGCTGGCCGACGGAGTGGAGTACCTGCGCGCGGGACGTGAAGCGGGCCTGGACGTCGACGCGTTCGCGCCACGCCTGTCGTTCTTCTGGGCGATCGGCATGAACTTCTTCATGGAGGTCGCGAAGCTGCGGGCGGCCCGGCTCCTGTGGGCCCGTCTGGTGAAGCAGTTCGACCCGAAGAACCCCAAGTCCCTCTCCCTGCGCACCCATTCGCAGACCTCCGGCTGGTCGCTGACCGCGCAGGACGTGTTCAACAACGTGACGCGTACGTGTGTGGAGGCGATGGCCGCGACGCAGGGGCACACCCAGTCGCTGCACACCAACGCGCTGGACGAGGCGCTGGCGCTGCCCACCGACTTCTCGGCGCGGATCGCCCGTAACACCCAGCTTCTGCTCCAGCAGGAGTCCGGTACCTGCCGGGTCATCGACCCGTGGGGCGGCAGCGCGTACGTGGAGAAGCTGACGCGCGACCTCGCGGACCGGGCCTGGCAGCACATCGAGGAGGTCGAGGCGGCCGGCGGGATGGCGAAGGCCATCGACGCGGGCATCCCCAAGCTCCGGGTCGAGGAGGCCGCCGCGCGCACGCAGGCGCGGATCGACTCCGGGCGGCAGCCGGTGATCGGGGTGAACAAGTACCGGGTGGAGACCGACGAGAAGATCGATGTGCTCAAGGTCGACAACTCCTCGGTGCGGACCCAGCAGGTCGAGAAGCTGCGCCGGCTGCGCGAGGAGCGCGACGAGACGGCGTGCCAGGAGGCGCTGCGCGCGCTGACGGCCGCGGCCGAGCGCGACCCGGGCCCGGGTCTGGAGGGCAATCTGCTGGCGCTGGCGGTCGACGCGGCGCGGGCGATGGCCACGGTCGGGGAGATCTCGGACGCGCTGGAGAAGGTGTACGGGCGGCACGCCGGGCAGATCCGTACGATCTCCGGTGTGTACCGCAACGAGGCAGGGGACTCCCCTTCGGTGGACCGCACCCGCGCGCTGGTCGAGGCGTTCGAGGAGGCGGAGGGCCGCCGTCCGCGCATCCTGGTCGCCAAGATGGGGCAGGACGGCCACGACCGGGGCCAGAAGGTGATCGCCACGGCCTTCGCCGACCTGGGCTTCGACGTGGACGTCGGCCCGCTGTTCCAGACGCCGGGCGAGGTGGCGCGGCAGGCCGTCGAGGCGGACGTGCACATCGTGGGCGTCTCCTCGCTGGCGGCGGGGCACCTGACCCTGGTGCCGGCGCTGCGCGAGGAGCTGGCCGCCGAGGGGCGCGAGGACATCATGATCGTGGTGGGCGGGGTGATTCCGCCGCAGGACATCGAGGCCCTTCACGAGGCGGGCGCCGCCTCGGTCTTCCCGCCGGGGACGGTGATCCCGGACGCGGCCCATGACCTGGTGACGCGGCTCGGCGCCGCGCTCGGCCACGAGCTGTGAGCCGCTGACCGGATGGCTGCGAAGATCGACATCGACGGTTATGTCCAGGGAGTGCTCGACGGCAGGCGGGCGTTCGTGGCCCGCGCGATCACGCTCGTCGAGTCGACGCGGGCCGAACACCGGGTGCTGGCCCAGCAGTTGCTGAGCCGACTGCTGCCGCACGCGGGGGCGGCCCGGCGGATCGGCATCAGCGGGGTGCCGGGCGTGGGCAAGTCCACGTTCATCGACGCGCTCGGCACGATGCTCACGGGCCTCGGGCACCGGGTGGCGGTGCTGGCGGTCGACCCGTCCTCCAGCCGTACGGGCGGCTCCATCCTGGGCGACAAGACCCGGATGGAACGCCTCGCGGTGGACCCGGCCGCCTTCGTCCGCCCCTCCCCCACGGCGGGCACGCTGGGCGGGGTGGCCAAGGCGACCCGGGAGTCCATCGTGGTGATGGAGGCGGCGGGGTACGACGTGGTGCTGGTGGAGACGGTGGGCGTCGGGCAGTCGGAGACGGCGGTGGCCAACATGGTCGACACGTTCCTGCTGCTGACCCTGGCCCGTACCGGTGACCAGTTGCAGGGCATCAAGAAGGGCGTCCTGGAGCTGGCGGACGCCATCGCGGTGAACAAGGCCGACGGCCCGCACGAGCGCGACGCCCGCTCGGCGGCGCGTGAACTGGCGGGTGCGCTACGGCTGATGCATCCGGCGGACGCGGCCTGGACGCCGCCGGTGCTCACGTGCAGCGCGCGCGAGTCGCTCGGCCTGGACACCCTGTGGGAGCGGCTGGAGCAGCACCGTACGGTCCTGGAGTCGAACGGCTGGCTGGCGGCCAAGCGCCGGGACCAGCAGGTGGACTGGACGTGGACGATGGTCCGCGACGAGCTGCTGGACAGTCTGCACAGCCACCCGGAGGTGCGGAAGCTCGCGCCGGAGCTCGAACAGCGGGTACGGGAGGGCACGTTGACGGCGACGCTGGCGGCCGAGGAGATCCTCGGCGCCTTCCGCGGAGGCGCGTTCCGGGGCGGCGCGTCCCATGGGGGCGATGCGGGAACGTCCGTCTGAACGCGTCGGCGCGCTGAGCGGATACGGACCGAGGGGCCCCCGGACGGAGGGCCCCTCTGCGTTTTCGGTCGCCTGCGGACCGGCGCGGGGCGGTGGCGGAGTACGACGGCGACGCGAGCGCGGTGCGGCGGGGCCGGTGGAGGCGGGCCATGAAGCGCAGGAGGGGTCGATTCGCCGCAGCCGTCGGGCCGCCCCCGGGCCGCCCGACCGCTATGCGCCGCCCAGTGCTTCGGAGACGAGTGCCCGAGCCTCCTCCTGGACCTGGGCGAGGTGGCCGGGGCCCTGGAAGCTCTCCGCGTACACCTTGTAGACGTCCTCGGTGCCCGAGGGGCGGGCGGCGAACCAGGCACTGTCGGTGCAGACCTTGAGCCCGCCGATCGGCGCCCCGTTGCCGGGGGCCTCGGTGAGCACGGCGGTGACGCGTTCCCCGGCCAGGGTGCCGGCCTTGACCTGCTGCGGGGAGAGCCGGGCCAGGACGGCCTTCTCCTCGCGGGTGGCGGGTGCGTCGATGCGGGCGTACGCCGGGTCGCCGAAGCGGGCGGCGAGCCGCGCGTAGTGCTGGGAGGGGGTGGATCCGGTGACGGCGGTGATCTCGGAGGCGAGGAGGGCCAGCAGAATGCCGTCCTTGTCCGTGGTCCAGACCTGGCCGTCGCGGCGCAGGAAGGAGGCCCCGGCGGACTCCTCGCCGCCGAAGCCGAGACTGCCGTCGTGGAGTCCGTCGACGAACCACTTGAAGCCGACGGGGACTTCCACCAGGGTGCGGCCGAGGTCGTGGGCGACCCGGTCGATCATCGACGAGGAGACCAGGGTCTTGCCGATGCCGGTACCGGCGGCCCAGGCGTCACGGTGGGTGTAGAGGTAGTCGATGGCTACGGCCAGATAGTGGTTGGGGTTCATCAGACCGCCGTCGGGGGTGACGATGCCGTGGCGGTCGGCGTCCGCGTCGTTCCCGGTGGCGATGGCGTACGCGTCGCGCTGTTCGATCAGCGAGGCCATGGCGTGCGGGGACGAGCAGTCCATCCGGATCCTGCCGTCCCAGTCCAGCGTCATGAACCGCCAGGTGGGGTCGGCGAGCGGGTTGACCACGGTGAGGTCGATCCGGTGCCGTTCCGCGATCCGCCCCCAGTAGGCGACGGACGCGCCGCCGAGGGGGTCGGCGCCGATGCGGATGCCCGCGTCCCGTACGGCGTCGAGGTCGAGGACGGAGGGCAGGTCGTCGACGTACGCGGTCAGGAAGTCGTGCCGGCGGGTGGTGTCGGCGGCCAGGGCGCGGGCGTACGTGATCCGGCGGACCTCTCCGAGTCCGGCCTCGATCAGAGCGTTCGCCCGGTCCTGGATCCAGGAGGTGGCGTCGGATGCGGCCGGTCCCCCGTTCGGCGGGTTGTACTTGAAGCCGCCGTCGGCGGGCGGGTTGTGGGACGGGGTGACCACGATGCCGTCGGCCAGGTGCTCGGCGCGTCCCCGGTTGTAGGTGAGGATGGCGTGCGAGACGGCGGGGGTCGGGGTGTAGCCGTCGTCGCTGTCGATGAGGACGGTGGCCCCGTTGGCGGCGAGCACCTCCAGGGCGGTGATCCGGGCGGGTTCGGACAGGGCGTGGGTGTCGGCGCCGAGGAACAGGGGTCCGTCGGTGCCCTGGCGGGTGCGGTAGTCGCAGATCGCCTGGGTGGTGGCGGCGATGTGGTCCTCGTTGAACGCGGCCGCGAACGCGGAGCCCCGGTGGCCCGAGGTGCCGAAGGCCACCCGCTGGGCGGGCTCGGCCGGGTCGGGGTGAAGGGCGTAATAGGCCGTCACCAGCCGTGCCACGTCGACCAGGTCTTTCGACTGCGCCGGCTGCCCGGCCCGTTCGTGCGCCATCGGGTCTCCTCGTACGTCCTCGTCGTCGGCCGGCCCGTGGGGAGACGGGCCCGGCGCACCGGGGAAACGATCACCCCGGTCCGTACCCGATTCTGCTCTCCCGGCCGCCCCGGTGCGCGACCGGTTCACGTCTTCCTCGTGTTGTGCCCCGGCCGGGACAGCGTCGTGGGGGGGGGGGCCGGGCGGGGCGGGGGGGGGGGCCCGCGCCCCCGCCCCGCCCCCCCCGGCCGGGGGGGGAGGGGGGGGGGGTGGGGGGGGGGCGCCCCCCCGCCCCCCCCCCCCCGCGCCCC
>NZ_JBIDBC010000055.1:0-25198 GCF_043202835.1 Streptomyces sp. NPDC048142
TCGCTCGTAACGACCTCGTCGATCCATCAAAGCGCCCCATACCACACCAACGAGCCCAACTACCGCAAGCAACGCACTAATTCATCGACGGCCCCTAAACGCCCTCTCAGAGGGCGTTAAGTCCGATCTTCCTCGGTTCGTGATCGCTCGATCGTGGTACTGATCGCCACGTCGGCCACCTGATGGTCATGTTCATGCTGAGATGCGAGCCATGGAGAGAAAGCCGTACCCCAGCGACTTATCGGACGAGCAATGGGCGTTGATCCAGCCGGTGATCACGGCGTGGAAGCAGGACCGGGTGGCACGGTCGGCGACCGGAGACCCCGGGGCCTGCGACCTGCGGGAAGTCGTGAACGCAATCTTCTACCAGAACCGAACGGGCTGCCAGTGGCGCTACCTGCCCCACGACTTGCCGGCCTGGTCAGCGGTGTTCTACTACTTCACGCTGTGGCGCCAGGACGGCCTCGACCAGCGCATCCAGGAACTCCTTCGCTGCCAGGTGCGGGAGAGAGCCCGGCGATTAGAGGACCCGCCCCTCGTGATCATTGACACCCAGTCCGTCCGCGCGGCCGCCGGTGTCCCGAAGACCACGACGGGGCTGGACGCCAACAAGAAGGTGTCGGGCCGCAAGCGGGGACTGGCCGTCGACGTGCTGGGGCTGATCATCGGCGTCGTCGTCATGGCCGCCTCCTCCCATGACAACGCGGCCGGCACCGCCCTGCTCGACCAGGCCGCCGAGCGGTGCGGCAACCGCCTGGAGAAGCCCTGGTGGACCAGGGCTTCAAGGACGAGGTCCTCATCCACGGCGCCCTACTGGACATCGACATCGGGGTCGTCCGCCGCAACCCCGCCGACCAGGGCAAAGGCTTCATTCCGCAGCCCAAGCGGTGGATCGTGGAGCAGGTCAACGGCACATTGATGCTGCACCGCCGCCTCGCCCGTGAGTACGACCACCGGCCCGACACCTCCGCCTCACGCGTCTACTGGGCCTCGATCGCGAACATGGCCCGCCGCCTCACCACACCGTCTCCGGCCTGGCGCGACACCCTCGAGCTGGCCGCGTGAACGTCACCGAGCTCCTGGCCGGCCTCCAGGCCCAGCACGACGAGACCACCGCCCGGGCCGGTGAACTACGCGACCAGATCGCGCACTTCACCGCCGCCCTCGCCGAGACCGAAGTCCGCCTCGCGGAACTCGCCACCACCCGGAAGGTCATCACCGAACTCGCACCAGCTGGAGGCGACCCCGATCCGCCCGAGACGAACACCGCCTACCAGGCCATCGTGAATACCTTCAACCAGCACCCCGACCAGGTGTTCCGAGCCCGTGACCTGCACGAACTCCTCGGCATGCCCACCGACGAGGCAGCCGTCAACATCACCCGCAGCCGCCTCGGACGCCTCACCCGTCAAGGCTTCCTCACCCAGCCCGGACGAGGCCGCTACCAGAAACGGACTTAACGCCCTCTCATCGTCGGTCTACAGTGCGCACTACGGACATCCGAGGCCGGCCGGCGCGACGCACACATGTGCAAGCTCAGCTGCGGATCGGGCTGGAGGTGTCGATGCGACGCGCCGCCAGGGGGCTCCGTTCACACCGTGCGGAAGGTCGACCCCCCTGTTCGCTGACGCCGGAGTTCACCCCTGGCCATCGCCTCGGGTGAATCACGGAGAGGGCTTGCTGACGGGGCACGCTGGGCCGATGCAGTGATCCTCGGCGCGGCTGGCGTGATCACGGGGCCGGAGCCGTCCTGGATAACCCAGTTCACCGGACCGAGCCTTCGACAGTCCGGGAAGCTGGTGATCGCGCTGCGGCACGAGGCTGCGGATGCGATCCACAAGGAGGTGGTCGATCCATGGAGGGGCGCCGGCCTCTACCCGCAGGGCGCCGAGCCGACGAGCGAGGCTGAGAAGGTCGAGCGGGAGGCGTAGGCGCTGTGGCTTCGATGCGGTAGCTCGGCAGGCAGCCGGACGAGTTTGACACCCAGCTTCCGCAGCGCTCAGTCACGCTCCAGCGACTCCTTCTGGGCCTCTCCCTCGGTATCCGGGCGACGAACGGCAACTGACCCCTCACCTGACCAACAGTCAGGAAAGTCAGCAGAAGGTCAGCATCGATCCGATTGAACCCTGACGCACAAGCCTCAACACGAGACTCGACGTGCCTCCTGTTCCAGGACAGCAGACCCTCGATCCCAAGCACAGGACAGGACACCGATCAAGGGTCCTGGCACGGCACCCGTTCATGGCAGAACAACCAACCCGACCATAGATTTCCCCAGGTCAGCGCACTCGTCCGCGCGGCTTCAGCGGGGTGGTGGGCAGTGACGGGGCGGGCAGGCGGGCGCCGTCGTAGCCCTGCACCTCGCCGAACCGCGAGCCCTCCTCCCAGTCTTTTCGCGCCTGTACGATCTCCTCGCCGGATCGGGCGATGAAGTTCCAGAACATCACGAGTTCCTCCTCGAACGGCTCGCCGCCCAGGAGCATCAGCCCGGCGTCGGAGACGGCGCGCAGCGGCAGTCCGGTGCGGCCACAGCCGAGGTAGAGCATCGAGCCTGGCAGCACGGGGACGCCGTCGACCTCGGCCTCCCCCGACATGGACAGGACCGCGTACTCGAAGTCGGGGTTCAGGGGCAGGCGGGCCTCGGCACCCCCGGTCAGGGCCACGTCGGCGCCCACGATCGGGGTGTACGCGGTGCCGGGCGAGACCGCCCCGTCCAGTTCGCCCAGGATGACGGTGGCGGCCAGGCCCTGGGCGGTGACGACGGGCAGGTCCGTGTGGTGCTGGAAGTGCGGTTCGACCATGCGGTGCTCGTCCGGGAGGGCCATCCAGAGCTGCGCTCCGTGCAGCAGCCGGGCGTGTTCCTTCGGGCTCTCCTCGGAGTGGCTGATGGCGCGGCCCGAGGTCATCAGGCCCAGCTCGCGGGGGCGTACCGTCTGCAGGCTGCCGAGGCTGTCCCGGTGGAGGACCTCCCCGTCGTGGAGCCAGCTGACGGTCTGGAGGCCCATGTGGGGATGCGGCGGGACCTGCATTCCGGGCTCGTCGGCGATGTCGTCGGGTCCGTAGTGGTCGACGAAGGCCCAGGCGCCCACCATGCGCCGGCCGAGGTTGGGCAGCAGGCGGCGGACCTCGGTGCTCTCGCCGAGCTGGACGCGGCGGGGGGCGAGAAGCTCACGGACGGGCTCGGCGACGACGAAGCCGCGCCCTCCGCAGACGGAGGGAGTGGCCTGGCGATCGAGATTGCTCATGGCGCTCAACCTATTCCCGCAGGGGTGTGGAGCACCGGGCCCCACGCCGAAATTTTAGTGGAATGTTCAACCATTGTGCGGTGTTGTCATGGCTGAACGTACGGCGGGACGGTCCTGCGGCGGCCCGCACCACACCAAGGAGGACACGTGAGCGAGACCGAGACCTACTACGAGTTCGGCACCGCCGCCGACCGGTGGGAGCGGGCGCAGATGTTCTTCGAGGCCAAGGAGTACCTGACGGCCGCGCGGATCCTCGGCGGACTCGTCGAGGAAGTGCCGGAGCAGGTCGCGCCTCGGCTGCTGCTGGCCCGCTCCTACTACCACTCCGCCCGGCTGGGCAAGGCGGAGGAGGAGCTGCGGGCCGTTCTGGAGCTCGACCCGGTGGAGAGCTACGCGCGCCTCATGCTGGGCCGGACGCTGGAGCGCCAGGGGCGGACCGCCGACGCGGCACCGCATCTGCGCCTGGCCGCCGCTCTCACCGGGGACTTCGGCCCCGGAGCCACGGGCTCCTGAGCCGTCGCCCCGCACCGCCTGTCGGGCTCGCACCCTTCGGTGCGGGCCCGGTCTCCTTTACCCGCCGATACGGGCACCGGAGAATGGGATCTCCAGGACGAAGGGGTGGGGAGATGCACGGATCAAGGAGTGCCGCATTACGCCGGGCACGGTCGGCCGCGGCCATCGGGCTGGCGGTGGCGGCCTCGGCCGGCTGCTCCGGCGGCGGCGATGACGGGAAAGGCGGGCAGGCGGCGGAGCGGGCCGCTCGCCCGCCGGGGGCCCACAGCTGGACCAGCAGCCCGTGCGATCTCCTCACGGGTGCGGCGCCCGCCGAGGGCTTCACTCTCGGCAGCACCACCGACTCCGCCTCCCCCGACGCCCGGGAGGACATCGGCGAGAACGGTGCGCGGCCGCTCTACCGCCGGACCGGCTGCCTCGCTGACCTGAAAGCCCCGGACGGCGCATTCTGGAAGCTCAGCACCACCGCCTCGGTGTACGAGGACACCCAGCCCGCCCGTCACGCGTACCGCGTCAAGCAGGATCTGGACCGTGCCCACGGGCGCGGGCCCGAGAAGGTGCACGACGCCGCCTACGCGATACCGGCCGACGACCAGGGCCGCCCGGGGCGCACCCTCCTCCTGTGGAACGGCGACCTCGTGGTCACGGTGTCCGCGTACGCGCCGCACGGGAGCACGGAACACGATGTGCAGAAGGACCTCGGGCGAATCGTCGAGAACGCGGCGCGCCGCACCGAGGACGGCCTGCGCGATCGCGACGGCTCTTCCCCCGCGCCCTGATGACCCCGCTGATGCCCCCCGGTAACCCCTGGTGCCCCCATGACGTGCCCCGGCGCTCCGGGTCAGGCGTCCGGACGGGCGTTCGCCACCCGGTCGAGCCACTCCTTCATCAGCGCCGCCTCGGCGGTGCTCAGACCCGCCCCGTGCTCCTGTCGCAACAGGGCACTCAACCGGGCCGCCGCCGTGGGGACTTCGGCGTCCGGCGGTGCGCTCGGCGATACGTCCGGCGTGAGCACCGCCGCGTACAGTGCGTCGCGCACGCGGCGGGACACCTCGATGTCGTCGAACGTCGCCGGGCGGGACACCAGCATCAGCGCCACCCCCACATTGGCCGACATGATCATCTGGGCGGCCAGCTCGGGCGCGACGCGTATCCGGCCCTGGGCCGCGGCCCGTTCGAGGTCCCCGGTCAGGATCCGGTGGGACTCCAGCGCCGCGGCGGGCGGCGTGCGCATCGCCGGCGAGTTCATCAGCCGGTAGAGATTGCGGTTGTCGAGGGCGAAGGCGACGTGGCTGTCCCACCCCCGGCGCAGATCCTCCACGGCGTCACTCGTCTCACCACGGCCCCTCTTCGTCGCCAGGTACTTCTCGAAGCCGTCGTCGACGACGGCCGACAGCAGTCCTTCCTTGTCGCCGAAATGGCGGTAGAGGGCCGGAGCCCCCACCTTCGCCGCCTCGCACACGGCGCGCGTGGAGATATCGCCGTCGGGCGAGTCCCTGACCAGAGTGGCGGCCACATCCAGGATGCGTGTCCGTGTACTTGTGCTCACCGGACGGACGCTATCAAGCGGCACGGCGGCGCTCAGACGATGCCGCCATTGGCCCGCAGCACCTGCCCGTTGACCCAGCGGGCCGGGCCGGCGAGGAAGGAGACCACCTCGGCTATGTCCTGCGGAGTCCCCAGTCGCTCCAGCGGCGGCTGGGCAGCCATCCGCGCGATGGTCTCCTCGTCCTTGCCGTCCAGGAACAGGTCGGTGGCGGTCGGCCCCGGCGCCACGGCGTTGACGGTGATGTCCCGGCCCCGCAGCTCGCGGGCGAGAATCAGGGTCATGGCCTCGACGGCGCCCTTGGTCGCGGCGTACGCGGCATAGCCGGGCAGGGCCAGCGACAGCACCGAGCTGGAGAAATTGATGATGGCCCCGCCCTCGCGCAACCGCCGCGCGGCCTGCTGGTCGACGACGAACGTGCCCCGGATGTTGGTGCGGTGCATCCGGTCGAGCGTGTCGAGTTCGAGCTCGGCCAGCGGGGCGAGCGCTATCACCCCCGCCGCGTGCACCACCACATCGATGCCGCCGAAGGCCGCCTCGGCGGCGCCGAAGAGTGCCGCGACGGCGACCTCGTCGGCCACGTCCGCCTGCTGGGCGACAGCCTCGCCGCCCGCCGCGGTGATGGCGGCGACGGCGGCCTCCGCTTCGGTCCGGTTGCCCGCGTAGTTGACGACGACTGCGAAACCGTCGGCGGCGAGCCGCTCCGCGCTCTCGCGGCCGATACCCCGGGACCCCCCGGTGACCACCGCCACCCGGCGATGGGCGTCACCGGAACGCGCGGACTGCGCGGTGGACGTCGAAGCGGACGCGGATGTCGACATGGATGCGGATGTCGACGCGGATGCGTGCGTCGACGCGGATGCGGAGTGTTCGGTCACGGCCCGTTCGGACATGGCAGTGCTCCTGGCGACTGAGGCCGCGGTGGTCCCGCGAAGCCCGTTGAATCAACGCTAACACCATGACGTTAACATCGCTACCCCAGGGACATAGCATCGATAATAAGCATCGCTACCCTTCTTTCGCCCTGCCCGCACACGACAGAACCCGCCGGGGCGTACCCGGCGGGCCCTGTCGCATGCGCGCATGCGCGCATGCGTGCGTGCCTGCGTGCCTGCGTATGTACGTACGCGCTGCCCCGCGTCAGTTCACCGCACTGGCGGTGCGGGGCAGCGCGGCAGGGGCGGCGGGCGTCAGAAGCCGTTCGGTGAGATGTCCGAAGACGATGCCGAAAACGCTCCACAACGTCGCCTGGACCGCGAGCGTCGAAAGCCGGAACTCCCACAGCAGACCGGCCGGGAAGTCCTTGCCCACCTCGTCGAAGGAGGGCAGGAACGCGTAGGCGAGACCGATCAGCAGGACGAAACCGGCGACGGCCGCGATGGTCGCGTTCCAGTTCCCCAGGCCAGGGGCGAGCCGTCTGCCGATGATGACAGCGGCTATGGCCAGCAGCACACTGAGGGCGACCATCAGGAAGAACAGGGCGGTGCGCTTGCCGAGAGTGTCGGGATTGCCGACAGCGGGCGGGTTCGCCGGGTACTTCAGGAACGGCACGACATAGACCGTGAGCAGGGCCGCGCCCGCGATCAGCGCCGCCGTGGCCCGGGGGCCGAAGTCGCCGATGCGGCCCAGTGCGTAGCAGAACACGAGTGCCGCGATCCCGCCCACGGCGACGCCGAAGACCAGGACGCCGGTGGCGAGGCCGCCTGTCGCCTGCGTTGCGCGGCCGACCAACTCCTCGCCGCCGCCGTGGTCGTGACTGTGGGCCGCTTCGAGGGCGATGGCCGCGTCCACCTGGGGCTCACCGAGGAAATAGGCGACAGCGAGCGCGAGTGCGCCCGCGATCAGGCCCGCGAGCATGCCGCGCACGAGCAGAGCTCTGACAGATATGGAGTTCACGATGGTTTCCTGACTTCTCTTGCTTCCCGTGTCCGCTGATTCCCTGGTTCCTCAGGCGTCTCAGTGGCAGGGGAAGCCGAGCAGGTGACGGCCGTCGTGAACCCATTCGTGGACGCCTTCGCCCGCGATGAGCGCGGTGGCACCCTGTTCAGCGCCGACGAAGTACAGCAGGACGAGCATGAGAATGCCGAAGAAGACCGCCCACGGGGCAATGGCCTTCGCCGAGATCGGAGTGATCGCGGATGCACCGGTTGCGGGAACGACGGACTGTGCCATGACAGTACCTCCTGTGGGAACACGCGTCCCTGTCGTGGTGCCTGAACGAAGGTGCCGGGTCTGACTTCCCCGCACGGATGCGGGTTCACAGTGGCGCGACCGTGCCGGATTCTCACCGGACTTCCGTCACACCCTCGTCATGGTCGACGTGACCATACCGCTTGTACGCAGGCACCGCCATGGTCCAATCTTCGGAGCCCCGGAGCACAAATCACTTGCGGCGGCAGGGCTTTGGTGCGCACGGCGAAGGAGAGAGAGCAGGGACATGACAGTACGGGTGATGTTGATCTCACCGGCGATGAACGCGGCGCTGAGGGAGGCCCGCTTCGACGGCGACGCTCCCCTGGACCCCTCCGGCCGGGAGCGCGCGCGGGCGGCGGCCGGTGCGGTGCCGGGAGCCGGGCCGGCGCTGAGCGGCCCCTCCGAGCGGTGCCGCGAAACCACCGCGGCGCTGGGCCTGGCGGCACAGCCCGAACCGGCTCCGGCCGGCTGGGACCTGGCGCGCTGGTCCGGCCGCCGCCTCGACGACGTGGCCGCCGCCGAACCGGCGCAGGTGACCGCCTGGCTCGACGACCCCTCGGCGGCTCCGCACGGCGGGGAGTCGCTGCGCGACCTGGTCAGGCGGATCGGGGGATGGCTGGACTCCCTCGGCGGACCGGACGCACCCGGTACGAGCTTCTTGGCGGTGACCGAGACCGCCGTCGTCCGGGCGGCGGTCGTCCATGGTCTGCGGCTGCCGGCAAAAGCGTTCTGGCGACTGGACGTCGCCCCGCTGACACTGACCGAACTCAGCGGGCGGTCGGGCCGGTGGAACGTGGCGCTGGGCCGCCCCCTGACCACTCCCCCGGCCGGATGAACGCCACGATGTGCCGCCGTCCCGACCGGACGACCGTCACCGCACCTCGCTCCCCCGGCCGACCGAACGTCACCGCGCGCCGCTGTCCCGCCAGTCGGGCCGGACCAGGACAGCCGTGGCGACGATGCCGTCCTCGATCCGCCACCGCCCGTGAAGCGTCGTCGGCAGCGCCGGGTCGGTGAGCAGCAGACGGGCGGCGAAGGCGCCCTCGGCGGCGGTACGGTCCGGAGACCCGCCGCCACCGCCCCGGCGGTCCGACCAGTCCGTACCGCCCATACCGCCCGTACCGCCCGTACCGCCCGAGCGACGGAACGTCAGATCGGCCTGGACGAAGTCGAGTTCGATACCGGTGACCGGGTACCAGGTTTTGAAAACGCTCTCCTTGGCGCTGAACAGGACCCGGTCCCAGTGGATTTCGCCCGCGCCTTCCTCCACCGGCGGACCGATTCGCTCGCGTTCGGCGGGCAGGGTCACCAACTCCCTTACGCCGGTGGGGAGAGGGGCATGCGGCTCCGCGTCGATGCCCAGCGACAGCACGTCCGTCGCGCGGGCCAGCGCGGCCGCCCGGTACCCGGCGCAGTGGGTGAGGCTGCCGACGATTCCCTCGGGCCACAGCGGCCTTCCCCGGTGTCCGTGGAGCACGGCCACGGGCGGCAGGCCGAGTCCGGCCATGGCGCGCCGGGCGCAGGCGCGGGCCGTCGCGAAGTCGTTCCTGCGTTTGGCCACGCTCTTGGCGACGAGTACCTCCTCCTCCGGGAAGAGAGTTCCGTCCGGGACGCTCTCCGCGCGGGTAGCCGCGCAGGAGACGTCGGCGGGCAGCAGCCGCTCGATCACGAGGAGCCTCCGGGGGTGGGCCGCTGGGCGGTCGGTTCGGCGTCGGTCCGGGCCGGCGGGGCGGGTTCGCCCTCGTACGGGAGGATCTGCCGCAGCAGTCCGCGCGGGTGCCCCCTCTCACGCCACTCCCTGGGGTAGCCGATGGAGACCTCCTCGAAGCGCACCCCGTCGTACCAGGTCGTACGGGGGATATGGAGGTGGCCGTAGACGACGGCGGTGACGTTGAAGCGGCGGTGCCAGTCGGCGGTCAGTTCGGTGCCGCACCACTGCGCGAACTCCGGGTACCACATCACCGACGTGGGTTCCCGGACGAGCGGCCAGTGCCCGGCGAGAACGAGGGGTATCTCGGGGTCGTGCTCCGCGAGCCGGCGGCCGGTCGTGGCGACCCGGGCACGGCACCAGTCGTCCCGGGTCGGATAGGGGTCCGGGTGCAGAAGGTATTCGTCGTTGCAGACGATGCCGGCCTCGTGCGCGACAGCGAGTGACTCCTTCTTCGTGTGCGTTCCCGGGGCGCGGAAGGTGTAGTCGTACAGGAGGAAGAGCGGCGCGATCGCCACCGGTCCTTCCGGGCCCGGCCAGAGCGGGAAGGGGTCCTCCGGAGTCGTCACTCCGAGGTCCCGGCACAGCTCGACGAGGTGGTCGTAGCGGGCCTGGCCGCGCAGTTGGACCGGGTCCTTGTTCAGCGTCCACAGCTCGTGGTTGCCGGGGGTCCAGATCACCCGGGCGAAGCGTTCCGCGAGGAGTCCGAGCGCCCACCGGATGTCCTCGGGCCGCTCCGCCACATCACCCGCGACGATCAGCCAGTCCGCGTCGGACGTCGGGTGCAGGGACTCCACCAGGGGCCGGTTGTCGCTCACCGCCGCGTGCAGGTCACTCACCGCCAGCAGGCGGCCCGCGCCCTGCTGTCGGAGCCCGTCACCGGGGGTGGGAACGGCGGCGGGGGCACCGTGCGGTGCGGGTTCGCTCGGAGGAGTCATGGGTGCTGATTCCCGATCTGTCGGCAGTGGTCCGGCTCCGTCCGCACGGTGGGGAGCCGCTGGGAACGTAGCCTCTCACGCTCCCCTCGCGGTTCCCCCGGGGTTTCGGGCGGCGGGCACGTCGGCCGGGGGTGGGGCGCGGCGCCGCCCGTTCCTGTTCCGGGACCGCCGTGAGGAGAGCCCCGGCGGCGCGGTCCGCCCGGTCCTCGGTGCGCGGCGGCGCGGGCAGCTCGGGGGCCCGGCCCTCCTTGAGGGCGTCGAGCGCGGTGGCGGGGCCGGCGGTGAACCAGCGCCCCGGGCCCCGGGCCGGTGCGCGAGCAGGTCGCGGGTGACGGGTGAGATCTCCGGATCGACGGGCGCCTCGCCGCAGAGTCGGCCGTGGGCCGACTCCTCGTCCAGCACCGCCCGGTGGAAGCCGGGCGAGGCGACCCTGAACCGGATCTTCGCAGTCAGGGCGGCCGTGAACCGGATGCTCGCGGTCAGGGCGACCGCCGTCACGCACCGGGCGGCCGACGGTGGACGAGCACCGGCACGGGACGGCCGGACCGGCACGGAGATGCGGAGCCCGCACGGGCCTGGGCGGGTTGGGCGCTCACCTGCCCAGGCCATGCGGGATATCAGCTTTTATGAATGAATAGTGGGATGTAAGGAGCTGAGGAGTCCACTGTGCACTCCGTTCACCTGGCCGTACTGATGACGAGTCACGACCGCCGTGCGCGGACGCTGTCCGCGCTGCGTGCCCTGGAGGCGCAGCGCGGGCTCCCCGCCGGGACGACGCTCGGCGTGCATCTCGTGGACACCGGCAGCACCGACGGTACGCCGGAGGCGGTCCGGCTGCGGCATCCGGCGGTGGAGGTCATGTCGGTGGGCGCGGACGTCCCCCGCAACCAGGCACTGCGCCTCGCGAGCCGCAACAGCCGCAGCGGCGGCGGGGGCGGCGGCCCGCTCGGCGTGACACCGGGCGGACCGAGTCATTCATGGACGCATCAGCTGTGGCTCGACGACGGGGTCGAACTCTTCCCGGACGCCCTGGTGACGCTGTTGCGCACGGCGGACGCGGCCGGGTCCCCCGCGGTCGTCGTCGGCGCGGTGCGGAACGCGTACGGGGACACGGTGTACTCCGGGCGGCGGGGCAGGTCCCTGGTCCTCGTCGAGCCCGGCGAGCACCGGCCCGAGCCCTGCGACACGTACGACGGACGGGTGGTCCTGCTGTCCCGTGCCGTGTACGACCTCGTCGGGGACCCCGACAAGCTCTTCCGGCACCGGATGGGCGACTACGACCACGGCTGCCGCGCGCGGCGGGCCGGCGCGACTTCTCTCGTCGCCCCGGGGCACGTCGGCGAGTGCGTGGACGGACCGGTCGCTCCCGGCTCCCGGGAGCCGGGGATCGGTGTCCGGGAGGCCCTGCGCCGGGTGGCCTCCGGGCGGGAGCTGCCGCCCCGCCAGTGGTGGGTGTACTGCCTGCGGCACACCTGGCCGTGGGCGCCGTATCTGATGGTCTCCCCGTACGCGCGCACCGCGGCCCGTGCCACCCTCGGCCGGCTGCGAGGGTGATGGGGGGTGATCACGGGCCGGGCGGCGTCAGCTCCGCTCGGCGGCGACCGCGGCGGCGGATCGACCGGTGGGCGGGGGCGGCACGGTGGGGTGCCCCGCGGCGGTCCTGGCCGGGCCGGCGGAAGCGCCCTTCCCGGGAGCGGGGCCCCCACCGCCCGGCGCGGAGGCCGTCGAGGGGATGGCGGCTCCGGTGGTGTGCGCCTGCGTACGCCGGGCGGCGGTACGGGGCGGGGCCGTGCGGGGCGGCGCGTACGCCGGAATTCTCAGCAGGGCGAACACGGCGGCCACCGTCCCGGCCAGCGGCAGGAGGAGGAGCGCGGGGTGCAGCAGCTCCGCGTACACCAGCGTCCCGGTCGTCACGGGCACGCCCGCCCAGAGGGCCAGGAGGACCGCCGTGCCCGGTACGGTGACGCGGACCCGGCGCAGGCGGTGCGCGATGTGGTCGTCCGTGTCGCGCAGCAGGGAACGCGCGGCGCGGCGACGGGAGATCAGGACCAGGGCGGTGTCGGCGAGGGCCACCGTCGCCAGGGCCGGCAGCGCGGCCCACGCGGCACGGCCCGACGGGGCGGCCGTCTGGATCAGCGCACCGGAGGCGGCCAGCGCGAATCCGGTGAACTGCGCACCGGACGCGCCGAGCCGAAGGCGGGCGGGGTGCCAGTTGTGGAGCAGGAAGGCGGCGAGACCCGCCGCCAGAGTGGTGGGAAGCAGGGCGAGGGCGGTGCTGCCGTCGACGGCGGCGGACGCGAGCAGCCCGGCGGCGGTGACCAGGCCGACGGCGGTCAACAGCCCGTCGGCGTGGTCGAGCAGGGCGAACGCGTTGGTGACGAGGACGATCCAGAGCACGGCCAGGACGCTCGCCGCCGGTGACAGTCCGGCGAGGCAGACGACGAGGACCGCGGCGGCCGTCTGCACGGCGAGGCGGAGGGCTCCCCACAGCGGCTTCAGGTCGTGGACGAGACCGAGGGCGGCCACGGTCCCGGCCCCGGCGAGCAGCCCCGCGACGGAGCCCGCCGAGTCGTCCGCCGCGCCGAGCCACAGAGCCCCGCCCGCCGCCGCGCCGACGCCGAGCACGACCGCCGGGCCGCCGAGCACGACCGCCGGGCCGCCGGGCCTGCGCAGCGCTCCGGCCCGTGGCGCACGCCCGGCCGGTTCGTCCGGGACGTGGGAGTGGAGCGCCGCGCGGCGGGCGCCCTTGGCGAGTGCGACCGTGATGAACAGCGCGGCCACACCGGAGGCGATGATCCCCAGCACGTTCACCTGCCCTGCCTTTCCTCGTTCATGACCCGCGGCGCGGGACGCCGGGCGGCCGGTGGAACGGCGGCAGCCCGGTCCCGGCCGGTGACGGGTCGGGGGACACAGGACGCCACCCGGGTGGCGTTTCTCCCCAACCTACGGGCCGATGCCCCCATTCACCCTAAATAACACGAAAAGGGCGACGTATTGTTCTGCCGCCGGGCTGCGGGAGGACCCGCACCGACCGGTCGGCACCGCTCAAAGCGTCTTGGTGCGAGTCGAGTTGACGACCGGCGCGGACGGACGGGCCGTCAGCCGGCGACATGCCGGTAGGCGTTGCGCTCGGCTGCGGCGTGCCACCAGCGGGGCGGAGGCGGACCGGTGATCACGGCGGTGGGCTGATCCGGGTGCAGGCCCAGGCCGCGCAGCGCGTCCGTGTGCATCCGGACGACGTACCAACCGCGCCGGCGACCGTCCGCGCCGGCCCCGCAGAGAAGATCGCAGTGGATCCGGTCCGGGGCGAAGGGCATCCAGTCGGTGCCTCGGTCACGCAGTCAGGCGCGGAGGGCTGCCGGGGGGCGCGGGCAGCCCGGCAGGTTCTCGTACGACGCGACGGTCACCCACTCGGCGCTCGCGTTGCCGTCCGTGCCGTCCGTCTTCTCCGCGCGCATGGCGTCGAGCGTAGCGTCACCCCGCGGCGCGGGCGTCCCTGCCGTCCACGAAGGTGCCGACGATCTCGATGTCCCCGATCCGGGAGGGGTCCACGCGGTGCGGGTCGTCGCCCAGCACCACCAGGTCGGCGCGCGTCCCCGGCGAGAGGGCGCCCGCCGTGTTCTCCCAGCGGCAGGCGTAGGCGCCGGCGACCGTGTAGGCCCGCAGCGCCTCGTCGACGGTGACCGCCTCGTCCGCGCCGATGAGGCGGCCCGACGCGGAGGCGCGTTCGACCATGAACTGGATCGCCCGCAGCGGCGAGCCGTCCGTGACGGGGCGGTCCGAGCTGCCGACGAGGGTGACCCCGTGGTCCAGGAATCCCCGGCCCCGGTACATCCAGCCGGCCCGGCCCGCCCCCATGACCGTCGCGTAGTCGTCGCCGAAGGAGTGCAGGAAGGTGGGCTGGACCACCGCGCTCACGCCGAGTCCGGCGAGACGGGGCAGCTGGTCGGGGCGGATCAGCCCGGCGTGCTCGATGCGGTGGCGCGCGTCCGGGCGGGGCCGTAGCTTCTGGGCCCGCTCCAGGGCGTCCAGGGCGAGGTCGGCCGCCCGGTCGCCGATGGCGTGGACGGCGAGCTGCCAGCCCGCGAGGTGACCGTCGACGATGAGGCCGGCGAGGCGGTCGGGGTCGTCCTGGAAGCGGCCGACGTTGTCCGTCGTGCCCTCGTACGGGGAGGTGAGCGCCGCCGTGCGTGCCATCATGCCGCCGTCGGTGTAGATCTTGAGCGCGCCCAGGGACAGCCAGTCGTCGCCGAAACCGGTGCGCAGGCCGAGGTCCAGGGCCTGGGTGAAGCCGTCGTCGGCGTGCGCCGCCCGGGGGCGCAGGGTGTCACCGGACGCCATGAGCTGGACCCGCAGGGGCAGTCGGCCACGGTCCCGGAGCAGTTGGTAGGCGCCCAGTTCGACCGGGCTGTGGCCGAGGAGTCCGCCGCCGATCCCCGCCTCGGCGCAGGCCGTGATCCCCTCGTCGAGGCAGGCGCGGGCGGCGAGCTCGATCGCGTCGGCCAGCTCTTCCTGGGAGTAGGGCAGCCGCAGTCGGCGGGCGGTGGTCATGGCGCTCTCGGCGAGGAACCCGTCCTCGTGCGGCGTCCCGTCCGGCAGCAGCTCCAGTACGGCGGTGTTGACGACGCAGGCGTGCCCGGAGTCGTGCATCAGGAAGACCTTGCGGCCGTGGCTGACCCGGTCCAGTTCGGCGGCGGTCAGCCGGCGGCCCAGGGCCCGCTGATCGTACCCGGCGACGTCCACCCAGGCTCCGGCAGGAGCAGGCCGCCGGGCGGCCGCGTCCACGACGGCGAGGATGCCCTCGACCCGCTCGCACGGGGCGATGCTCGGCGTTACGGCCTTCAACCCGGCCCAGGCCAGGTGGACATGACTGTCGATGAAACCGGGCAGCACGGTGGCGCCGCCCAGGTCGACGACCTCACGGGCGGGCAGGGAGGTCACAGCCTCGTCCACCCCGACGACCCGCCCCCGCCAGATGCCCAGGTCGTGGGCGACGGGGTGGTGCGGGTCCATCGTGAGGATGTGCGCGTTCGTCAGCCGCGTACAGAGCATGGGCAGTCCGTCCGTCGGAGGTCAGGGGGCGTGGCCGGCGCGGGAGTTCCCGGAGCCGTACGAGGGTGGGGCATCGCCGCTGGATGCTCCCGCCGGGCCGTCCGCCGGAATGTACTGCCAAGGGCGCGGCGCGCACCATCGGGCCATCCGGACGGGCTCCGGGCAGGGGCCGCCTCCAACTCCCTTCGCGTTGCCGGGACTCCACCGGCGGCCGCCCAGGCCGGGCACTCAACTGGGATGGTCTCCCAGCACCGTTGTGTTATTAGGTAAGGCTTGCTTTACTGATGCGCCGGTTGATCGCTCTTCCAAGGAGGCACCTCCATGCGGGTCGTCATGTTCGGTTACCAGACCTGGGGGCACCGCACCCTGCAAGCGCTCCTGGACTCCGAGCACGACGTGGTGACGGTGGTGACACACCCGAGGAGCGAACACGCCTACGAGAAGATCTGGAGCGATTCGGTCGCCGACCTCGCGGAGAAGCACGGGGTCCCCGTGATCATCCGCAACCGGCCGGACGACGAGCTCTTCGAGCTTCTCCAGGAGGCTTCCCCGGACATCATCGTGGCGAACAACTGGCGTACGTGGATACCGCCGCGGATCTACAACCTGCCGCGGCACGGCACGCTCAACATCCACGACTCGCTGCTGCCCGCCTACGCGGGTTTCTCGCCGCTGATCTGGGCGCTCATCAACGGCGAGCCGGAAGTGGGCGTCACGGCCCACATGATGGACGAGGAGCTGGACGCCGGAGACATCGTCGTCCAGCGCACGGTGGCCGTGGGACCGACGGACACCGCCACCGATCTGTTCCACCGGACGGTCGACCTAATCGCGCCGGTCACGGTCGAGGCCCTCGGACTCATCGCTTCCGGGCAGACCGAGTTCACCCGGCAGGACCGGTCGAAGGCCAGCTTCTTCCACAAGCGGGCCGAAGAGGACATCCGCATCGACTGGAACTGGCCGGCCGAGGACCTGGAGCGCCTGGTCCGCGCCCAGTCCGCCCCGTACCCGGCCGCCTTCACGTTCCACCGGGGGCAGCGCCTCGAGGTCGTCTCCGCCGTCGTGTCCCAGGGCCGCTACGGCGGCACCCCGGGCCGCGTCTTCTACCGCGAGGGCGACGGCGTCGTGATCGTCGCCGGAGCCGACGCCCGCACGGGCCGCAACCACGGTCTGGCGATCACCCGCGTACGGACCGAAGACGGCAGCGAGCTGCCCGCGACCGAGTACTTCACCTCGATGGGCGGCTATCTCACCGGCCGCCCCTGACGATCGGGACCCTACCCATGCGTACCGCACGTGCCCGGCACTACCTCATGTGCCGGCCCACCTACTTCGACGTGGTCTACTCCATCAACCCGTGGATGGACCCGACGAAACCTGTCGACACTCCGCTGGCCATCGCCCAGTGGGATCGGCTGCGCGAGGTCTACCTGAACCTCGGGCACACCGTCGACACGATCGACCCCGTACCCGGCCTGCCCGACATGGTCTTCGCGGCCAACGGCGCCACGGTCGTCGACGGGCGGGCCCTCGTGGCCCGGTTCCGCGACGCCGAGCGGACCGCCGAGGGCCCCGCGTACCACGACTGGCTGCGGGACAACGGCTTTCCGGACCTGCGCACGGCCGCGTTCGTCAACGAAGGGGAGGGCGACTATCTCCTGGCGGGCGACTGGCTGCTGGCGGGCACCGGGTTCCGCAGCGACCCGCGCTCCCACGACGAGGCACAGGAGTACTTCGGACGGCCGGTGATCGGGCTGACCCTCGTCGATCCCGACTACTACCACCTGGACACCGCCCTGACCGTGCTCGACGAGAAGACGGTCGCCTACTACCCCGGGGCCTTCTCCCCCGGCAGCCTGGCCGTTCTGGAGCGGCTGTTCCCCGACGCCCTCCTCGCCTCCCCCGACGACGCCGAGGTGTTCGGGCTCAACGCGACGTCGGACGGCTACAACGTGGTGCTGCCGCAGAACGCGACGGGCCTGGCCGGACAGCTGCGCGAGCGCGGCTTCAACCCGGTCGGCGTGGACCTCTCGGAACTCCTCAAGGCGGGCGGCAGCGTGAAGTGCTGCACCCTGGAGCTGCGCCGGGACGCCTGAGCGGACGGCCTCCCCGCGGAAACCCCGTGGGGAGGCCGCCGAGGCGTCGGTACCGTGGGCGCATGACCACCGAGCCGAGGACCTTCCCTCCCCGCCCCCTGCGCGCCGTCAAAGCCATGTACGTCCGCCAGGCCGGCTGCCCGTCCTCCTTCGCCCTGGCGGTGGCGGACTTCGAACCCCGGGAGGAGGGCGTGGAGTTCGAGTCGGCGGGCACGGGCACGGTGCCGGGCTGGTCGGCCGCCGAGGTGTCCGAACTGCACGAGGCCTTCGGCTGCGGCGTCCGCGAGGAACTGGGCGAACTGGCGGCCCTGCGTCCCGGCACCACGGTGGCCGTCGCGGTGATCCTGCGGACCATCGAGGTGCACGAAGTGGACTCCCACCCCTGGGCGTTCCACCATGCGGGGCGGATCGCCGTCCGCAACGCGCTGACGGAGGCATACGGTCCGCCGCCGCGTGCCCGGCATAAGCGGCCCTGAAGCCGGGACCTCGCTGTGGGCCTCCAGGCCATCGCCCGTCGGCCCCATCGTCTCCCTCGCGGCGCCGGTCCGCCCGCGGGCGAGCGCCGTCGTCGGCTGGAGACCGCGGGCCGAGCGGAAGCCTACGAGCATGCGCGGCCCCGGGCTTCGACGTCGTGGCCAACCGGCCAACGCAGTTGGCCACGACGTCGGTTACGGGAGTGGCGGCCCTGCCGGACCGGCGGGCGCCGCCTCCTCCACAGGGTGCGTCGGCGGTGTGAAGGGACCCCAGGTGAAAGCGGGCAGCCACGGGGCCGGCGAGGTACTCCAGGACATCTCGCCGATCTGCCGGAGGGTACGCCGGCCGGTCAGCGCGCGGAAGATGTCCGGGCTCTCGCCGCGTAACGTGACGGCCGGTTCGCCCTCCCCGGCTGTCCACACCCGGTCGGGCGTATGAACGCGCAACGCCGGCAGGCCGTGCCCGCTCAGCGACATGGTGAAGCCCGTGACGGCGAGATCCAGCGCGTCGGGGAGGGCGGGGTGACGGTCGGGCGGGGGTATGCCGAGGGCGGCACGGAGATCGAGCTCGTGCGAGAACACGTCCAGCGGGAGGATGCGGCGGCGCAGCCAGTCGGCGCGTGACAGCACCCGCGGCAGCTCCTCCTCCAGTTCGGCCCAGGTGACGAGGAGTTCAGCCAAAGGGATACCCGGAGGCGGGGGCGGCGGCTCACTGATCTCACCCGGCTCCTCGCCCACGGCCATCCGGCAGACCTGGACGAGGTGTCCGACGAGATCACGCACGCTCCAGCCGGGACACGCCGGCACGGAGAGGTCCGCGACCGAGGGTCCCGAGGTGACGAGTCGGGTGATGTTCTCCCGACAGGCGCGGTAGGTGAGGTGGTGAACAGCATCCGGTAACGGCTCAGCGGCCTTGTCGGTCATACCGCAGACTACTCGCGCTCAGTGGGTCCTGTCGGCCATACGGCAGACTCCTCCAGGGGCGATGTTCACTGATCGGCCGCCCCGGGCCCCGGGCCCCGGGTGCGACGCCGGTCACAACCCGGTCCTCCTCGTTCCGTTTCGCGCCGGGAACCGGTGGTGTCGGGCGAAGTGACCGAGGTAGGCGGCTCGTGGTGACCTGACATTCGGGTCCGGCCCCCTGCGTCGCCCCTTCCCGGGTGGGGTAGCGTCACTCGCCCTGGACGATCCCGCCCCGGTAGCCGTCGGCCACGATCCGCCGGGCTGCGTGCTCGTAGTACTCGTCGTCCTCGGGCAGCTCGGTGGCGAGGCAGTTGACGTAACGGTTGTACATGCAGAACGCCGCGGCGATCAGAACCGTGTCGTGCAGGTCCGTGTCGTCCACGCCCTCGGCGCGGGCCGACGCGATCGTCCTGTCGGAAACCGGGCGCGCGGCGCTCTGGACCTCGGCCGCCACGCTCAGCAACGCACGCAGCCGGCCGCTGACCGGTGCGGTGCCGGGGTCGGCCAGGACGGCCCGGACCAGCTCCTGTCCTCCCGCCAACTGCGCGGCGGCGAAGGCCCCGTGCGAGGAGGAGCAGAACTCGGTGCCGTTGAGCCGCGAGACGTACGCCGCTATCAGCTCGCGCTCTCCCGGTTCGAGCGAGGACGGCGCCCTCAGCAGAGCGTTCGCGAGGTCGCCCAGCGGTCCGCCGGTGTCGGGACGGTGGGCCATCAGGCCGCTGATTCCGGGGAGGTCGTTGTTCAGTGCGATATGGGGCACAGCTCTTCCTCCAGGAGAAGAAGGGGCAGACAGGCGGTCGGCGAGGACGAAGTGACCGCGGGACGACGGGGCGGCCTCGTGATGCCAGGAAGCTAATGAACCCGTCCGGTTGATGGCAACCACCCCCGGAGTACGAGAGTTGCCCGTGTCGCGGCCGGACCGACGGCCGACCGCGAGGACACGACGATCCGTCCTGCCCGCGATCAAGCCGCTGAGCAGCGGCGTCTGTTCGGCAACAGCCGGGACGGCCCGCGCCGCGCACACCGCGGGCGCGCGGCCGAGCGGTTCGGCCGGCGCGGGCAGCTGCGAAACGGCCCTCAAGAAGAGCACGGATGAAGAAGCCCTCCCCCTCGCCGGCTTGATGTAATGAGCCGCCACCGTTCCCCGACCGTGGAGGTTCAGGCATGGCCATCAGCACGGGAGCCTTACCGCACACGCTGCGGGGCGGGCTCGACTCGATCAACGGCCGTCACCATCAACTCGGCCTGCGTATCTTCGTGTTCATCGTCGTCGCACACTGGGCGGAGCACCTGGTCCAGGCGTACCAGATCTACGTCCTGGGCTGGCCGATCCCGGAGGCGCGCGGCGTGCTCGGGATTCCGTTCCCGTGGCTCGTCACTTCGGAATGGATGCACTACGGCTACGCCCTGGTGATGATGGTCGGCCTGTTCCTCCTGCGGCCGGGCTTCACCGGCCGCTCGGGCACCTGGTGGAAGGTGTCGCTCGGCATTCAGGTGTGGCACCACCTGGAGCACCTGCTGCTCCTGGTCCAGGTACTCGCGGGCGCGCACCTGCTGGGCAAGGCCGTTCCGACGAGCCTGATTCAGCTGATCATGCCCCGGGTGGAACTGCACCTCTTCTACAACACCCTGGTGACGGTCCCCATGGTGGTGGCGATGTATCTGCACACGCGCGCGGACCGGCCGGACAACGCCGCCGCGCGGTGCGCCTGCGCGCCGAGGGCCTGAACACGTGGCCACGAGCGGGAGCAGGCCCTCCGGGTTCGTGTCCCTGCTGCTCCTGGTGGTCGGAGTGCTGCTGTTCTGGGTGACGGTGCCGAATCTCGCCACCGCCGCCAGGGCCGCCACGGCGGACGGGCCGCGGGGCACCTTCACCGCCGCCCGTCTCGTGTGCGTGGGGCACTCCGGGCACACCACGTGCGAGTGGTCGGGAACGTTCCGGTCCGACGACGGCACCGTGGAGCTCGGGGGCGTCAAGCTGTACGGGAGCGGCAGGGACACGTTCGAGGCCGGACAGACGGCGCCGGCCGTGGACGTGGGCAACGCGGGGCGGGTCTATGACCCGACCGGATCGCGTGCGTGGATCATCACGGTTCTGCTGGTGGTGCTCGCCTACGTCCTGCTCGCGGCCGTGGCCCGCCGGCACCTGTTGCCTCCCGCCATTCTCCCGTCTCCTCCCTCTCCTCGGAAACGAAGGATGACCCCATGACGGTCTGCGACAGGTCCGCTCCACCCTCCTTCCTTGACGGAGCCGTCCTTCCCTTCGACTGTGGTACGTCTCCAGGAGCCGCCGTAAGGGGCATACCGTAGCCGACGCAGTGGAAGCTCCGGTCGACCGTCAAGCCGATCGGCTGAATCCTTAGCATGCGTGTTCAATGAGGCCGAGGTGACGCACCCGGACGGGGGCCTGCATGAGGCTCAGCCACCACCAACGGAACCGGATGTCCAGAAAACCGCGCCTGGACTGTAGGCACGGCCAAAACCGGCAGGCAGTTTCCAGCTCACGTCACTCGAAACCGACACCCCCCACTTGTTCGAACGACGGCTCTCCTTGAATTACCGGAACAGGAAGTTCCTCATGCAGCGCAGCCCAGAGAAAATCACCAAAGGACATCGCGAAGAGAACCCATCCCCCCATGTCCACAGCGACCCGCCATTGTGTGTTCTCCTCGTCGGGAGGAACGAGAAGAACATGGTTTCCCGAGATCGACCTGGCAACCGCAATACAGCCACCCTTTTCCGGATAAACAGAGTACGGATACGAATCGGGATCACTTCGCGCCAGCTCTCCGTAAGAATAGGCCGCCTGATCCCAAAGCGATCCAAGACGCAGACCGTGATCCCCCCTCTCCCCCCGTGGGTGAAAAAGGTAGATCTGATCATTGATGCAACCCGGGCCATAGGCGGAGACGAAATCCTTATAGTCGTCAGGAAGAGTCATTCCGATCGCTCTTTCAACTACCTCCCAGTCTGCGACCGCATCGCTGTTGACTTGGGGTTCTCCAAGAATTTCATGGAACCGAGAGTTTTCCACCTGATGACCTTTGCGAGCAGGAGTATCCACCGACAGCACGATTATAGACCGTACAGTTCAGAGCGTAGCCCTTGTTGCCGACCGCGTACATTCTAATTTCTGTAGGAATTGCCGGATCGGTGCCCATGTACACGGGTAGCACCCCCAGCGAGATAGCCTCACCTGACTTTACAGCATTGGTCACATCATCCTCCAGCCCCCTCATGTGCGGGGAGTTGGCGGGAGTTTGATATCCCGCTACAAAGTTGCGCAACGTGCCGTTTTCGCCACCCATTTGATTGCCGATCAAATGAAGTGCTGCCCTGTTTCCAACGGGCAGTCGATCGAACCCCGCCGGCTTCCATTTCGGGTCCAATCGCCACGGCCGGAGATCGTACTGATCGATATGGGCAACTGCACCCGTCGCCCGACAATCATCCACACCCTTACCAAACCGAGTCATGGGCGCGTAATAAAAGGCGGGGTCGCTCGAAGGGAAATCCCTTGAGCACCTATTACGCGTGCGCTTTGCATGCTGGTCCGCCCCTGACAGCCCGTGGCCAAGGTCAGGATCGACACTCTCCCCCGGAAACATGTCGCTGAGCAAGCCGAGGCTTGATGCGTCTTCGGGCGTCAACGGCTGCTGACTACTTGCCAGAGCGAGCATACGGTCGGCACTGACGACCAGCGCCACGGGAGCTCCCGGCCGCCAGACCGCGTTCTTCGGGTTCCAGTCCGGCTTGGGTGCCGGCCGAGTTGGTGCGGGCTTGGCGTTGGGTCCGCGATTGGGGTTCTGCGGAGGGCGTGGGGCAGGCGGGCGGGTGGTTACGGTTCCTTGGGGCGATCTGTTCGTGGTCCCGGTGCGGGAAGAGCAGTTGTATGTGCAGCGGCCTCCGTTGCCCGGACGCGTGGTGTTGGCAACCGGCCTGGTGCGTACCGGGCCCTGTGCGGTGGGCCTTACCGGTCGGCTGGTGGGCTTGGAGGGTCTGGCCGGACGGGCTCGGCCGGCGCCGCACCGACTGCTGTTGCAGAGGTCCGCGCGAGGGTCACGGTAGGGGGTCTTGGCGCGTCTTGTCTTGGACTTCGACTTGGACTTGGGCCGTGTGGCGCTGCTGCCGCCTCCGCCGCCCCTGGACCCGCCGCTGCGGAGGAAGACGCTTCCGCCGCCGCAGGCGCACGCCCGGTTGTGGCCGGTGGGGTCGGTTCCATTGACAGGGTCTGAATTGGCGTATACATGGCGGTTGGCCTGGGCTGCCGGGCTGGCGTCGAGCAGCCAGGTGTCCCGGGAGGTGAAGGCTCCGCTCCCCGGCTGGTACCAGCGAGCCGCCATGTTGACGTCCCCGCTGTCGGGGTCGGTCCAGCCGGACTGGTATCCGAGGGCCGGGGTCGTTCCGTTGGTGGCTGTCTTCTGACCGAAGGGATCGTAGGTGGTGGAACTCGTGACCGTTGTGCCGTCCGCGGAGAGGCCGGCTACCAGGTCTGTGTGCCGGTCGGTGATGGAGAACTGTGGTGTGCCGCCCTGGCTGCTGGCGAGAAGCGCACCGTCGGGAGTTCGGGCGTAGTGGGATGTGCCGTCACTGATCAGTTGGTTGGAGCCGCCGTCGTAGTTGAATGACGTGGTGCCGCTGGTGGTGGTGCGGTCGAGTGAGTCGTAGGCGTAGCTGGTCGCTCCGTCGGTGATCTTCCGCTCGAACGCGTCGAAGGCGAGGGTGCGGGTGCCTCCCGTGGTTGCGGAGACGGAGGCCAGGGTGGAGCGAGCGGTGTACGCGTACGTGGAGGCGTCGTCCGTCAGTAGACGGTTGCGTGCGTCATAGGCCGCATTGCGGGTCCCAGCCTTGATGCGGTTCCCGGCTTCGTCCCACTCGTAGGCTGTGGTCGTGGAACCGTTGGTCCAGGAGGAGAGGCGCCCTGCGTCGTCGTAGGCGTAGGAGTGTGTTCCCGCTCCTGCCACCCCGGTGGTGGTCTTGCTGGTCAGCCGATCGTCGAGGTCATAGCCGTAGCTGAGGGAAGTGACCGTCTCTCCGGTGTCGGTCGCGGTCACCGCGTCGCTGGTCTGGCGACCCAGGCTGTCGTACTCGTAGGTGCGTTTGGCTCCGACCTGCCAGGCTCCGTCGGCGAGTGGTTCGGCGTACTGTGCCAGCCGCGGTCGCCCGGCTTCGTCGAAATCGACCCAGGTCTGACGCCCGGTGAGGGAGTCGCTGGTCCAGTCCAAACGGCCGACTGCGTCGTAGCCGAAGGAGGTCTGAACGTCCTGGTGCCACCGACTGGTCATGCTTCCGTCGCCGTCGTACTCGTAGCTCACCTCGCCGCCAGGGCCCTTGGTCGACAGGAGCAGGCCGCGATCGTTGTAGGCGTAGGTGTTCTTCTCCAGCAGGCTCGCTGTTCCCGCGGAAACGAGTCGGCCCGCTGGGTCGTAGCCGAGGGTACGGGTGACAGTAGCGGCTTCGGCTCCTGTGCCGGTCTCCTGTACCAGTCGGCCCATGCCGTCATAGACACGGTCTCTGCGGACTCCGCCCGGCAGCAGGTCTGTGGTGGCCTGGCCGGCCTTGTCGTAGATGGTGGTCCAGGTGCGGTCGCCCTCCGATGGGTGGGCGGCGGTGGCCGGCTCAACGGTCGATTCGGGCAGGCCCCACGAGCTGTGGGTGTAGAGCGTGATGTTGCCTCTGCCATCGGTGAGGCGGGTGCGGTTGCCGGTCGCGTCGTACCCGAAAGAGAGAGTTGTTGACTCTGTCGCGGTGGTCTTCTCGGTTTGCCCGGTGATGCGGCCGAGTGCGTTGAAGGTGCGCTCGGTGTAAGCCCCTTCCGGGGAGCTCGTTGTCGTGTTGTTGCCGTCGAGGTCGAACGTCGCAGCCCATGACCTCAAGGGTGTAGTGCCCTTGCCGTAGTCGACGATCGCGGTCACGTTGTCCATGGCGTCGTAGGTCGTCCGTGACGTGCGGCCGGTGGCGTCGGTGGTTTCGGTCGGCCGCCCCAGACGGTCGTAGGCGAAACGAGTGGTTCCGTAGGCGTCGCTGAAGGTCTCGGTGTCTCCGGCGGCGTTGTAGGTGGCGGTGGTCGTGTGACCGACGGCTGTGGTGTGGGTGGTCTGGTTGCCGGCGTCGTCCCATGTGTACCGGCTGGTGAGGTTCTGAAGTGCCGGGTACCGCTCGATGGCCGTGGTGGTGAGCTCGCGGCCGAGTTCGTCATATGTTGCCTCGGTCCTGGCACCGGTCGGGTCGGTGACCGACAGTTGGAGGCCGGTCGGTGTCCAGACGTACCGGGTCGTGCCACCGTTTGTGCCCAGGCCTGTGGGCTCTCCCAGGGTGACGGGCGGGTTAAGGGAAGGCGCCATTGCCGGGGGATCGGTCCGGCTGACGAGGTTGTCTGAGCTTGCTCCGCTTTGACGGACACCATTGGTGTGGTGGTCAGGCTGCGAGTACGGTCTCGTACTCGGCGGGGCTGAGGTAGCCGAGGCTGCT